>DAHVFG010000023.1:0-30532 GCA_027317125.1 Chloroflexota bacterium | reverse complement strand
GCACAGGCGGCGTATTCGTTCCACGGTAGGTTTGCTGATGGAGAGGGCATCCACAATCTCAGCATCGCTCTTGCCTCTATCCGCCATCAGTAAGATGCGGGAACGGTTCTGTACACGAGCCGCAGCTTTGCCCGTGCGGGTTAGTTGTTCCAGTTCGACGCGCTGCTCGTCGCTCAACTGGATGGCATGTTTTGTTCTCATGCCCTAAGTTTATCATTAACCGTTACTATTTAGCTGGTAAGGTACTAGCCATGAAGCTGATAGTGTAAGGAGAGCAGCCAAACCCCAGCCGCCTGCGGTTGGCTGACCCCTCTGCGGTCAGCCGCCGGGCGTGGGACTGCCGCCCTTTATGAGGTGTATTGCTGAACTGGCCGCTTGATTCTTTGCGCTCTTCGCCTTCTCAGTGCCTTTGCGTTTCGCATTATTGTTGGCTCAGCGTAAATGGCAGAGGTTTCTAGCTTGCCGTTAATTGACGATAGCTTTGGAAGGTCAGCGGCCAGCCCCGATTAGCTGTTTGGCGTCTCGGAGACGCTGCCTGCACTGCCCCCACCGAAGTGGCCGTGCGATGAGACCTCTCCTTCCTCCGCGCTGTAGTGGTCCGCGTCTGCTATGTCGTCAGCGTTCTCTTCTCCGCCTCGTACTGTGCCGGTTAGAGGGTCGGTGTTCTCCATCGTAATTGTCAGGTCGGTGCCTGTGCCTGTCTTTTTGAACTCCCCGAACTCTTCGCCTTCGGTGTCGCCCTGCTGCGTTCCTGCGGTGCCGCCGCTATACTTCCCCTGGTCTATAGCTTTGTTACCGCTCATAGCATCCTGGTCGTAATCTGTCGAGGGACTGCCGTAGTCTTCCATTTCGGGCCTTGCGCCCTTTGTCGGGTCCTGCTCCATTCTCGTCCTCCTGCTTCTAAACGCGCATGTGCTGGCTCACGGCGTCTGTGGGAGCAAGCTTTATGCCATTGAGGGTGGTGTTTACTCCCCCAGTCCCACCACATCGAGTTGGCGGCCTGAAAGGAGCTTGAAGGTGATCAGCAGCACGAAGGAGGCGGCCACCAGGATTGCTGATAGCACTATGGCCGCGTTCAGGTCGCTTTCCAGAGCTGTGTAGATCGCCAGAGGCATTGTCTGCGTGCGCCCCTCGAAGTTGCCCGCGAAGAGGATAGTTGCGCCAAACTCTCCCAGCGAGCGTGCCCACGCCATCACCGCCCCGCTTGTGATGCCAGGCAGCGCGAGCGGAAGGATGATCCTAGCGAAGCGTGCCCAGCGTCCCGCGCCCTCGGTGGCAGCTACCTCATCTAGCTGTCGCGGCACCCCCGCGAAAGCCAATCGTGCAGCTTTCAGATAGAAAGGCGAGGCCACAAAGGTCTGGGCAAGCACCACAGCAGCAGTGCTGAAGGCTATATCGAGGTCGAGGCTATCGAAGATTGGCCCTAGCAGCCCGCGCCTGCCGAAGGCCAGCAATAAAGCTACTCCCGCCACCGCGGGGGGCATGACCAGCGGCAACTCTATCAATGTTTCGAGGATGCGCTTGCCGGGAAAGCGATAGCGTCCCAGCAGGTAGGCCACAGGCGTGCCAAATAAGAGGATCAGCGCGAGGCTGACCAGGCTGGTAAAGAGGCTCAGCCCCAGCGCGTCAAGGACTATTGGCCGCGCGGCGTAATCGGCCAGCGTGGATAATGGCACTCGCAGGAGGACCGCTGCGAGCGGCAACACCAGAAAGGCTACGAAAAGCGATACAGCAAGGCCCAACGCCAGGCTCCCAAGCGTCTGTCCCCACCCCTGCCGGCGATTAGCCCCGGCTTTCGCTCCTGTCCGGCCGCTAATTATGGTTGGTTCCTGCTCACTCTCATTTACTTTGTGCTGCCGCCGCGCCCAAAACCATACTTCTCCAGCTGCGCCTGCCCTGCATCTGATAGCGCGTACCGGATGAAGCGTTGCGCGCTTTGCCGGTGCTGAGCGTTCTTTATAGGCGCTATATAATAGCGGGCGATTACGTTGTACTGCTCCGGTATCCCTATAATACGCACATGGCTGCCGTTTGCTGGTGTGCCTGGGACTGCGGCGTCTGTTGTGTAGACTATCCCCGCGTCCGCCTCGCCCACTTGCACCTTCGCCAGCACCTGCCTTACATTATCTTCCCTGGAAACGACGTTATCCAGCACCTTTTGCTTGAAATCAGCCCCATACCTTGCATCGCCGGAGAGCTTATCGAGCGCCTGCAAGCTGTAGCTGCCCGCAGGCACAGATGGGCCTGCCAGGTCGAGCTTGACGCCAGGGTTTGCGAGGTCTCTCAGCGCCGCTACTTTGCCTCCATTGCCCACAGGCACGACTACTACCAGCCGGTTTGTAGCCAGTACTCTCTCCGTTCCACTGACAACTGCGCCTGACGCTATAGCCGTGTTCACGCTTTGGAGGTCTGCGGAGGCAAAGACATCGGCCTTTGCACCGAGAGCCAACTGTGTGGCTAGAGCCTGCGACCCGCTGAAGTTGTATGAGGGGTCCACGCCTGCGGAGCTAAGCCCGCCCCGCATTACCCTGAACGCATCTGTTAACGATGAGGCAGCAAAGATCACGACCGCGCCACCTGGCGTGCCGCCAGGCCCGTCTGTGGCAGTAGCTGTTAGGGGTGCCAGAGCGGGGTCTATGGGGGTGGTTGTTATTCCTCTGCAACTTGCCAGCAGTAACAGGTAGATTGGCAGCGCAGCGAAACAGAGCGCCTTTCCACTGCTCACGATAATCCGCTTTCCTCGCCGTCGCGTGTGGATATCATTACAGAAGTAGACTTGAATGTGGCTATCGCTTCTTTCCCCACCGCAAGCTCCATCTCTTCGGCGGCTTCAGCTGTGATAATCGCCACTATGTGATTGTCGCCCACTTGCATATCTACCTGGCACATCACGTCGCCTTTCTTTATGGCGGTGATGATGCCTGGCAGCTTGTTGCGCGCGCTGGTACGTGTGATTCCATCTTTGTTCACAAATATCCCCCTTACCTACAGCTACTTATCTAATTTGCCGTCAGCAAGATGCCGATTTGCAAAGCCAGTCGAGCATCCGGCTCATCGGGGTCGAGGCCCGTTAGCACCTGTATGCGGGCGAGCCTGTATCTCAGCGAATTGCGATGCAGGTAGAGAGCGTCGGCTGTGCGTGTGGCATTGCCCCCACAGCGCAGATAGGCAGCAAGCGTCTTCACAAGGTCACCGTGATGCTCCAGGTCGTAGCGGCGCAGAGGCGCTAACAGGCTGTTATAATAGGCGGCCTTAGCAGGGTCCGATCTCAACGCCTCGAGCATCGGGAGGAGATGATTTTGCTCGTTCCTGTCGCTATTCGTCTCCAATGGCACCTCATACCGCCTGGTGGATTCTAGTATGGTTTTACCACAATTAGAGGGGGGGAGATTGTGCAGGATGCACAGCATTGGCCATGGTGTTCTATGTAGCTGTTTGCTTTTTCGGGTGAGCGCCCTTCTCTACAACCGGTGCCATTCTCGCGATGCGTTGCGTTGCATTCTTTTCAGTTTAGATGTAGTCGCTCCGCATAGTTCGCATCCAGTCTTGACAGCGATACATAAATGTTTTACTATATAAGCAGTTGTTTATGTATCGCGAGATTGTTTGGATTGCGGGGATATGAGCTTGGATTTGGATAGGGGAATAACTTCTGTTAAGCCTGAGCACGATGGAGGCTCGCGCAGGCGGGCCAAGGAGCTGGCGCCGCCTGTGCTTTCGACCGAGCAGGTGGAGGCTGTGCGCGACCTCAAGCCCTTCCTCAAGGCGGTGGCCGATGTGAACCGCCTGGCTATTTTGCAGGAGCTAGGGCGCGAAGGTGGGCTTAGCGTGCTTGACCTCTCGGAGCGCCTCCTACTCAGCCAGCCTCTCACTTCGTGGCACCTCCACATCCTCAAGCGCGCACACCTGGTCACGCCTACTCACCTGGGCCGCCAGCGTATCTATCGGATTAATCGCGAGCGCTTGCAAGAGTATAGAAAGTTGTTTGAGCAGGTAACGGAGCTGTAAAATTGGTAGCCAACAAGGAGAACTATTCAAATGGCTGATAAGAAAATTCGCGTGGCTGTTATTGGTGTTGGAAACTGTGCTTCTTCGCTGGTGCAGGGAGTACAATACTATAAGGAGGCAGCTGATGACGTCTTTATACCAGGCTTGATGCATACGCGCCTCGGTGGTTATCATATCAGTGACATCGACTTCAGCGCGGCTTTCGACATAGACAAAAACAAGGTGGGCAAAGACCTCTCAGAGGCCGTCTTCGTCGAACCAAATAACACCTACAAGTTCAGCAAGGTGCCCAACCTCAATGTGCCTGTGATGCGCGGCATGACGCATGATGGCCTCGGCCAATACCTCTCTACCGTAATCGAGAAAGCGCCCGGTCAGACCGCCGACATTGTGAAAGTGCTCAAGGATACCGGCACCGACATGGTGATCAACTATCTACCTGTGGGCAGCGAGATGGCTACCAAGTGGTACGTGGAGCAGGCGTTGGAGGCGGGAGTTGGCTTTATCAACTGCATTCCCGTTTTTATCGCCCGCGAAGAATACTGGCGCAAGCGCTTTGAGGATCGCGGCCTGCCGATCATCGGCGATGACATCAAGAGCCAGGTGGGGGCCACAATCACCCATCGCGTGCTAACCCGCCTCTTCCGCGAGCGTGGCGTGAAGATAGATCGCACCTACCAGCTAAACTTCGGCGGCAATATGGACTTCTATAATATGCTTGAGCGCTCGCGCCTCGAATCAAAGAAGATCAGCAAGACCAACGCTGTCACCTCTCAACTTGATTACGACCTGGGAGAAAAGAATGTGCATGTCGGCCCCAGCGACTACGTGCCCTGGCTCGAAGACCGCAAGTGGTGCCACATTCGCATCGAAGGCACCACCTTTGGCGATGTGCCTCTGAACATGGAACTCAAGCTAGAGGTGTGGGACTCACCCAACTCGGCAGGCGTGGTGATTGACGCAGTGCGCTGCTTGAAACTGGCGCTGGAGAACGGTGTGAGTGGCGCACTGGAGGCTCCCTCCTCCTACTTCATGAAAAGCCCGCCCGTGCAGTTCACCGACGATATAGCCCACGATTTGGTGGAAGACTTCATAGTAAGGTACTCCAGGCAAAACGCACGAGCGGCAGGCGGGTCAGAGGCGCACATGGCCGAGCTTGCCGAAAAAGTGACCCAGCCTCACGCCTCTATGAGCGACGGCGCTCCCGCCGCGAACGGCTCTGTCCCACAGTCGGATGTAGTAAGCGCGAAGAATGGGCACAAGAAGTAGATAGTATACTGCGTATTGTCTAAGGGGTTATGGACCGATTGTCTCTGATCCCGATTTCGCACGCAACACGTTGAGGAAGGTATATTGCGTAGTGAGCATCTTTAGAAAGGCTGCCAAGCATATTTGGGTCGGCGTGAAGTACTGGACCTTCAGGTTGGTAAGTTACGTGACGGGGAAGTTGCCTCTACGCTTTTCTTACTGGGCGGGTGCGGTGGTGGGCGATGTTGTCTATCTTACCTGGAAGCAGCACTCGGCAAACGCCGTGAGCAACATGCGCCGGGTTATGGGGGACAGCGCCGACTGGAAGCTGGTGAAAGAAACAGCCCGCGACTCGTTTCGTAACTACGCAAAAACGCTGGTAGATTTCCTGCGCTATCCTTACCTCGATAGTGGCGATATACGCAGAGCTATACCCCTTCAGCACGGCTGGGAGAACCTTGAGAAGGCCCGCAGCAAGGGTAAAGGGGTTATCGTCATCAGCGGACATATTGGCAACTGGGACATGGCGGGCGCGCTTCTTGGCAGCCGCGGCCTCCCCCTCCACGCGGTAGCCGATAGCTTCGAGCCTAAGAGGATGGACGACCTTATCAACGGCACACGCGAGAGGTCGGGGATCAACATCATTAAGATGGAGACCAACTCTCTCAAGCAGATATTCACTGCCCTCAAGCACAACGAGATCGTGATGCTCCTCTTTGACCGCCCGCAGCCGAACGAGGGCGTGCCCGTGCAGTTCTTCGGGGAGACCGCGTGGCTCCCGACCGGCCCTGCCGCTATCGCCCTCAAAACGCGCTCCGCTATCGTTGTCGGCTACTGCACGCGCAAGCCCGGCAACAAGACCTTCTATGGAGCCTTCGAGCCTCCTATTGATTACGAGCCTCTGCTGACGGGGGACAAAGAGCGCGACATCCAGATAATCACGCAGGAGATAGTCACCCGCATGGAAGGGGTGATCCGCCATTACCCCGACCAGTGGTACATGTTCCGCCAGATGTGGCCCCGCACCGACCGCCACGACGCAGAAGTAAAGCGCAGAAGGTGGCGAGGCGGCTCAGACTCAGGGCGCACTCGAGGGGCCGTGACGGGCATCTTGTAGGTTATACCTCAGGTTGGCAATAAAGGCGAAAGAGGGCTGCCCGTAACCGCGCCCCTCTTTCCGTCGCTCGCAGGGTGTAGACCTCTCGATGGTTGGCGATGCGCCTACTCATGAAGCAGGCAGAATGTTATAATTCAGGGTGTGATAAAGAGGCAGGGTGTACGGCGTGTACGGCTGCGCGTGTGGCTGTAGCCTTGCTTCGTTACCTTGCCTTACAGTGTGCCCGCTTATGAAAACCTACTACCTCTTACGAATAGCAAGCTGGCTTACGCGCGTATTCCCTGTGCGTACAGGGTACTGGCTTTGTTCGCTTGTAGGCGGGTTGATATTCTACTTCAGCCCAGGGGTGCGCGAGGCAGTTATGGATAACATGCGCCACGTTATGCCTGGCACCTCAAAGCGCCAGCGCAGGGCTATGGCACGCAGGGTCATACGCAACGTCGTGAAGAACTATTACGATCTTGTGCGCCTGCCTTACCTCGACAAAAACAAGCTGGAGCACAAGATCGCGGTGTACGGCATAGAGCACCTCGACAACGCGGTGGCCGCGAAGAAGGGTTTTATCGTCATAAGTGGGCATATCGGCAATTTCAGCCTGGTGGCTCAGATGGCGGCGGCACGCGGCTACCCGATGTCTATTGTCGCTGAAGACATACAACCGCCAAAGCTGTACGACTACGTGAATCGCCTGCGCTCGCGCTTCGGGCTGAAGCTCCTCAAGATGGGTAGCTCTGAAGTACGGCTGATCTATAAGCTCTTGCGCAACGGTGAGGGCCTGATGCTGGCGCAAGACCGCGATGTGAACGACACAGGGGTGCCTGTCCAGTTCTTTGATGCTGTAGCTGACCTGCCGCCCGGCCCGGTGGCGCTCGCACTACGCCTCAAAGTACCGTTGATACCTGTACATACCACCCGCCTCCCCAACAACTCCAACATGGTAACTATCTCCCCCCCATTTGAGCTAGAGCGCACCGGCGATAACGAGCGCGACCTGCATGTCAATCTCCGTAGAGTGACGCAGCTAATAGAGGAGATGATCCTCAAGGCTCCCGACCAATGGGTCGTCTTGCAAAAAGTATGGCATCACGACTATACTGGTACAGAGGCCGCAGAACAAAGCCCTGAAAGCGCCCCACTTGAGGCTGACAGATTACAAAGCGTTGTCAGGCGCTAGGAGTCAGTAGCAGCTATAGCATGTCCCAGCTAATAGCCCTTGCTCGCTTACATGTAGAGCCTTATCACTCCCGACTTCTGGCTTTTTGGCCCCAGCCCCTAACCCCCGGAGAACCAACATGAGCAATTTCCGATATTCCCGCTGGGATGGCACCCAGCAGATCATGCCATATGATGCCGAAGCAATCATGGAGGCTATCGCCGAAGATGTTATGCAGCATGGCGATGTGCGGCGTGCTCTTGAGAAGCTGATGCAGCAAGGGTATAAGTTTCCCACAGGCGAAAAGATGCCAGGCCTGCGCGACCTCATTGACCGCTTGAAGCAGCAGCGCCAGGAGACCCTCAAGCAGCATAACATGGACTCGGTTATCAAAGATATTCAGCAGCGCCTGGAAAAGGTGAAGGAAACCGAGCGCGCAGGCATTGACCGCCGCCTAGACGAGGGCCGCCGGCAGGTTGACGATGCTAGAGAGGGCAAGCAACAGCCGCCGGATGCCGGAGAGGGCGAAAGCGAAAATCCCGACCAGGAGATCTCCCCTGAGCAGCGCGAACAGCTTCAGAAAATGCTTGAAAATATGGCTAATCGCCGCCGGGAGCAGCTTGATAATTTGCCGAAGGACCTCGGTGGGCAGATAAAGGCGCTTCAGGATTACGACTTCATGGAGCCTGACGCTCGCCGGCAGTTCCAGGATTTACTCAAGATGCTCCAGCAGCAGATGATGCAAAACACCTTCTCAGGGCTGCAAGAGGGTATGCAGCAGATGCAGCAGGACCCCAAAGCCCTCGAAGAGACACGCGAGATGCTGCGTGACCTCAACGCCATGTTGCGCGACCGTGAACAAGGCAAAGAGCCGCGCTTCGAGGATTTTATGCAGAAGCATGGGCATAACTTTCCGCCCGGCATACAAAACCTCGACCAGTTAATGGAGCACCTTGCCCAGCAGATGCAGCGCATGGAGAATATGCTCAACTCGATGTCTCCTCAACAGCGTGCCCAGCTTGAAAGCGCGATGGAGCAACTTATGCAAGATGCGGGGTTGCGCCAGGAAATGTCCGAGCTTGCCGAGCACCTCGGCAATATGATGCCAATGCCGGGGCAGGGTCGCCAGTATCGCTTCTCAGGCGACAGCGAAGAGGCGCTTACCATGTCGGAGGCGATGCAGGTGATGGGCCAGCTTGACGAGCTTGAAAAGCTGGAGCAGGAGCTTAACGCCGCCCGCCGTGGCGACAATCTGGACGAAATCAACTCGGAGAAGGTGGGGCAAATGCTGGGGCCTGACGCTAAACAGGCCCTTGAGCAATTGCAGGAGCTTGCAAAGCAGCTTGAGGAAGCAGGCTACTTAGAGTGGCAGGGTGACGAGATGCAGCTTACGCCCAGGGCTACGCGCAAGCTGGGCCAGAAGGCTTTGCAGGACATCTTTGCTTACCTGAAGAAAGACGCCTTCGGCAAGCACCCCATCAGCGCACGCGGCAGGGGCGGCGAACGCACCTACGACTCTAAGCCTTACGAGTTCGGTGACCCCTTCCACCTCGACCTGCATGCCACGCTGCGTAATTCACTTGCGCGACAGGGTGTGGGCACCCCTGTGCGCCTCTCGCCGGAGGACTTTGAGGTACACTCGACCGAGCTACTTACCCAGTCGTCCACTGCTCTGCTGATAGACATGAGCCGCTCGATGCTGCTGAGGGGCTGCTTCCTGGCGGCGAAGAAGGTGGCGCTGGCGCTCAACCACCTGATAAGATCGCAGTTCCCCAACGACGACCTCTTTATCATTGGCTTTTCAGGGTATGCCCGTGAGTTGAAGGCAGAGATGCTACCTCAGCTTGACTGGAGCGAGTACCAGTATGGCACCAACTTGCAGCACGCGCTGATGCTGTCGAGGTCGCTGCTGGGGAGGCACAAGACACCGAACCGGCAGATAATCGTCATAACCGATGGCGAGCCGACCGCCCACCTGGAGGACGGCGACGTCTTCTTCAACTACCCCCCGACCTTTCGCACCATCCAGGAGACGATGCGCGAGGTCGTGCGCTGCACCCGCGAAGGGATCACGATAAACACCTTCATGCTGGAGCGCAGCTACTACATGGCCGACTTCGTAGAGCAGATGACCAAGGTCAACAAAGGCCGTGCCTTCTACGCCACCCCGGAGGCGCTAGGCGAGTATATCCTGGTGGACTACGTTTCCAGCAAGAAGAAGAGGATAAGGTAAGTGGGGGCCTGAGCATGCTGACTGATAACAAACTTATCAACCGCGACCCCGAGATCCTGGGCGGCACACCCGTGTTCATGGGCACCCGCGTACCCGTGCAGACATTGATTGACTACCTGGAGGGTGGTGAAACCCTCGACGAGTTTCTGGACAACTTCCCATCGGTCAGCCGTGAGCAAGCTAAAGCGGTACTTGGTCTAGTTAAGCGACTGCTAATAGTTCAAGAGGCATGAAAGTCCTGCTTGACGAGTGCCTGCCGCGCCTGCTTAAGAAGTACTTTGTAGATTATGACGTGCGAACAGTATCAGAAATGAAGTGGGATGGCATAAAGAACGGCGCGCTGCTCCGGTTGGCAGACGCTAGCTTTGATGCCTTCGTAACCGCGGATCAGAATATGGACTATCAGCAAAATCTTACGGGTAGGAAAGTAGCCATAGTTGTGCTGGTTGCAAGGGACACCAGATTGCAAACGCTCGCTCCTCTGATACCCCAAACATTAGAGCTCCTACGAACAATGGGGCAGGGCGAGCTAGTACATGTAACAAGTAGCTCCGGCTAACATGGAGTAAGCCTTCTACGCCACCCCCGATGCAACAGGTATTGGAGACAGGGAGTACAAGATCAAAAAGTTCCTGGACTAAGCAATGATGAACACCGTAACGACTAACGAGGGGAGCTTCGCAATTTGCGTGCGTAACGACGGTTATCCGGCCTCATTGGAGGTACGAAAGATATATCGAGTTATAGCCGACACCACTGCTGCCCAGCAGCACTATCTCAGGGTGACTGACGAGTCAGGAGAAGATTACCTGTACCCCGACAGCTATTTCACGCCAATTGAGCTACCACAGCCGGTGAAGGAAGCTCTCTTTCTCACGGCCTGAGCTTTTCTGCCACATCTGCTAAACGCTAAACCGCTTTTGCTCTTGAAAGGTCAAGGAGTTTCACCGGGAGGGATTAGGCTGGTGTCTATATTCAAAGTAGCCAGGTGGATGGATATTTCCACCTGTGGGACATGGTGTAAATTCTTCTCCAGGACGTGCCAAACGTCCAAAGAAGATAATGAAGCCAGATGGAACATCTGAATATAGTAAATAGATGGGTCCACCCTTGGAAGTGTTCACTTGCACAAGATAACTGTCGTTTACCTCATCAATGCCGTAGCGTAGCACAGCACACCCACAGTCCGGTAACATGCAATTGGGAGGACCATAAGCTCTTAGATTGCCAGCAATCAGGCGAAGTCAACAGCATGCCCAAAGAGAGGATACCAGCCATATGGGTAGCCATTCTTCTGTGCTAGCTGAGTGCCTAGCATACCCAACAGCACCTCATATGGTGTGCCTGCATTCTCAGGGTGGTACTCCATACGCGCACGCTCGAAGTACTGCACTGTGTACTCTCTGCCGTCAGTAGCGCTCTTCTCCTGTAGCTGCTCTGTTATTGGATAGCCATTTACCGGTAGCCCTCCATGAGCAAGCCAGTACTCCTTGAACACCCCACTCAGGTTGTGTCCGGTCTCAGGGAAGTAGCTGCTCTGCGGGTCTGCCTCTGCTTTGGCAGGCACTCTAGGATCAGGAGGGTGGAAGAATGTGCCCAGGGTGGCGAGTAGCACCGTATAAGGAGGTTGGTTCTCAGGGTGGTACTCGAAGCGAGCACGCTCAAAGTACTGCACCTGTAGAGGCTCCTTCTGTGATACACCACCTGCCGGCTCAAAGAACTCCTCAGTAAGAGGATAGCCAAACTGAGCAAGGCCGCCATTGCTGGTCCAGTAGTCGAGGAAAGGACCACGCAGAGTGTGTCCTGTGGAGGGGAACCACACAACCCCTGGTGAGTGAGGGTCCTGCACAGGGTCGGTGAGGAGGATAGGCTCAGGCACAGGTGTCGCGGTGGGTGTAGGAGGAAAGGGGTATCCTACTGTAGGAGCAGTCTCCAGAGTGGCTTCCGAAGTGGGGTAGGGTGAAGAGAGAGCAGCGCTTGCCTGTTTAGCTCCTGTGGAGGAAAGCTCACCGACAAGTAATGTCAGTGCCAGCACAAGGAGAGCCAGTACTATAGCAGCAGGGCGTGGGGAGCGATGATGAGGTCTACGGGTGAGACTACGGGTGAGAGGTAGCATATTGCCCCCCTTGTATAAACATAAGCGGCTACATAAGCAGTGTAGCCCTGAGTTGCACCCGACATCTATCTTCTTCTACTATTATCTATTATCTATTATATAGCAGCTTGCTGCAGAAAGCGATACTGTATTTGATAGTGACCGTTGAGAGTAGGCCATGACCCTGTGGGTCACCATTACCGATGAAAATACGAGTGATTTAGCACCCCTCTATACTACTACCCTCCGCATTTCAGAGGAGTTTTACATCGCTGGTTGCCACCCGCCTATGAATGAAAATAGAGGTTCGGCAGGCTCCAATTCGTGCCTGCGAGAAGCTATTTTCACAGCAGTTGGGGTGGAGGCGCTAGAGATAGCCGGTGGTCGCGGTCGCAAGCCTACCTACGGTAGTGAGGCATGCACTCGCATTCTACACAAGGTACAAAGCACCCCCAACCGTGAGCAAGAAGATGGCACTGCTACCCGGTCGTTGTCCACCTTGCAACGCTCGCTACGTGCGGAGGGTCGAGGATTGGAGCGAGTAGGAGCTATTACCATACGGGCAGTGCTGTACGAAGCAGGCTATTCTTACCAACTCACCCGCACCTGGTGTCCCAACGGCATTGCTCTGCGCAAGCGCAAAGAAGGAGTAGTCACTGTGATTGATCCGGATACACAGGGGGGAAAATGCATCGAGCGAGCGTACACCTTAGCTAAGCATGGGGGAGACTGACGGTGTGGTGTCAAGATGAAGCGGGACCATATCAAGCACTCCCCCATGAGAGAGCCAGTTGGCAGCAGATAGTGTAAGCTCTTCTCGATGCCCCAATGTAGCCTCCAATGTAGTCAGTGTAGTCAGTGTAATCAGTGTAATCAGTGTAGTCAGTTGAGCACGTCCTGGGTTCCTGGACTGCACAGAACGCCTCGTACAAGTGACCAATTCCTGCCTCAATAGAGAGAGCGGACCTGTCTGCTTGTTCGTGGCGAGGTAAGGTAAGCACAGCTTCCTCATTGCTTGTATACTGCACTTGAGCGTTCCTTTCTGCTGTGAGTTTTTTAGTCGAAACCCATCTTAGTAGAAGAGTGCCCCCTTTCTTATTCTATTTCACCCCTTTACTTAGCGCGCATAAGCCCTGGCGATGCTGCCGACTTGTTCCATTAATCCCTGCTCACCATGATATAATAGCCATTGTTGTTTCACGGCGAGTGAAGAAGGGAAAGGGCGACAGATGCGAATAGCCATTGATGCTATGGGCGGAGATGAAGCGCCTGCTGAGACTGTAAAAGGCGCTGCGGCGGCGGCTCTTGAATATGGTATAGAGATAGCGCTTGTGGGGCAGCGTGACGCCATAGAAGCCGAGTTGCAAAAAGCCGACACTACAGGGCTGCGCCTGCAAATAGAGCCTGCCGCCTCCGTGATTCCTATGGACGAAAAGACGCCTTCAACAGCGTGGCGCCGGCAGAAAGACTCTTCCCTGTCTATGGGCTTGCAATTGCTCGCCGACAAAAAGGTGGATGCCCTCGTGTCAGCAGGGAACACAGGGGCGGTCGTTTCGGGTGGAACCTTTCTGCTAAAGCGCATCGAAGGTATAGACCGCCCGGCCCTGGGCATAGTCTTTCCCGCTATGGGCAACATCGGCAAGGTATTTCTGGTAGATGTGGGCGCTACTCCCGACGCCCGCCCGCACTTCTTGCTGCAATGGGCAAGGATGGCGGCGGTATATATGGAGCGCGTGCAGGGCGTAAAGAACCCCAGGGTTGGCATTGTCTCCAACGGCGAAGAGGAGACAAAAGGTTCGGAACTGGTGCGTGAGACTTACCCCTTGTTGCAAGAGAGCGGGCTTAACTTCATAGGCAACGTGGAAGGCAAAGACATCCCGACAGGCATGGCGGACGTTGTGGTCACTGACGGCTTCACAGGCAATGTGATAATTAAGACCACCGAGGGCGTTGCCAAGATGATATTCGACTTGCTTCGTGCAGAGCTTACCTCTTCCACAATCAATAAGCTCCTCGCCGCCGGGCTGCGCCCCACTTTCCGACGCCTCGGCAATCGTCTTGACTACGCCGAGTACGGCGGCTCCATAGTCATGGGTGTCAACGGCATATTGATCAAGCCGCATGGCCGCTCGAACGCTAAGGCGATAAAGAACGCAATCCGGGTAGCCAAAAGTGCAGTAGAAGGCGACATATTAACGGTCTTCCGCGAATTGGGCTCCAAAGATTAGGGCCTTACAGCCGTTGGGAGCTTATGCTATTAGAGCATAAGAAGATGATCTCCGCCAACGTGAACATAAGCGCAAGAGTTCAGAGTTGGGGTAGAACAAAGTTCTGGAGGTATCTGTGCGGATGTACTCCCGACTACCCTCACCCCAAACCCCCTCTCCCATAAAGGGAGAGTGGGGAGACCCCTGTAACCTCGTCAGGGGTGTCCCCTGTGCACTCAGCAGGAGTAAAGCCCCCTCTCCCACAAGGGGAGAGGGGGCATGGGGTGAGGGGAGGGACGCCCCTCCACCCCTACGCTGAACAGTTACCAGTCAGTCCTGGATTGACAACCTTCCGAGACTGGGATAGAATCGCAGCCAACTCTATCCTTTGTTTGGAGCAGTATATTTATGTCATTCGGCGAGATGTTAGCCTGGAGCGCGTTGGGGCTGAGCGTAGTTTTTGGAATCCTGCTCCTCGTGCAGACTATGAGGCTTGGGCGCATAGAAAGGCAGCTTCGCGCCCTGGTGAGAGGCGCTGGACCGGGTGCGGCTTCAGCATCGCTGGGCGACCTCATATCTCGCCAGGGCGCCCGGTTGGAGTCGAACAGCGAACAGATAGAAACACTGCATAGAGCCGCAGCCGCCCTGAATGGGGCGGTGGCCCGAAGTGTGCAATGCGTAGGAATTGTGCGTTACAACCCTTTTCAGGAGACGGGAGGCGATCAGAGCTTTGCCCTTGCGCTGCTTACTCCTTCCGGGGATGGTGTGGTGATAAGCAGCCTGCATACCCGCACAGCCACCCGCTTTTACGCCAAACCCGTCAAAGCCGGTAACTCTCCTCTATCGCTCTCCGACGAGGAATTGCAGGCAGTACATCAAGCTATGGAGCAAATAAAACAACTATGAATTACGACTTAGATCACCGCAATTGCTAATCATCAATTCATAATTCCACCAAGGGGGTAACTGTTTAGAGTAGGGGCTTGGAGGGCCTGGCGTAGCCCCTGATACCCCGTCCAGGAATAAAGCCCCCTCTCCCATGAAGGGAGAGGGGCATGGGGTGAGGGCGGGTGTGGGCAGATGGCGGAACACCCTCACAGATACCCCAGGAAGGTTGCTCTACCCTAACTCTGAACATTTACCCCGAGAGATAAAGGTGGCGTTTCTCCGGCCTAAACAGGTATAATAGCGTAGAAACAGCCCAACTTTGCCACCGAATGCCGTATCCTACTAGAAGCGGCGCTCGCCTGAATACGTTGCTAGGCAATCGCAGCAGGCGTTGGAACAGGAGCCTGAATTATGAACATGCTACGGAGCATACGAGAGAAAAAAGGCCTCACCGTGTCGCAGCTAGCGGCACGGGCCAGTATACCAGCGAGGGTGCTGTCAGAGTATGAAGATGGCCTGCAACCCATCCCCCTGCCGCACGCCAAGCTCATCGCGAAAGCTTTATGGGTGCCAATTGAGGACCTAATGCCGCCCGCGGGCTCGGTGCCACCCCTTCCTCAGCAGACTAGCAGTGTGCCTTACCAGCCGCAGCAGATGATTGCCGTCGTGCCACCGCCTGCGGTGCAAGCCCCACCTGCGGCACCGTCCGCAGTTTCTGCGCAAGCAATGCCCCAGCCGCCGAGCGCCATCAGCTATGAGAGGCCGCGCACGTACGGCCCAACCGAAAAGGACCCCAAGGAACATGAGCGGCGTAGCGCAGATAATGGAAGGGGCGGAGAAGGTCGCACCACTCGCCCGTCATCCCGGCCCGTGCCACCACCTCCCGGTCCCATAAGCGAAGGCCAGATGGAAGAACTGCTGCGGCTAACCACCCGCCTGGAGATAGACCAGGAGCAGCTAGAGAAACGGATAGGTAAAAGCTTATCCATGTTGACTAAACCTGAAGCGAAAGAGTGGATAAAGCGAGTGCGGGCGATGGCCGATGAGGTAGCCCCCACGCGCAAGGTACATTTCGGCCAGTGGCCCGAAGGACGAGAGGATAGAGAGGCTGCTTACCTACGAGAGCAACAGGATGCAAACGCCCCCTTCGTCTTCACCCTCTTCAACGGCGAGCGCTTCAATGGGGTCATCACCGATTTCACACCTTATACGATCACCATAAACCACGCGGCAACAGGTGAGGAGGTTGTGCTGCGCAAGCTCGCAATCGTCTATTATCGGCGCACAGCTAATGGTGACACCCAGGCCGGCATCGTCTCTGACACCGACAACATAGTTGAAGCAGCGCCCAAGAAGGCGGCTCGCCCGCGTGCAAGCACAACCAAAACAGCCAACAGCGACAAGACAACAGAAGTAGCAGCGCCCCTGGCAGAAGAGCACAGCCACCAGCCTGTGGATACAGGGCTCGACTCCGACCGAGTTGGAGAGCCTGTCACCCCTGAAAAGGACAACATGGACGAGGACCGTGGGGTCTAATCAGAGTTTAGCAACATCTGCTTACCACCGGCAGTGGTCAGTCATTGGTAGGATAGAATGAGCCTTAGCGATTACATAAAATATTTGCGGGCCGTCAAAGGCGGCCTTACACCCTGGGAGATCGCCGAAGGGAGTGGGGTGCCCGCGCGGGACATCCATCTCATAGAGGTCAAGCATCGCAGGATGGGCGATAATGATGAGGCCCTTCAGAAGCTCGCGGCTTTCTTTGGTGTATCTGTAGAAGACCTTACCAACAGGCGAGAAGCTTATCGCAAGCGCCTCACCGAGTTCCTTCACGAGAGCCGAGAGAGCAAAACGCCAGTAGTCCTAAGGCTGGAAAGCGACGAGCAAGTCAACGGCACCATTCAGTGGTACTCACGAGAAGCCGTAGCTATCGCGCCCCAGAGTGAAGATAACTCCCCTTGCATCGTGCAGCGCGGTTGGATATCCGACTGGCGACGCGCTGAGAATCCTAACTGGGAGATCAAACCAGAGGTTAGTAGCTGATACCCTCACTATATCTAACTCCTTGTAGCTAAGCTGTAGAAGTGATTGAACAGATGGAGCCGCGGGAGAAAAGGCAGGCCGACCTCGACCCTGAGAGGCAGCGGCAAGCTAAAGAGTACGCGAGTATAAGGCGTCGCCTTTTCTTTGCAGAAGTTGCCCTCACAGCCGCCGCGGTCTTGCTGCTCCTGGTTAGCGGCTGGTCGGTTGTCCTCAGGAATTGGGCAGAAGGCATCTCGCCGAGCCCCTGGGTTGTGGTTGCCCTTTACGGCATCGCCCTCGGTGCAATCTACACCATTGTTGCCTTGCCGCTGGATTACTACTCCGGTTTTATTCTTCCTCACCGTTTTGGGCTATCCACGCAGACCCTTGCGGGCTGGGTTACAGACAACCTCAAAGAGCTAGCGCTTTCCGCTCTGCTGGGCATTGGGGGGCTAGAACTACTTTATTGGCTGCTGCGCTCCTTCCCGCAATGGTGGTGGCTGCTCATGGCGGCGCTGGTGTGGCTCTTTGCTGTGGCTATGGCGCAACTTGCTCCGGTGCTCCTCATGCCTATCTTCTATAAGCTCAAACCCCTCGATGACCCCGACCTGGCGCAACGGCTCACACATTTGGCTGAGCAGGCAGGGACGAAGGTGCGCGACGTCTATATAATGAATATGAGCAGCCGCACCACAGCAGCCAACGCCATGCTAACGGGCCTCGGAAGAACCAGGCGCATTATCCTGGGCGATACGCTTCTCACTGCATACACGCCCGATGAGATAGAGACGGTGCTGGCGCACGAGCTTGCCCACCATGTACATAACGACCTCCCAAAAGGTCTGGCGGCTGAGGCTTTGCTTGTAGTCATCAGCATGTGGGTAGCGTCGCTTGTGCTCGACTGGGGTGTGCCTCTCTTCGGGTTCCGGGGCATAGATGACGTGGCCGCTCTGCCCCTCTTCGTGATAGCCATGTCACTCTTCGGTATTCTCTCCATGCCTGCGGCGAACTTCATGTCACGCCAGATGGAGCGCGCCGCCGACCAATACGCGATCCGTAGTACGCACAAAGCTCCGGCATTTCGGTCGGCAATGCTGAAGCTGGCGGGTCAAAACCTTTCCGAAGCCGATCCCCCAGCGTGGGCGCTAGCCCTTTTTTACAGTCACCCACCTGTCTCAGAGCGCATTAGAGCCGCAAACGAGCCTTAACTATGTACCAGATGCTTTCCTCTTCAACAAAGCTATTGTGGCTCCGTAATGCAACCCTTACGCGCTCTTCAGCGTTAATAGGAGTAAGGAGATAGTAATAGCCCGTTCGTCATTGCTTTATAGCCCGCAAATACCTGTGGAAAAGCTTGAAAGAGTTAGCGCAATGGTGTTAACATATTAACATACAAATCAGGGTTGGTCCCGACCCCTGCGGGACATGTTGTTGATGTCCCCACAGTGCGCCGCCCTGGGGACAATTTTGTATCCGGGGCCGCACTCTGACGCCCCACCTCCCGCCTCCGGCGGAGTTACTTTCCGCTTCGCGGAATTATGGATTGCTGGTTACTATAATCGGGTAATTGGTGAATCCACGAGGTATGGCAACAGAAGCGTATTGTACCACACGCTCTACCCGTCACTTTTCGCTCTACCACTACCTGGAAGAAAGCTCACAAACCCCCTCCGTCGCTGCTTGACGGGCAATCTCAACAGCCACAATTTATCTCGGGCTCCGCGGAATTATCAATTATGAATTGGAGCGCAAAATTGTAATTGATAATTCATAATTTGGCCGAAGGCCAAAGGTGGAAAGGAAAGTGGTATGGACCTGATCAAGAAGCTCGAAGAGTTCCGCACGCAAGAGCAATCCCTCAATTGGCATGGGACTTTCGCCGACTACTTCGACATCGTGAAGGATAAACCCAAAGTTGCCGAGCTAGCTCATGCGCGTATCTTCAACATGATACTGGCCGGTGGCGTCGCTACGGGCAAAGGCGGCTTGACCACCTACGATTTCTTCTCCGGCGAGATATTCGGCCTGGAGAAGGCGTTGCAGCAAGTAGTCGAATATTTCAACTCGGCTGCCCAAAGGCTTGAGGTACGCAAGCGCATCTTGCTGCTCATGGGGCCCGTGGGCGGCGGCAAGAGCACCATAGTCTCTATGTTGAAGCGAGGGCTTGAGGCTTATACCCGCACGGCGGCGGGCGCGCTCTACGCTATCAGAGGCTGCCCCATGCATGAGGAGCCCCTCCACCTGATCCCCCATGAGCTGCGCGATGACTTCATGCGCGAGTATGGGATCTATATCGAGGGCGACCTCTGCCCGCACTGCCGCTTCGAGTTGGAGCATACTTACGAAGGGCACATAGAGCGCGTGCCTGTGAATCGAGTGCTCTTTTCCGAGAAGAAGAGACTCGGTATCGGCACTTTCTCTCCCTCCGACCCTAAGTCCCAGGACGTTAGCGAGCTTACAGGCTCAATAGACCTCTCTACGATAGGTGAGTACGGCTCGGAGAGCGATCCTCGCGCCTACCGCTTCGACGGCGAGTTGAACGTCGCCAACAGAGGCATGGCGGAGTTCATTGAGATGCTCAAGGTTGATGAGCGCTTCCTTTATGTGTTGCTAACCCTCTCGCAGGAGCAGAATATCAAGACAGGCCGCTTCTCGATGATCTACGCTGATGAGGTGGTGGTGTCGCACACCAACGAAACTGAGTACCAGGCTTTCATCGGCAACAAGAAGAGCGAGGCGTTGCAGGACCGCATCATCCTGGTGAAGGTGCCCTACAATCTGCGGGTCAGCGATGAGGTGCGTATATACGAAAAGCTGCTCAAGCAGAGCGCGCTGCAAACCGTTCATATAGCCCCACATACCCTCAACGTAGCCTCCGTATTCGCGGTGCTCACCCGCCTTGAAGCGAGCAAGAAAGCCAATATAAGCCTGATGAAAAAGCTCAAGCTCTATGACGGTGAGGAGATAGAGGGCTATAAATCTAAGGACGTAAAAGAATTGCAGGACGAGTCGGACCGCGAGGGGATGGACGGCATATCGCCGCGCTACGTGATCAACCGGCTGTCGAGCGCGTTAGTAAAAGAGGGCGCTACCTGCATCAACCCTATAGACGCTTTGCGCGCCTTGCGCGATGGCCTTGAACAGCACACGTCGGTGTCACGCGAACAGCGCGAGCATTACCTGAACCTTATCGGCGAAGCGCGCAAGGAGTACGATGAGATAGCCAGGCGCGAGGTACAGAAGGCATTTGTCTACTCCTTCGAGGAGTCGGCGCGCACTCTCCTGAACAACTATCTCGACAATGTAGAGTCGTACTGCAACAACCAGAAGATGCATGATGCATTTACGGGCGAAGAGCTTGAGCCGGACGAGGGGCTGATGCGCTCTATCGAGGAGCAGATAGGGGTTTCCGACACGTCGCGCAAAGCCTTCCGCGAGGAAATCTTGATCCGCATCTCTACCCTGGCGCGCAGAGGCCAGCAATTCGACTATATGTCGCACGAGCGGTTGCGAGAAGCCATCGAAAAGAAGCTCTTCGCCGACTTGCGCGACGTGGTCAAGATCACCACATCCGCCAAGACCCCCGACCCTGAGCAGCTACGCCGCATCAACGACGTAGTAGACCGACTGATGAAAGAGCATGGTTATTGCGCTGTCTGCGCCAACTCGCTCCTCCAATATGTCGGCTCGCTACTCAACCGATGACGCGGAATTACTTCTCGCAAAGCGGTAACTAAGGGAAGTTATGTCTATTTCCCACGACGACTGGTCGCTGCACCGCAAGGGGCCGCTCGACCAGCAGAGGCATAAGGAGCGAATCAAAGAGGCTATCAAGCAGAACCTCCCCAACATCGTCTCGGAGGAGAATATCATCTTGTCTGACGGCAAGCGCGTCATAAAGGTGCCTGTACGCTCCCTTGAAGAGTACCGCTTTCGCTACGACGAGAATAGCGGCAAGCATTCAGGCTCAGGCGAGGGCGACTCGCGGGTGGGCGATGTAATAGGCAAAGCGGGCGGCCAGCAAGGGCAAGGTGCCGGTAAGGGCCAGGGGCCTGCGGGCGAGCAGCCGGGGGTTGACTACTATGAGGCCGATGTGTCGGTTGACGAGATAGCTGCCCTTATCTTTGAAGACCTCGGCCTTCCAAACCTCCAGGAGAAACGGCTACAGGAGATCGAGTCGGAGGCAGTACGCTTCACCGACATCCGCAAGAAGGGGGCGATGTCGAACCTCGATAAGCGGCGCACTCTCATGGAGAACCTCAAGCGTAACGCCTCAAAGGGCAACCCTCACGTCGGCGGCTTCAACAGCGATGATCTGCGCTTTAAGACCTGGGAGCCTAGCATCCAGCACCAGTCGAATGCTGTGATAATAAGTATGATGGACATCTCCGGGAGCATGGGCGACTTTGAGAAGTACATCGCCCGCTCTTTCTACTTCTGGATGGTTCGCTTCCTCAGGACAAAGTACAGCAACGTACAGATTGTATTTATCTCGCACCATACAGAAGCAAGGGAGGTGACGGAAGAAGAGTTCTTCCACAAAGGGGAGTCTGGTGGCACACAAGTCTCCTCGGCATACAAGCTGGCACTAGATATAATACAGAGCAGGTTCCCGCCGGAGGATTGGAATATCTATCCGTTTCACTTTTCGGACGGCGATAACCTGCCCTGGGACAACGATCTTTGCGTGAAGATGGTAAAAGAGCTAATGGATAGATGCAATATCTTCGGTTATGGTGAGATACGCGAAGGCTATCGTGGCTCGTCAAGCACCCTGATGTCTGCTTTCAGCAAGCTGTCTGATCCCAAGTTTATCTCGGTAACAATCAAAGACAAGAGCGCGGTTTACCCCGCCCTGAAGAAATTCTTCTCCGTCTCTCCTGTGCCGGTCGGCGACGGAGACTAACAACTGATCCCTGATCCCTAAAAACTTATGAGCGATACAATTTCTTCCACATCCACACAGTCCGCCGGGGTCGATCCTTGCTGGTTTTGCGAGGGGAGCATGGCGACTCGATGCGCATGCGGGCGCTTTTACTGCCGTAGGCACGGGGTAGATGGCTGCTGCATGATATGTGCCCTTGCTTTTGGCCTCTTTGAGCGGCCTGGCGAAATCGAGCCACTTAGCGAGATGATCACCTACAGCCTTACAGCCCAGGCCGACGATCCGTACATAGTTGTCCCAGCCAGGGCGTCGGAGAGCGGCCCGATTCCACTGGCGAATGCCGAGAAGCTAATCGGGGTGATAATCCAGATGATTGCAAGCGAGGACCCCAAAATTCGCAAACGTGCGGTAGGAGTACTTGCAAATACCACCAACTCCTGGCCCACAATGAACCCGTCACAGCTTGATAAGCACGCATATGGCACAGGGCTGATCGTTGCGGATCAGGTGCGGCGCTGGCTGTTACATCTTCTCAAGCAGTCCAGGAGCACAGCTACTGAACCAATCGCCCTCGCCATTCTCGACAAATTGCGCACCGCTGACTTTCGCGATCTTTATCCGGGGATCGCGGAGAACCTGCTCATGCTAAGGTGTTCCAACCTCGGCACTCGCGTGCATGATGTTTTTCAGACGCTGGGCGACTTCTATCCGACTAGCAGCTACGCGATCAACGAGCGATGCGAGCTTTTTGTCTACGAGCAATACGTCAATCGCCGCACAGGTTTCGGCGACCTGATCGAACGGATGTATGGGACAAAGCTGCGCTACGCGCCGATTCTCGCCCGAATGCTCAAGAGAGGCGTGTGGCACGCCAACTATGAGCGCTTCCGAGAGTGGTATCCGGGCGAGGAGGAGCCGGTATGAGGTAATTATCAATTCGTAGTTCATAGTTCATAATTCATAATTCCGCCACCGGCGGGAAGCAAGGCCATCATGGAAGATTTGTTTGTCAAAGAGCTTGAAGATGCCATAGAGCCTATCTGGGAGATCGCACAGCGATTTGGGCTGGACCCTTTCCAGGTGCATTTCGAGCTTGTGCCACCCTCTATAATGTACGAGTTCGGCTCCTACGGGCTGCCTGGTCGCTTCTCTCACTGGTCGCATGGCAAAGTCTACAACCGGATGAAAACAAGCTATGACTACGGTCTCAGCAAGATATACGAGCTGGTTATCAACACCGACCCCAGCTATGCCTTCCTGATGGAAGGCAACTCGCTGTTGCAGGATAAGCTGGTGATTGCTCACGTGCTGGGGCATTGCGATTTCTTCAAGCACAACGAATACTTTGCACGCACTAACCGCCGCATGGTAGAGACTGCTTCCCTCAACGCCGACCGCATCAGGCGCTACGAATATGAGCATGGCCGCCAGGCGGTAGAGCGCTTCCTTGATGCCGTCCTTTCTATACAGGAGCATATAGACCCCTACCCCTCCCGCGTCGAGGAGGGCGACAGGCAATCTCTCAGAGGTCAGAGGGTATCTGGCGCGGAGAGCGCCCATCCTTCGCCTGATGACTACAGCGACCTCTTCGGCCTTACGCCTGATGAAAAGCAGATGCGCCCCAGTAAAGAGCTCCAGCCACTGAAGAACCACCTTCCCGCTCAGCCTGAGAAGGACCTTGTAGGCTTTGTTATGGAGCACTCGCGCCACCTGGAGCCGTGGCAGCGCGATGTCATGGGCATAGTCCGCCAGGAGATGCTTTACTTCGTGCCGCAGATGCAAACTAAGGTGTGCAACGAAGGATGGGCCAGTATGTGGCACATGCGTATCATGCGCGAGCTAGAAGTGACAGACGCCGAGTTCACCGAGTACGCCGAGATGAACGCCGGTGTGGTGGCCCCGTCGCGCCATAACTTAAATCCATATTATCTTGGTGTGAAGCTCCTGGAGGATATAGAGCGCAGGTGGGATAACCCTACGGAGGAAGAGCGCCTCAACTTCGGCCGGCAGGGAGGCGAAGGGCGCAAAAAACTGTTCGAGGTGCGCCAGATGGAAAACGACGTTTCTCTAATCCGCAACTATCTGACACGCCAGCTTGTGGAAGACCTTGACCTCTACCTTTACGAGCGGCAAGGCGATCAGTGGGTGATCGTTGACAAAGAGTGGCGGAATGTGCGAGATAGTATAGTGGCTCGCATGGCGAACTTCGGCAATCCTACTATTCTTGTGGAAGATGGCGATTACCACCACAACGGTGAGCTTTACCTGCGCCACATCTACGACAATCAGGATTTAGACCTCACCTACGGCGAAAAAACTTTAGAGCACGTCCACGCGCTATGGGGCAGACCCGTACACCTGCAAACGAAGATAGAGTTCGAGGAAACGCTCCTCTCCTACGATGGCAACAAGCACGAGCGAGAGATACTGTAGTAATTGTCTATTGCGTAAAGACCTGATGGTTGTAGAGCATTTTGATAATCTTTCGTGGCTTACAAACAAGATAGGTCTGGCTTTATCGGCCAGACCTATCTTGTTTACTTATACCGCGCCTCAAGAATCAACTGTGCAGAAGGCGCATTCACCTGCCTGCGCGAGTTTGCCCTTGAATGGCAACATTGTCTGCGTTACTCATAAGCACATCCCTCCACTTCCATTCGGTTGAGGTCGGGACTACGACTTACTTTGCCGCAATCTACCTTTATTTACTGCAAAGAATGTGCCAGCAAGGTGTCGCATTTTGCCCTCTTGCCTGTTATTGCCCCGATACCCAATACATATATCCTGGCAAAAGCTACAGCTGGCAGACAAACGCGGCGGGGTTGAGATAGTATCTCGCCACAGTCCTGGACATAGAACTTCCGGCCTACTTTCCGCAGCGGGGCTTGTGCTATAATTTACAGATGTATCTGGATGGAGCAGCGCCGTAAAATCAACTAATAAAGCGACTGTAATGAGCAGTTTAGCTTGCCGATCCTAACAGAGGAAGGCAGAGATGTCTACTTTGCCTGTTGCCCACTGTTGCAAGGCTGTTGTACAGAGGGTGGTACGTACGAGGAAGCAGTTGCTAAGACAATGGAGGAGCAACTTGCAAAGGGCGAGAGCATTGCTGCAAGTGAGTCGGGGATGGTGCATCAAAGTGGTGATACAGGAGTAAGCGAAATATGGGTGATAAAGAAAATCCACATAAGAAAGTAGAGATGACACCCCAGCGTCTGAAAGGATTCCGCGACCACATGCCCTCCACTATGATCGTGCGGCAACATGTGATAGACGCTCTGCGCGGAATCTTTGAGATGCATGGCTTTGCTCCCCTTGAGACGCCGGCTATCGAATATGCGGCTACGCTAGAAGGCAAATACGGCGAGGATGAGAGGCTGCTTTACAGGTTTGAGGACCAGGGTAAGAGGCGAGTAGGCTTGCGCTACGACCTTACGGTGCCGCTCGCCCGCGTGGTCGCTATGCACCTCAACGACATACAGCTTCCCTGGAAACGCTACCAAATCAGCCCTGTGTGGCGCGGCGATAACCCGCAGTTTGGGCGTTACCGAGAGTTCTACCAGTGCGACGTAGATATTGTGGGCGCCGCCTCTATACTGGCTGACGCCGAAATCCTCTCCATCTACGGCGAGGTGATGGAGCGCCTCGGCTTCACCGATTATCGCGTGCTGATCAACCACCGCAAGCTGATGTCGGGGTTGGCGAAAGCGGCTGGCATACCTCCGTCTGATGCGGGCAGCGTCTTCCGTGCGCTCGATAAACTGGGCAAGATCGGGCGCGAGGGCGTACGTGGTGAGATGCAGAAGGCAGGTCTGCCTGATCAAGTGGTGTCGAAGACGCTCGACCTCTTTCTGTCGCGCTCCGAAGTGCATAGCGCCACTGATAACCTGACGCTGCTAAGTGAGCTCTCTGAGCCGCTCAAGGACGACGCTGAGGCTAAGCAAGCGCTGGCCGATCTGCGGCAATTACTTGAAGCGCTCCCTTACATGGTGGCTGCTCCTGACCGCTTCCGCCTTGATGTCACCCTGGCGCGCGGCCTGGACTACTATACGGGGCCTGTTTATGAGGTGCTGGTTGATGAGCCGAAGATAGGCGCGCTCGGCGGCGGAGGGCGCTATGACAAACTAATGTCCCTTTTTTCGGGACGCGATCTACCGACCACCGGCGGCTCATTCGGCCTGGAGCGTATTATTGATGTGATGATAGAGTTGAGGCTAGTCGAGCTTGAGGCTACTACGAGCCAGGCGCTGATCACCCTTTTTGATACCTCTGCGAATAGCGTAAGCACATCACTTGAGCTAGCCGGTGAGCTGCGTTCAGCAGGGGTGCCATGCGAGGTCTACCTGAACCCTGGCGATAAGCTGGGCAAGCAGTTCGCTTACGCCGACCGACTTGGCATGCCATTTGCAGTGGTGATCGGACCGGATGAACTCTCATCCGGCACAGTCACTGTCAAGAGCCTCAAAGCTCCACCACCCAACCAGCAAACCCTCCCACGTGCGGAACTGAAGGCGTTCCTGCTGAAGCGGACGCGTGAAGCGTGAAACGTTTCACAAGTCATATAACCTAACCCCAAGCTTAGATATATATCTCCATGTCAGATAGAAATCCACATCTTAGCCCGGCTGCTTTGCGGGGTATATCTTCTCAGGTTGACGTAGCCGACCGTGCTTCCATTGAGGAAGCAGAGGAGGCCGCTTTACAGGTGGCTGAGGCCACCGACCAGTTTGCCGCGGGCGGTATCTCCGTAGAGGCTGCCGCCCAAGCTGAGCAGATCGCCGGGGGCGAAGTAGTTCAGCAAGGTGACGGCGAGGCCGAGCTAACGGTCGAAGAGCGCAAGGCTGTGAGCCGCAGCGTCTTCAGGCTGGCCTGGCCTGCGATTGCTGAGAATACCCTGCAAACCCTCATGGGCATAGTAGACACCGCAGTGGTGGCCCGGCTGGGCACCGATGCGTTATCGGGGGTGGGCGCGTCACAGCAGCTCATCTGGGTGCTTACTACGGCTCTCATCGCTGTCAGCATGGGCACTACGGTGCTTGTGGCGCGCTTCACGGGCGCTCACCAGCACGAGAAGGCGAGCGCCGTTCTCAAGCAATCGCTGATGCTGGCGGCTGTGGTGGGCCTGGCGCTGATTCCTGTATCCCTCCTCTCACACCCGCTGCTATCTATGCTGGGGTTGACCGGAGCGGCGGCGAACGATGGGGCAACCTATCTCAGCATCACATTGCAGTTCGCCATGCTTATAGTGCTGATGTTTGTGGCGGGGGCGGCATTGCGCGGCTCCGGCGATACCAAGACTCCGATGTTCGTTACAGGCTTCATCAACATAATCAACGCGGTGCTGGCGGTGGCGCTCGTCTTCGGCGGCGTGCGCGCAAGTAGTATCCTCGGCGATTGGCTCGGCGGCCTCCTCTCACTGGTGGGCGTACACTCGCAGATACGAATAGCGGGGCTGGATTGGCTGCCGGAGCTAGGAGTTGCAGGGTCGGCGTGGGCTGCTGTTATCGCTCGTGGGGTGGGTACCGCTATTCTGCTCGGTATTTTCCTGCTGCCGCGCTCGCGCCTGCATCTATGGCAGGGTGGCGGCTGGCGGCCTAATTTCTCACTCATGGGCCGGATGCTTGCCATAGGTATACCATCGGCTGTCGAGCAGATGCTCATGTCAGTAGGCATACTTGTCTACAGCTTTATAGTGATAAGCATGGGAGAAGTGATTTTTGCCACTTCGCGCCTTGCCACCAACGCTATATTTCTGTCGCAGATGCCCGGATTCGGCTTCGCGGTGGCGGCCACTACCCTGGTGGGGCAGAGCCTGGGAGCCAGGCAGCCCAGGCGGGCGCAGGTTGGCTCGCAGATCGCTACCCGCTCGGCGCTGATCTTGATGAGCATAATGGGCGGCGTCTTCTTCTTCTTTGGTGGCGTGATACTGCGCGTATTCACCGACGACCCGCAGCTGCTCAGCCTGGGTGGAGAGGCTATGAAAGTGATCGCTTTTAGCCAACCACCGCTTGCGCTGGCGTTCGTGCTGGCCTGGTCGCTGCGCGGGGCGGGAGATGTGCGATACCCGATGGTGGTGACCACTGTGGCTGTCTGGTTCGTGCGGCTGCCGGTGGGGGCTTTCCTCGGCCTCCCGGCGGTTTGCATTCCCTTCACGACCACCTGCTTACCCGGTCTGGGCCTCGGCTTGCGGGGCATATACACCGCCCTCATAGTAGAGGCTGTTGTGCGCGCAGCCTTCATGTACCGACGCTTCCGAAGCGGCAAATGGCAGACGATTAAGGTGTAGACTCGTAGTGCGTAGTGTGTAAGTTGAGAGCAAAGATATTCCGTACATAATGCCTCACGCAGTTCGCACTACGCGTCCGCATCGAGATGCTTGACTATGCGGGCGGGGTTGCCTGCTACCACCACGTTTGGCGGTATCTCGCCTGAGGCTACGGCTCGAAAGGCTACTACTGAGTTCTTTCCTATCTTGCTGCCTTTCAGTACGGCGCTCTGCCCGCCTAGCCAGACGTTTTCTCCTATCTCGATAGGAGCGCATGATACGGGCGCAGCCGCGTCGTGGCGGTGTGCAGGGTCGAGTGGGTGGAAGTCGCTATCGAAGACGATAGCAGAGCCAAGTATGCATCGCGGCCCTACGTCTATGTGAGTGTAGGCCATTATTCCCGCGCCGTTGAGCCTGGTG
The DNA here is from genome assembly GCA_027317125.1 of Chloroflexota bacterium. GTDB lineage: Bacteria > Chloroflexota > Chloroflexia > QHBQ01 > JADMIH01 > JADMIH01. The sequence goes on along the minus strand of DAHVFG010000023.1, from coordinate 1,991 downwards.
CCGCTCCCGATTGTTATGCGTGAGTTGGGCGTGTAGGTGATCAGTACATTCTTTTCCGCGTGGCACCACGCTTTGATGTCGTCGCCAAAGGTTACACGCCCCGGACCCTGTATCACCAGCCGCCCGTTAGTCTGGAAGTTGCGTCCAAAGCTGACGCGATCTCCCAGTCGCCACTTGAACCATCCCACCCAGAAGCGGCTGATAACCGCCACTGCGAAGGGCTTGATGAGGCGCTTCCAGCCCTGGGCACGAGCATATATGGGCATGGCGCTGGCCGATGCCTGAGCTGTCCGGTTTGCTTGTCCTTTATCCGACATGAAGAGGCCTCACCCGGCTTTCCTTTCGATGGTTCACCGACAATCAACACTTTGCTCTATTGTCGCGGGCTGCACAACTGTGCTCTCGCAGTGGAGTGAGGCGCTCACGCCTGTGCGTCTCGCTCTGGCACCTTCGTACACAGCTTCTATCTGGTCTATGGCCCTTTTCCACGACAGATCGCCTATGCACTTCTGCCTTAGCTTACGCCCTACTTCTCTGTAATATTCCTGCTTATCCAGCACCTCTACCAGCTTCAAGGCCAGCGACCGGGAGTCGCCTCTGGCGGCATATACACCAAGCTCTCCCAGGTATTCATGGGCCGTAGGCGTGTTGAAGGCCACAGTCGGTAAGGCCATAGCCATGTAATCTCCAATTTTGCCTGCGCCCTCGGTAGTTGACAGCTTGGGCGCGACAGCTACATCGCCAATCGCCAGATAACGAGGCGCGTCGGCGTAAGGTATGCGGCCCGGAAAGCTAACAAAGCCGTTCAGCCCCAGCCTGTCGGCCTGGCTGCGATAACTGTCTACGCCTGGGAAGCCCATGATGAGAAAGTGTATATCCTTCCTGTGCCACTCGTTAATTGTAATGGAGGCCGCTTCCAGCAGCAGGTCGGTGCCCTGATAGGGGGCGAGCAGTCCCAGGTAGGCCACAACTCGGCGCTCTGTGGGTATGCCGAGCGACTGCTTGAGGGCTGAACAAGCTAGCTGCTCTAACCGCGTGGCTTGCGCAGCGAACGTTTGCGTGTTGACGGCGTCTACAATTGTGGAGATGCGGTTTGAGTAATCGTGTATGCGGGCGCGCAATCCTTTTTCCGCGTTGTGCGACGACGTGATGACCGCATCGGCTGATCTGTCGATCCTACCCTCCAACAGCCTTAGTAAGCCTAAAAAAGGAGAGTGGGCGCTGATGAAGTGGTGATCGAGCATCTCGGCGGTAAGGCTGCCCTGGTAGTCGAAGACGAGCGGCACGCCGTGTAGTTGACGGGCGGTCCAGCCCAGCAGAGCGCCCTCATGCAGATGAGCATGAACTATGTCGGGCTTCCACTCGGCGGCTGTGCGCTGCACAGTGGCGGCTAGAGCCACATCGAAATAGAGCTTATGGCGCGACGAGCCAACCATCACGCCCCGCTTCCAGGGTACGTCTACCGAGCGCCGGATATCTGTGCCGTGCACATTGCTGCCGATATGATAAGTGCAGAGTACAACAGAGTGGCCGCGAGCCTGGAGGTGCTTTATCTCCTCCAGGATGCGAACGTGCGCTCCGTAGTCTGAGAAGAAGGAAGTAGGGGCAATAGTGAGTATTCGGTAAGGCAATAATCTCTCGCTAGCAGGTTTGTCCTCTGCTCACCATTATAGGCTTGCCGGTTGAGGGGTGTCAAATTGCGTGTGAGAAGGTAAGAGTTCAGAGTAGGGGTGTAGCAATCTTCTTGGGGTAACTGTACGCCCTCACCCCATGCCCCTCTCCCTTCATGGGAGAGGGGCATGGGGTGAGGGCGTACAGTTACCTCTTGAACTTTGTTATACCCTAACTCTGAACTCTTACTGTGAGAAGGACAAATTAAGTAGAATTGCTGATACACATATGCCTGGATGGTTGTATAAGTGGAGGTATACTAGCGCGTACATGGCATTTACGTAGCATCGTGCTCAGCGACTTGCTCGTTAGTGCTTTAC
>DAHVFG010000022.1:7937-30688 GCA_027317125.1 Chloroflexota bacterium | reverse complement strand
GCCAGATCGAGGGTATAGGTGTTGACCCCAAGGACCCACCCCTCGTCTGGGAATGCTGGAATGCTGAGGCCCAGGAGTGGGTGCCACTCTACATGGAGTCGGACACCACAGGTGGCCTGAACAGGGGGGGTGAAGTGATCCTGCATGTGCCATATAGTGCGCGGCCTCGCGATATAGATGGGCGCGTGGCTTTCTGGCTACGGTGCCGGGCGACCGCCCCGCGCCCTCGCCAGCCCGCCTACTCTGCTGCCCCACGCCTGCGTGAGGTAGAGACAGTGTCCCTTGGTGGCATTGTGCCCGCCAGCCAGGTAGAACGGATTGAAAACGAAGTGTTAGGGCGCTCAAACGGCAAGCCTGGACAAGAGTGGCTGCTGAACTATCCGCCCGTCCTTGAGCGGCGACCTGACGAGGTGCTGCAAGTCGAACAAGAGGATGGCTCTTTCCTTGCTTGGGAAGAGGTGCCCGACTTTGGCGCATCACGCCCTGGCGATATGCATTACACACTCGACAGCCTGACGGGTATCATCCGCTTCGGCCCGGCCATACGAGATGCCGGCGGGCGCGAGCTGCAATACGGCTCTGTGCCGCCTCTAGGCAGCCTGTTGCGCTTCACCCGCTATCGGACAGGAGGGGGGACAAAGGGCAACGTTGGCACAAGCGCAATCAACGTCCTTAAGTCATCTATACCTTATATAGCCAGCGTCACCAATGGTGCGCCTGCTATCGGCGGTGAAGACGCCGAAACGCTGGAAATGGCTATGCTTCGTGGCCCACAGATATTGCGTGCTCGCTCGCGTGCTGTGACCACCGACGACTTCGAGTACCTGGCGATGCAGGCGACGCCTGAGGTATCCAGAGCGCGTTGCATACCACCTACGCCGGAAGAAGTAGCAGCCGCCAAAAGTGTCATCAAACTGCTGGTGGTGCCATCAAGCGGGCATACCGATACGCCTATACCGCCTGTAGAGTTGCGTCTCGGCGATCGGACGCGGCAGGAAGTCATGGATTACTTGAATGCTCGCAGGCTGATCACAGCTTTGTTGCAGCTCGACCCGCCGGACTACCGCTATGTTTGCGTAGAGGTTGACGTAAAGTCTCGGAAACGCATTAACAAAGATGCGCTCCAGGCTACTATCGAGCGCTCATTATATAGCTTTATAAATCCGGTTAATGGCGGGCCTGATGGGACCGGCTGGCCCTGGGAGCGCAACCTCTTTCAATCGGAGATTACAGCTCTCGTGCAAAGTGTTGATGGGGTGGAGTACGTGGAAGCGGTGCGCTTCTTTGTGGCCGACACAGCGACCGGCACTCGCTCCCGTGTTGAGGGAACGGTCACATGCCCACGTAACGGCTTGCTGGCCTCGTTCAGCCATATGGTAAACGTCAAATGAGTAATCGTATTACCGAGCTAACATCAGCCATATCGGTGGTGCCCGCTATCCCAACGGGTCCATTGACCAACGGCCACAAACCGCCTCTCTATGGTGATGGCAAGGAACCGGAGCCTTCTACCTACCTTGACTTGCTGCCTGCCATTTACTCAATGGATACCTTTGTTGGCCGCTTCTTGCGGATCTTTGAGGAAGTGCTCGACCCGATCTCTGTGATGGTTGATAACCAGCCTTACTACTTCGATCCTATGACCGCGCCGCTCGACTTGCTCGAATATATGGCGATATGGGTTGATCTTGACGAAGAGGGTGAGGACTGGCCCCTGCCCAAGAGGCGCGCGCTGGTCGCCGCCACCGCCGCGCTCTACCGTCTGCGTGGCACAAAAGCAGGGCTGAAACGTCACCTCGGCATCTATGCAGGAGGAGCGCCTTTTATACAGGAGCGCACTAACGGCTTCCGATTGGACCCTGATGCGCGCCTGGGGCTGAACACTTCGATAGGCGAGGAGCGCCAGCACGTCTTTACTGTCACCATCGCCGTGCCTGATCCCAGGAAACTGGACACTGACACACTGAAATCCATAATCGAGGCTGATAAGCCTGTTGAGACGAGCTACATATTGCGCGTCGTACAACTCGATATAAACAAAGAGAAGAAAAGAGGCAGGGCCGCAAGATAAGCCCATTCACACCGTTGTTTTAGATTAGCGGGCCGGGCGAATGCTTAGGCCCCCCGCCACTCAGAGAACCAGAGGAGTTATACAAATGGACAACGCCGTTCCCCGTGTACAACTAAAGCGGGTGAACCCGTTTATGGGCCTGATGATTGACGCAGGCACCTGGCGCGACTCGCATGATTACCATCGCGTTGCCGGGCAAGCGCACGCGCTCGCCATGCATGGCTGGGGTATAGTGACGGGCCTTGAGGTAGATGCTGCCGACCCTGCGGATCGCTCAGTTTGGATCAGGCCGGGCGTGGCGGTTGACCCCGAAGGGCGGCTGATTATCGTTGCTCAGCCCTTCCGCTACCAGATCACCAGTCAGGAAGCGGGACAGAGCTACCTTGTGCTGATGTTCCGTGAGATACCGACCGAGAATGTGATCTCCATCGAAGACGGCGCTGAGCAGCCGAGCAGGATCCTCGAAGCCTACGCTATCTACGAGCGTGACCGCCTCCCCGACCAGGCGCACGTTGAACTGGCGCGCATCCAACAAAGCGCAGGTAAGAAAGCGATCAAGGATGCTGCCGATCCGGTCTACCCCAAGCAAGATGAGATTGATACGCGCTACCGTGAACAGGCCGCTATTCGCCCAGGCCTGCGCACTACCCTCGGCATCTGGAAACCCGCAGATGTAGGCTCATCTCTTGTCCAGCACTTGCCAGGGCCAAAGCACCTCTTTGACGAGCTGAGCGCCAGCGTTGATTGGCGATTACGCCGCCGCGACCAGCCGCAGGGCACGGGTGACGAGCCTCTCGATTGCGATCTGTTGCTGATGCCTGTAAGCCCCAACACTAGCTTCAGCGACCCTGAAAAGAAGCAGCTGAAAGCCTTTCTTGATGGTGGTGGTGTGATGCTGGTAGAAGGCTGCGCCGCTGGGGGCGGGGACGTGCAGAAAGTATTTGCCCTCCTCGCGCAGGCCGTGGGTCGCAAGCCTCAGCCCGTGCAGCGCCAGCACCCTCTGCTTACTGCGCGCCATATCTTCGCAGCGCCTCCCCCGGGGGCTGCCGCCGGCCAGCTTATCGAAGCCGACGGACTGCTCCTCAGCACCGCGGATTACACATGCGCCTGGAATGGCGGCACGCCTGACAAAGCGATGAACCGCGGTGACATACGAACAGCCGTAGAGTTCGCGGAAAACATGTTAACTTACGCACTGGTGCGCCGGGGCAATGCCCAGCGTGCTCAGCGGAGCGATAGGAGGGGCTAAGATATGTCTACTCGCGTTGGCCTAACCACAGATGCGAAGTCAGTAGATATGGTCGCTGGCGGGGTCGGTTTAGTCCAGATCACGGTAGTGAACATGGGCAGAGTTGTTGACGCCTTCGACTTGCAAGTGCGTGGATTAGACTCAAGCTGGTACACACTGACACCGGAGCGAGTGTCGCTCTTCCCGGGGGCCAAAGCAGCCGCCGTCTTGCAGCTACGCGCACCTGCCGCTTCCCTGGCGAACGCGGGCACCTACACGGCAGAAGTTATTGCGACCTCCCGCGACGCCCCAACCGAATCAACCTCTGTCGCTGTGCAGGTTGTGATAGCTGCGCAAAGCGAGCTTTCCATTGCTATCGAACCTCAGCGTATTGTAGCCCGCCGCGCAACATTCACATCCACTGTGAGCAACGACGGCAATGTGGCTCGCGAAGTGGTGCTGCGGCCCACCGATGCTGAAGAGATGCTCCTCTTCTCCTTTGGCGCAGCCCGGCTTGCGCGGCTAAACGACCGTGCCCGTGCAGGGGGGAGTCCTGCAGCGCCGCAAACCAACATCTCGGTTGGCCGCCCTGTCGGAGAAAGCGTCCCTTCCGCAGCAACATCGGTGACAACCCAATGGAGCGCATCAAGCACGGAGGCTTCACAGGGGTACCTGACGCTCACCGTCCCACCCGCCAGCCGCGTGGACCTACCTCTCAGTGTGCAGACCAGGCGTCGCATCTGGACGGGGCGCGATAAACCGTTCAAGTTCGAAGTAGCCGCGACGCCGCCGGGGGTAGAATGGGAGGCGAGCGAAGCACGCAAAGCCAGCGCGGAACTGCTCTACCACCCGATATTCGCCTGGTGGTCGGCCATGCCCCTCCTTATGCGCCGCGTAGTGGGGGTACTACTGCCGCTGGTAATTCTGGGGCTGCTCCTTTATTTGCTGTTGAGGCCGCAGAACCAGCCGAAGATAGCGGCAAATACGTTGAATGTCGGCGCTACCCAGACCGCGCTGGCGTCAGCCGCGAGCGCCAGCCAAACTGCTGCCGCGCTCGCTCTGGCCGGCAGCGCGAGTGGCACGCAAACGGCACTGGCGCTGCTATCTAGCGCAGGCGCGACACAGACCGCAATTGCTGCCGCGAATACCGGCGGTACGCCCGGAACCGGGCTGGCCGGGCCGCTACGTATAGTGCGCTTCGACTTCGGCACGGGCGCTGACGGCGGAGTGCAGGTTTCGTGGAATGTAACCAATGCTCTGACGGTCACACTCAACAATAAGACGGTGCCCATTTCGGGCACCCAGGCTGTGGATACCACCTCTGACCAGGCGCTGGTCCTCTCGGCAACCAACGGCAAGGACGTGGTTACACGCAGCGGCGGCATTGTGCTGATGCGCCCCCCTGAGATTAAGAGCTTCGTGGCGGAGCCTGCTGAGACCTGTCCCGGCTGCGAAGTGACGTTGCGCTGGAACACAGTGCGCTCGGAACAAATAATGGTTGACGGCACGCCCGTACCCAATCAGGCAACTGCGGGCAGCATGAAGGTAAAGCCTTCTGATACCACCGAATACTTGCTGACAGCAAAGAGTGGCCTGGGACAGGTCGAGAGTAGTGTTACTGTGAACGTAAAGCCCGGCTTACCGACGCCATCACCTGCCGCGCCGTAGAGAATTGTTTACCGGTAGAGCGCCCGGCCGCGGGATGCGAATGCTAACCGCTAAGGAGACAGATGCCATCTCAAATTGAAATACAACTAGACAGAAGCAGCCTCAATCTGGCCCCTGGGGAAGCATCTGAAGTGCGCGCAACGCTCACCAATGCAGGTAGTGTTGTTGACGCCTACGTATTACAAGTCGCGGGCATTGATCCGGCGTGGTATACGTTGAGCGCCAACGAAGTACGGCTCTTCCCTGGGCAATCATCTCAGGTTGTGCTAAAGCTCAAGCCACAGGGGACGCAAGCGCTGGCGGGTGCGCATGGCTTCAGCCTGATTGCTACCTCGCGTGATAACCCCGCCGTACGTGCGGTTGCATCGGGAATGGTGACGCTGGCGGCAGTAGGAGGCGCGGGGGCCATCTCCCTTGACCTTGAGCCGAAGCGGGTGCGTGGTCGCAAAGGTGCTTACGCCATAACTCTTGCCAATGCAGGTAATGCTGCGCTGCCCCTCGTGCTCCTCGCCACCGACCCTGAAGAGGCCCTATCTTACACCTTCGGCACATCCCGCCCTGCGTCTGAGGCCCAGACACCACAAGCCCAGGGCAGCGCATCGGGCGCGTCGCAGCCCGTTGTGATGGGAAATCGGGTAGCCTCAGCTAACGGCAGCATCGAGCATGAATTGGAGATACCGCCGGGCGCCGCGATAGTAATGCCGATGGAGGTAACTCCACGCAAGCGAATATGGACCGGGCGTGAGCGCTCCTTCGCTGTAACTGTCGGCACCCACCCGCCGGGAGTTGAATGGGAGGTTACCGAGGCTCAGCGAGTACAAGGCGAACTTGTCTATAAGCCTGTTTTTGCGGCTCTTGCCGCGCTGCCTCTCACGCTACGCCGCGCCCTGGCGATAGTAGTCCCTCTGGCAGTGCTGGCCCTCCTCCTTTTCCTCCTTTTCAAGCCTAACGGCAGCAACATGCTTGCCGCGAACGCGCGCGCCACGCAAACGGCGCAAGCTGCGGCTGCATCGGCTGCCGCGCAGACAGCACAGGCCAGGGCCAATGCCGCGAGCGGTAACTCCGCAACCCAGACAGCGCGGGCTCTTGCTAGCAACGCCTCCGCCTCGCAAACCGCGCTGGCCCTGGCAACTCTTGGCAGTGCAGGATCTGCCGGGTCTCCATCAGTCCAGGATTTCGTGCTGGTAGTACCCACGCCGAAGGCTGGGCAGGGCGGCGCGCCTGTGAGCGACACACCCAATCTGCAATATAACGTTAGTTCGGCGCGTGATGTGCGTGTAGATCAATCCTCGTCATCAGCCAATTTACCCGGCCTCGAAACCTCCACATTGCTTGGCTACCAGCTTGTGGCAACGGGCACCAACGGCGTTACTACAGACACGCTGACAGTGCTGCTGATACGCCCGGCGGCGATCAACAGCTTCACGGCAAGCGCGACCTCTATTAGCGCGGGCCAGAGTACTGTACTTAAGTGGCAGGTGAAAGGCGCTAAATCTCTAACTCTCGATGGCTCCGCAGTTGCCCTCACTCCTACCGGCGAGGGAAGTGTTAGTGTTACACCGGGCAGCACGCACCGTTATATACTCTGCGCCACGAATGTCGTGGGCACCATTTGTACCTCGGTCAAGATAACGGTTCAGGGTGGCTCTACCGCTACAACGGGTCCCGCAACGGCCACTAAAACCGCCGGCATCGCGTCCGCTTCAGCCACTCTCACACCTGTCGCTACTCCCTGCCAGGTAGACAACTACCAGATAGGCCAGGGTACAGAGACAGCTATTATCAGTGGTACCACTGATATAGGTCTAAATTGTGACAACTGCACGACGACTATAGACTTACCCTTCCAGTTCAGGCTCTACGACAAGTCCTTTACGACGGCTATAGTTGGCTCAAACGGCACACTGGGCTTTGTAGCAAACGCCAACACTATCACCAACACCGCCCTCACAGCGCAAGGTTTCAATTATGCAATCATGCCGCAGTGGGACGATCTCACCACGTCAGGAGCAGGGCTTGGCGTCTTTACCTCGATTTCCGGGAGCGCACCCAACCGTATCTTCAATCTGGAATGGCGTGCTCGTTATCCGAACGGCGGCATCGCCAACTTTGAGGTGCGCCTATTTGAGAACTCGCCTTTGCAGCAATTTGACGTAGTCTATGGCCGTGTAGATGATGGAGGTAAAAGCAGCACGGTGGGGGTGGAGAAAACAGCAGGAAATAACTTCACCCAGTACGAATACAACAGCAGCGCTATTGATAGCGGCCTCGCGCTGAGTTTCACCTTGACTTGCGGCAATGGTGGCGCGGTTGATACGAGTGGCATCAATGTGCCGTCGAAGAACGCTTGTCTTCTGGGAAGAATTACCAATCCCATTGCTAACTCAACTTACCTTGCCGACAAGATCACTGTCCAAGCGGGCACGACAGTGCACTGGGCGAATATTGACAATAAGATACACACAACCACAAGCGTGAACGGCCTGTGGGATAGTGGCGCCCTAGCCCGGAACGAAGGCTTTGACTACACATTCACTACTCCCGGAACCTACACATACAGGTCAACTACAGACAGCAACCTGAGCGGAACAGTGGTGGTAGTAAGCTCGTGCGCCTCTCCCACCGCGACGCAGACCGAGACGGCAACCCAGACGTTGGTTGCCACTCTGCTTCCGACAGGCACAGCTTCCGAGACATCGACCTCTATGCCGACTGCTACCGGCACGGTGCCGACCGGCACCGCCACATCTACTTCAACGGCTCGGCCCAACACAGCTACCGTTACAGTAACCCAGGCGCCGACTACCAGGCCGCCCAGCGGTGGCCGCCCCACTCGGCCACCCGCGCCACCACCTCCGCCGTCCACACCGACCTGCCAACCAGGTTCGGGCTATTCTATCAGCACTTCCAGTGGGGCGACTATAGTGGCAGGGACAACAGATACAGGCAACCATTGTGACGACTGCGCGAACACTATCACTTTGCCCTTCCCGGTCCAACTTTATGACCAAACCTTCAACGCTGCCACTCTTAGCTCAAATGGCAACTTACAGTTCGCCAGTAGTGACGCTACGAGCAACAACCAGTGCTTGCCTACCTCCGCCCTCAACTACGCAATAGCGCCCTATTGGGATGACCTCACCACAAACTGCTCAGGCTGCGGCATCTACACATCGGTTACAGGCACCGCGCCTAATCGCACCTTGAATGTCGAGTGGCGCGCGCAACAGGCAGGCGCGGCTACGCCTTCGACTGTGCCCGCGCAGCGTGACGCGCCACCTACAAAGCAAAAAGAGGTAGCACATTCCCCAAGCCGAGTCGTCAGCGACCTGACGATCCCGGGCTCTCCCATCTCCGTCATCGTGCGCGACAGCGGCGCTTACGGCGTCTATCGCAACAACGTTCAGCAGTTTTTCGGGGGCTATGCTGAGGGCACATATCTGTGGGTGCAAGCCCCTGGTGGCGCGGTTCAGGTCTGGGGACCGGAGTACGTACCCGCAGGGCGGCAGCCAAATACGTACACACCTATCAGCCACATGCTGGCAGGCGACGGCAGTGCCAGTAACCCCTATGTAGTGACAACGGTGCTCGGTGTGGGTACTACAGGTCTGCAACTGACGCAGCGCGTCAGCTACACTAACGGCGACGAGTACATTCGCAACGACTGGTCAATCACCAACACCGGCACAACCAATTACCCCGGTCTGCGTTTGTTCCATGCAGCTGATCTTTACACTGCAGGCAATGACGCAGGCTACGGCTATTACGACCCGGCGACCGGCGCAATCGGCGGTTACTCGCAGGACCGCTCGCTCTATCAGATCTTCTCGCCCATTACCCCAGCTTCTAACTATGAGGAAAATGGCTACAGCACAATTTGGAGCGATATTGGCGACACAGCCGGACCCGGCACCGGCTTTCGTGATCTTTACTTCCCCGACCAGTATTTTGACAACGGCGCGGGTCTCGAATGGCAGTTCAATGTTGGACCGCGAGGCTCCGCAACCCAGGCAGACTTCGTTAGCTTCTCCAACAGGCCTATTATTCCGACGAGCGGTGTCAACTTTGAGGTGCAACTGCACGAAAACTCGGCAAACAAAGAATTTGATGTGACCTACGGTCAGGGGAATGGGAATGGCGACAGCGCCACTGTTGGAGTGCAGGCGGGTACCGGCAGCAGCATATCACAGCTTGAGTGTAACACAGGCGGCATCGTTCCTGGCCTGCGCCTGGCTTTTGTACAGACCTCCTGCGGTACTCCGCTGACCACAGTGACGACCACACCTACGCCTTCTACCACCACCACTGTCACCAGCACTCCTATTCGCACGAGCACGGCCACGATGGTGCCGACGGGTACGCCCACTTCCACAGGGACCTCTACAGCCACCAGCACCCTCACAGGCACGCCTACTCTCACCTCCACTTCCACCGATACCGCCAGCCCTACGCCTACGCCGACGCAGTGTGTGATTGACAACTATCAGATCAGCCAATCGACCGGGAATATCACGCCGGGGCAGAACGATATTGGTAACCATTGCAACGACTGCGCGACGGGGCTGAACCTGCCCTTCCCTGTGCGCGTCTACGGCGAGACCTACAACTCGCTTAATGTGAGCTCCAATGGCAACTTGCAGTTCAATAGCGCCAACCCTAATGCCAACAACAGCTGCTTACCGGCGGCTGGTTTTAGCACCTCTATCTTCCCCTATTGGGACGACCTTGACACGAGCAGCATAGGTGTGCGCGGAGCGCCAGGTGGCGTGATCCCAGGCGTCTATACTTCCGTAACCGGCGTAGCGCCAAACCGAATCTTCAACATCGAGTGGCGTGCGTACGCCGCCAACGGCGCTCAGGCAAGCAAGCCTGCCGCTACCCCTACGGTGCCAGTCAAGGTGCCGCAGGCTTCCGGTACGCTCACTGTAACAGCCACTCCCACCCAGTGTGCCACGGGTGGCGCACCGTGGACCTTTGTCGCACCCTTGCCCACGCAGGTGGCTAACAACGCGGGCGCAGGTGACAGCACTAACTTCTACTCAGTTGGAGGCTTCCAGTCTGATGGGCAACCGACCCCCTCCGTCGTAGGCGCGAATACATATCAGTACAACGCCGCCTCCAATAGCTGGAACACAATGGCGCCCGTGCCCGCGGCAGGGCAATCGATGTCGGTGGTAGACACAGGCGGTAAGGTGTACGCCTTCGGAGGCAACGATACCGACATCTACCGCAACAACACTCAAATCTTCGATCCAGCTACAGGCCAGTGGAGCCAGGGCGCCCCTATGCCAGATGCCCGCTTCGGCACCTACGCGGGCGCGTACAACGGCAAGATTTTCGTGGCCGGAGGCAAGCAGTCGCTCTTTGGCTTCGCCGATGGCCGAACTTACGAGTATGACATCCAGGCAAACAGCTACACTACACCCACGACCATGACCCGGCCAAACTCCCAGGGCGCTTATGTGACGATGGGCCAGTACTTGTACACTTTTGGTGGCGACAGCGGCGGCAAGGGTAGCAACATTAATGCAGAAGCGAACCGCCTCGACATGTCAAACCCCGGCCTCGGCTGGACGAATGTTATGACGATGCCACTCGCTCTTAGAGGCGCATCGGCATCGGTAGTAGGCAACAAGATATGGATCTTCGGCGGGCAGGACTCAAACTTTAACTCCACATTTAACACCTTTATCTACGACCCTGCCCTTGATACCTACACAAATGGACCGCCCATGAACATGGCGCGCTCTGACTTCGCCGGTGGCAACGTCGCCGACAGGTCGATTGCCGCGGGCGGAAATACGCCCAATCTCATGACCAATACCGCAGAGACGTCAAGCTTCATCCCGTGCCCCACCAGCACCGCCACCGCCTCACCAACTTCTACTCTCACCAATACCTCAACCGCGACGCCAACGTCCACGAGCACCAATACCCCTACGCCTACACCCTCGCCCGTCTACGTCAACTTTGAAGTGCAGCTATACGAAAACTCGGTCACTTCGCCCGCACAGGCTTTTAACATTATCTATGGGTCAACAGGCACCGGAAGCGGCGTCACTGTCGGCGCACAGAAGGATGCCGGCGCCCGGATAGCTCAGTATGAGTGCAACACAGGCGGCCTGAGAACAGGCCTCGAGCTGACCTTTGCCTTGCCACCCTGCGGCAGTGTTACACCCTCAACCACCGCCACCGCGAGCGTTACGGTGACAGTAACACCTTCGAGGACCAGCACAGTTACCCCGACCTTTACTCCTACCGCTACTGCCACCTTGCCCGCGTGCGCGACAACAAACAGCTCGGATGTTCCTCTCCCCGTGGGTATCTTTGGTGTAGTTACTTCGACGCTAACAATCCAACAGCCGGGGCTTATCAACTCGATCCGAGTTGTTAATCTCGCTTTAGATAAAGTTACCCAGGACACTCCTGATAACGTGCGTGCTACGCTGATATCGCCCAGCGGATCTCAGGTTGTGCTGCTCGACTGGGCTTGTGGCACCGTGCCGTACACAGGCACTATGAGCGTTACCCTCGACGACGGTGCTCCTACGAACATAAACACGACCTACTGCAACCAGAACATAACAGGCAGCTACCGCCCCGACCCCGGCCCCCTGTCGAGCCTCAACGGACAGCAGGCACAAGGCACATGGCAGCTTCGCATAGAGACGCAAGCCAGCACCGCCCAGCTAAATAGCTGGGGCCTGGATATATGCTACCTGATCGGCGGCCAGCAACAGGGTACTCCAACAGCGACGCCTCTCTTGCAGACCCCAAGCGTGACCGCAACACGGGCAATCGGAATCGGCCAGCGCCCTACCTCCACTTCTACAACGACCCCTACCTTCACAGCCAGCGCGACTGCCGCCCCAACCGCCCCGCCTGCTGCCCTCACCGCTCGCCCTGCGCGAACGCCCACGGCAGGCGTTGGTGATGCTCCCACCCGTACACCCGCCACTCGTCCAACGAGCGGTATAGTGCCTGCGCCGGTTGGAACAGCGCCGCCGCCGTTGCCTGAGTGCAGCACCTGGGCTTCCACACGTTCTTCCACACTCCCCGCCGCAGGCGGTATAATCAGATCAACTGTGAACGTGCCTCGGCAGGGTGCGATGGGCAGCATCCAGGTAAGCGTGGACATAGAGAAAGACGCCCCCGGCGCGATAGTAGGCGGGTACCTCGTCTCGCCGAGCGGCGCACAACTACAGCTATTCAACTGGTCGTGCGGCTCTTCTCTGAACAGCCGTGGTGGTGCGCGCATGAACGCTACCTTTGCCGATTCCGCGCCCCGCCGCATTGATCAGGCATATTGCGACGCAAATATATCGGGCACATTCAGGCCCGATCCTGATGCGCTTGCTGCCTTGCAGGGGGCTGATGCTGCGGGTACCTGGACGCTGGTGCTACAGACAAGCGGACCCGCCCCGGCCAGTGGGGGTAAGCTGAACGGCTGGAGCTTGCAAATCTGCTTCGCCAATGGCGCTGCCCAGGGGACAGGCAATGGGTTGCCCGTTGATATCGCCTCCGAGGTAGTCGTCTCCTCTGTGCCGCAGCAGGAGCTTCTAAATGCTGAACGCTCCTTACCTCCTGACGGGTAGTGGCGAGCAGGTAAATGTGTACCTGGAAAAGTAGCAACAACAGATAGTAGATTGGAGAGTAACTATGATACAACAGTCACCGGCGTCTGCTGAACCTATCGTGATAAATCTCACGCCACCTGAGATCAAGGTGGTCGCCGGGGCCGAACCGGTCGAGATGACCGCGAATGTGCGCAACGCAGGTAACACGGTTGACCAATACAGCATCGAGATTGAGAACCTCGATCCAAGCTGGTACACCATCGGCGTGCAAAGCGTCTCCCTTTTCCCGGGCGACAGCGCTCCGATCCCTATCAAATTGCACCCGCCCAAGGGGAGCAACACGCGGGCGGGGCATTACACTTTCGTGGTGCGGGCACGCTCACACGCCGACCCCACGCTCGTAGGTGTTACCAAAGGCGTTGTGCAGGTCGGCTCTTACGCCAACTTTCAGATAGACCTTGCACCTAAGAGAGTGACGGCATACCGGGGTAAATATCGCCTGAGCATCACAAACGGTGGCAATGGCGAAGCTGCAATTGAGCTTTCGGGCCGCGACGCCGAGTCTAACCTGGTTTACAACTTCAAGAATGCCACTCCAACTGTGCAGCCGGGCACCAAACTGGTAGTCCCCGTCACTGTGAAGCCGCGAGGTCTACACCTTATCGGCGAGGGTGAACGCCACCAGTTTGGCATAATAGCCATGCCCGTAGACGGCGAGGAGAAGGACGCGAAGGAAGTGCAAGGCGAGCTTGTGCATAAACCGCCTATACGCAACTGGAAGAAACCGCTGATCGCTCTCGTCGTCCTCTTCCTCCTGCTAGCTGTGCTGCTTAGCAAACCAAACTTCTGCTCTCTACCGCAGCCTATAGGTGGTTGGGCTTGTAACTTTGGCAGTGCCATCGCAGGGATGTTCCGTCAAACGAGAGCCGAGAAAGTGGCTTGCGCATCAGGCCCCGGCTTCAATGAGGTGCGCCTCAAGTACGAGAACGTGGTTGGCAAATGCGCTGAAGACGAATGGTACGATGGCCTGGGTAACTCGCACCAACGCACCACCACAGGTCAGTTGATGTTCATCAAGCAGTCGCAGCAGATCTACTTTTTCGGGGACGACACCAAGATCTGGACCTTTGAAAGTTGCAGCCCGAAAGGCACCTTTAACAACTGCGACGTGGTCGAAGTGAAGAAGACACAGTAGGGAGTTGATGCAACAACGTACCACCACAACAGTCACCAGGCCGGCGGAACGCTCCTCGATCATGGACGCTCTGCTGGCCGACCTGCGCCTCCTTGATGAGCGCCTCACATCGGCTATTGACCGGCTTAGAATGTCACAGGCCCCTGACACGGACCCGACGCAGCGTGGGCTCCTCATCGAAGAAAGCGATGTGGATAGCTGGCTGGCAGGCCTCGGCCCCGCTAAGACAGACAAGAGCTATGTGGAGGTAGCCGCAGGTCTCACTGCGCATCAAGAGAGCCGCCTGTCAACATTGGGCAAGGTCTTCGGCCTCAGCCGTCTGGAGCAAGCCATCATATTGACGGCCCTTGCCCCTGAGCTAGACCTGGCATATGGCAACCTCTACAGCTACGTACAGGACGATGTTACAAAGAAGTACTGCACCCTGGACCTTGTGGTGGCGCTCTGGTGCCCCGGCTTACCTGACAAGCTGGCCGCTCGGCTTCTGCTCAGCCCTGAGGCTTCACTACGAAGCAATTTGCTGGTCAATCTCGATGAGAGCGCACATTCCCATGCGCCCTTGCTGGCGCGCCCCTTCTCTCTGGACCCGCGCATTGCCTCCTACCTTCTAGGGCAGGATGACCCCGACCCGGGGCTGCGAGGTGCGCTGACTGTTGCGCGTGCGGTGCACAGGACAGGCGACTGGGCCGTCGGCTGGCCTCAAATGGCCTCATTGCAGCGAATGGCACGCTCCGCGTTGGCGGGGTCGCGTCACGAGACGCGCGCCAGTGAAGGGGAGTCCGGTAAAAATCCAGCGAGTGGTCTGGCCCTATGGATGCGCGGGCCTGAGCGTCAGGCAAAATCTGAAGTGGCTCATCAACTGGCAGCCTCTCTCGACGTTCCTCTACTAACTGTTGATACGCCCATGCTCATGGCCGCTGTGAGCGACACCCGGCAGGCTCTGCACCGCGCCTTGCGTGAGGCACGCCTGCAAGGTGGTATCCTCTTGTGGCAAGATGCGGATGCCATGCTCGCCAGGCACGACGACGGCGCGCCCGATCCTTCGGCCGAAACAGGCCGCCTGCTAGCACAGTGGCGCGGCTGCGTCCTCTTCGATCTTCGAGCCTCAGCGCCTATTTACGTGAACGGCGGCCCTCTTACAGTGGAGCTTGACTTTCCAGCACCCACAAATGAGCAGCGCCGCGCCCTGTGGGAGGACGCCCTCGGTGGGGCAGGCAACCTCGCGGCTGATGTAGACTTGCCACTCCTCTCCGGCGCGTTCAGACTCACCGGCGAGCAGATCGAAGCGGCGGCAGGGAGCGCACGCCATTCCGCAACCTGGCGGGGGGCTCTCTCAGGCAGCGATGAACAAATCACCATGCGTGATCTCCTCTCTGCTTGTCGCGCTCATTCGAACCAGGGCCTCGGCGCTCTTTCGCGCAAGGTTACGCCGCGTTATACATGGGCCGACCTCGTTCTGCCCGCCGACAGGCTGGCACAGCTCAAAGAGATGTGTCACCATGTGCGCTACGGCCCAATGGTCTTCGAGCAGTGGGGCTTTGACCGCAAGCTGGCAGGTGGGAAGGGTCTCAACGTCCTTTTTGCCGGGCACCCAGGCACAGGCAAAACTATGGCTGCGGAAGTGGTGGCGACTGACCTCGGTCTTGAGATTTATAAGGTTGACCTGGCGGGGGTGGTTAGCAAATACATAGGCGAGACCGAAAAGAACCTGGAAAAGATCTTCCGCGAAGGGCAAACAAGCAACGCTATACTTTTCTTTGATGAGGCAGACTCGCTCTTTGGCAAGAGATCAGCGGTGAAGGATAGCCACGACCGCTACGCCAATATAGAAACTAGCTACTTGCTGCAACGTATGGAGGAGTACGATGGCATCGTGATACTCGCCACCAACCTGCGCAAGAACATGGACGACGCCTTCGTCCGCCGTCTGCACGGTGCGATAGAGTTCCCAATGCCAGAAGAACCGGACCGGATCGAAATCTGGCAGCGTACATTCCCTGTTGAAGCTCCACTTTCACCTGATGCTGACCTGGCCTTTCTCGCCAGGCAGTTCAAGCTAAGCGGTGGTAACATCAAGAATATTATATTAGAAGCAGCTTTCTTCGCAGCAGAAGCGGGCACATCAATCAATATGGCGCACCTTGTGCGAGCCACCCGCCGCGAGCACCAGAAGATAGGCAAGCTAATCGCCGACAGCGATTTCGGGCCCTACGCCCACCTGAGCAGGTCATCCGAAAGCGCACAAGCGCCCAGTTAACCGTGATTTGCGCACGTCTGTAGCCGTCGCCGCGTCAGATTGCTAAGGCCGTACCAGTAAGGAGAAGAATAAATGGCTGATGAGAGTAGAGACCTCAGGGACCACGAGGACCAACACTCAAGAGCGCGCGCTGTTGAGCACGACGCAACGCCCGAATACGAGGCGTCTCAACCGGGCGAAACGACATATCCCATAAGCTTTATGGGAGAGACGAGAGCAAATGCTCGCGGCAATGCACCTGTGCGTGCTGCGGTAATGCAGAGAGCGCAGCAAAGATACGGCAACAGGGCGCTACAGCGTTACATACAGCGTACGACAGCAACACAAATGGCGCTTCAGCGAGCTGAAGATGCTGGTGGCAATGATGTCCTGGGGCCATTCGCGCCTGTATCCGGCGCCACATCGACCGCTGGCAGCGGTGGGACTGGTGGCGGTTCGGGCGGCCCCGCACAGCTAGCGGGCAGCACGGTCGATATAAGTGGTGGCGTCGTGACAATAAACGCCCCTTTCACTAAAGTTAATGGCATCATTCAAGCAGATACCCTGGTCGCCACCAACGTCATGGGTTCTAACTACACACCCGGCGCAGGCAACGTCATGTAGTGTCGTTCTCCGTTGCTTGCCTGAGGCAAGCAACGGCAAGGGATCGCGTGGTTACATGTCTGGAAAATATGATCCGGAAGTCGAAGAGAGTATTAAGAAGCGCAGGAGCGTACAAAAGGCCTGTGAGCAACACAACGGTCCCGAAGCTGCGCGTCCCCGTATTGACGACCCTGCGTTCAGCCCAGCCCTACTTGCCGCACGCGGGTCGCGCACGCGTGGCAACGCCCCGGTTCAGGCGGCAGCGATAACACAGCTACAGCAGACCCAGGGCAATAGATACGCCCAGCGCGTCGTGCAGCGTTCAGCCCCGCCAGCCTTTATACAACGAATGCCCGATACAAAGAAAGCAGATAACGACACGGGTAAAGGCTCTGGCAATAAGGATGACAAAGGGGGCTCCCCCGAAACCTCGAATAGCCTATTCGCAAAGGACGACGACCAGAGCAGCGAGATTTTACGGGCGCAACTTGACGAAGCTGAAGACATCTGCAAGAAGGCAGCCGCCTCCGAGGTTGGTGCGGAGGCACAAAAGCGACTCGAAGATGCAAGTCAGAAGTTCAGCCTTCTCAGCAAGGCTGTCGGCACAGGCTTTTCTCTCAAGGCAGAAGGCGCGCCCCTAATCAGCTTTACGAATGCTCTAAAAGAGCTACGTGAGCTTGACATGGATAGAGAGCGTGGCAAAGCGGCGCAAGCCCTGAGTGAACTGTTTGCCGCCACAGGAGAGCTTGCCAACGCCGTGACGCAGGACGGCCCCTGGCAAGGCTACCTGAAGCTCCTGGGTGAGGAGGAAGCGTTCTTTGCTCCTGCCGAGGCGAAAAATGGATAGGCAATCATCGGTGGAATATAGGGAGGCATAGGGCGCTTCAGCTAGACGTTCGGCAAACCTCTGCTTAACAACGTGAGTATATAATTAGGGCGAAACAACAGCTTTAGCGACCAGGGTAAGTGCATGGCTGAAACACGCAAGAAGACGGCAAATAACCAGCGGCAGCAGCGTAATGCAGAGCGACAGACTGCCCATTCTGAGCGTGCCACGCACGAGTCTGACGCGCCTGTTGCTCTTCAGGAGAAGCCGTTATATCCCGCACAGATGCTTGGCGACGCTCGACTTCGCGGTCGAGGGAACAGTGGTGTGAACGCTGTGCTAATCGCCCAGGTGCAGCAAACGCATGGC
Source organism: Chloroflexota bacterium (assembly GCA_027317125.1). GTDB lineage: Bacteria > Chloroflexota > Chloroflexia > QHBQ01 > JADMIH01 > JADMIH01. Next base: position 12,915 of record DAHVFG010000022.1, on the reverse strand, counting down.
AACCATGCTGTGCAGCGCTATTTGCAGCGCACAGCGGCAATAGCCCGGCCCTTATCTATCTCTGAGCACAACGTAAATGGGTCCGCAGTCGCTGAAGTCGCCCTCAATGATCCCTTTGCGGTTCAACGTTGTGGCGCAGTAGCCTGTGATTGCCCACCTGAGCAGAAGGCGCTGGCTGAAACGACCGCAGCACTCATTGCCCCACTGAGCGAGACGCCGCCTGATAAACAACCTGTTCTTGCCAGAGCCACGCTCACTCCCACGTCTCGTATCGCTAAATCAGATCACAGAGCATCTGCGACTCTAAAGCAGACGAGACGCGTACAACGCTCCCGGTTCTCCGTTGCACGAACGCGCATCACGCGGCTGGCGCGCACTGTCAGTCGCGTCCAGCGCCTTGCGGCTGCTCGCACCCCCACAGGCATATGGCGCACCAGCAGCTCAGTTGCTGTCCAACGTTGGAATCCCTTCTCTGCAATCGCTAATGCCGCAAGCTCGGCCTGGGAGAGTATCAAGAGTTGTGGCGGCTCTGTTTTGAGCGCTGTGCAGAATGGTTTCAATACAGTGCGCGATCTGGGCGCGAAGGCGATGAGCACCGCCTCCAGCCTCGGCCAAAAGGCTTTCGACACCGGTAAGAACCTCGGCCAAAAGGCTTTCGACACCGCCCAGAGTGTTGGTAAAAAGGCCGGGCAGAGTGCCCTTAGCCTCGGCAGCCAGGCCTTCAACAGTGCCAAAGAAATAGGCGGGCGTGCTATCAAGAGCGCGAACGATGTCGGCCAGCAGGCCTTGACCAGCGCCAAAAATATCGGCACAAAGGTGGTCAAGAACGCAGGCGAAGTGGGCAACAAAGCCCTCTCCAGCGCAAAGAACCTCGGCGGCAAAGTGCTGGAGACTGCAAGTGGCCTGGGCAACAAGGCCATAGAGAAGGCGCGCGCTGTGGTAAGCGCTGCAATGGAGAAAGGCAAGCGCACAGGCAGTGTTGTTTCGTCCGCTGGTGCGGGAGGCGGGGGCACCCTTGGCAGCAAAGCCATGAGCGCGGTAAAGGCGATAGCGAACAATGCTCTTTCTAATGTGAAGAGTACCGGTAAAAACATTTTTGACAAGACGAGGAATGCAGGCACGCGGGGCGTTGATAACATCAAGCGCCTCGGCAGCAACGTGCTGGCTAAAGCCAGGCAGATGGGTGAGAGTGCGCGCAACTTCATCAAGGGCAGTGCCGGCAGGCTCCTTGACAATGCAACAAGGCTGGGCGAGCGTGCGTGGGCCAGCGCGAAAAGCATCGGCAGCAACGCTCTGGAGCGCGCAAGAAGCCTGGGCCAGAGCGCCGTAAGCACTGCCAAGGAGTTAGGCGGCCAGGCGTGGAACAGCGCGAAGGAACTGGGTAGCTCCATACTCAACACAGCGAGGGGGATCGGCGGTGGCAGCATCTGTAGCGCGGCAGTGAGTATGGTGAACACCATTCTCAATACTGCTCGAACTGTAGGCAGCCGCGCTATGGACACCGCCAAAGGCCTCGCAAGCAGAGCTATGGAGGCCGCTCAGAAGATGGCGGCCCGTGCCCTCGATGTCGCAAAGAATCTGGCAGAGAAGGCCGTTGACAGTGCCAAGAAGATGGCTGACAAGGCGCTACAAATGGCGAAGAGCCTGGCGGACCAGGCCATCGACAACGCGAAAGCGTGGGCAACAAGAGCGCTGCAAAACGCCGAGAAGCTAGCCACCACCGCGCTCGACAACGTCAAGAAGCTGGCGGAAAAAGCGATTCAGGCAGCAGAGAATATGGCCTCTCGTGCCCTCGACAGCGCGAAAAGGCTCGTGGGCAAGGCGCTCGACATCGCAGGCAGTGCGGCGGAGGCGCTGGGGCGCGGGCTTGCGGAAGGTGCGCTTGTCCTCATCAAGAAGGGCCTCAAGCTGGCGGGGATAGATGAGGGGCTGATAGACACTATAGTTGGCTTCTTGCAGAACGCGGGCAGTCTGATGCTGGAGATCGCCAAGAACCCTGGAACATTCCTCCGCAACCTGGTGAACGCAGTGAAGGGTGGCTTCGGCAAGTTTGCCAGCAATATTGCCCAACACTTGCAGCAGGGCCTGATCGGCTGGCTTACCGGCACGATGTCGGGCATGGGCATCGAGATGCCTGCCACCCTCGACATGAAGGGGATCTTCAGCCTGGTATTGCAGGTTATAGGCGTTACGGCAGACAAGATCCGCGAGAAAGTCACCCGGATCATCGGCAAGGAAAATGTCGAAGGCGCGGAGGCGGCGTACGGTGCGGCTTCCAAAGCCGTGAGCCAGGGACCTGCTTTACTTGACAGGGCTTGGAGCATGGTATCGCAGTTCGTCAGCGGCGGTGTTGGTGGGCTGTGGGAGAAGGCCGCAGACTACGTGGGCGACCTCAAGTCGGTGGTCTTTGACGGCATCAAGAACTGGGTCATCGAAAAGGTGGTTACTCAAGCAGTGATCAAGGTCGCAAGCATGTTCAACCCCGCCGGAGCGATCTTCCAAATAGCGAACGCCGCCTACCAGGTAATAGTCTTCATTAAAGAGCGTGGGGCGCAGATCGCCGCCGTTGGTCAGTCGGTGGTACAGTCGGTATCCGAGATAGCAGCCGGAAGCATAGGTGGGGCGATAAGCGCAATCGACCAGACGCTTGCGCGCATCCTGCCCGTAGCGATCAGCTTCCTGGCCGATATAATCGGCCTGGGCGGAATAGCTGAAAAAGTGAGGGAAATCATTTCTAAGGTTCGCGATGTCGTAGGGCGGGCAATTGACAAGGCGCTGCGAGTTATCCTCACTCCTATAAAGAAGATCGCAGACAAGGTTCGTTCCAGGATAATGGGCGTAGTAGGAGCGGTAAAGGGCCGAGCCGGCGCAATTGCGGGTGCGGTGAAGGAGAAAGTGGGCGGTGTAGTCGGCGGAGTACGAAACCGGCTTGAGAAGATGGGCAAGCGCATATTCGGTGGCAAAGGAAAAGGGGGAGGCGCGCCTTCCGATCAATCCGCTCTGCACCCCGTAGGAGTCTCGGCGGGCTTCAGCATAGATGGAGAGAAGCATCGCCTCTATACCAGCAATGCAAGCGGGCGGCCTGAACTGATGGTCGCTAGCACTCCTCAGCCCGTAGCAGCCTTCCTTGCCACAGTGCAAACAAGCATAAACGAGATCGACGACAGCGACGAGCGCAAGAATCTCCTGCTGACTGAGTTGGCTGAGGCAAGGTCATTGAGCGCCAGCTTGCAGCAACAACTCTTCGCGGTCGGCCAGGCCAGCCGGCAAGCGACGCTAGAAGCGCAGCTAGCAATTCTCATCAAGCTGCTAAAGGCGGTATGGATAAAGGCACGAAAGACACAACGCAAATCTGGGGATATAAGCTACAAAGCCGATGGCGACAGGCCCTCCGAAGCAAGCGGCTGGCTCAAGAGAAGCAGTGACCGCTCAGGAAGCGCCCAACGTGCAGTTTCCAGGCCCGTCAACGAGGCTATTGAGCGCCTGAACAATCAACTCAAAGAAGCAGGTAGCAGCGGGAGCATAGGCGCAACCTTCGATGCAGGACACTTGATCGGCGACAAGCTGGGGGGGAGCGGCGGCGCGGAGAACCTCGTGCCAATGGAGAGCGGCATGAACCAGAACTGGTTCAATACCTTCGAGGGCAAAGTGCGCGGGCGCGTTGAGAAGGGAGAGGAAATCTACGCCAGCGTGCGGGCCACCTACGACGACGGCAAACCTTTCGACAAGCTGATAGACGATGCGGACGTGGAGAATAACAAGGAGATACTATCGCCGTACGTTCCGGCCTTCCAGCGCATTCCCCACATGATCGCCTACACTGTGAGGCGCGGCGAAGAAGATGGCAAGGAGAGTGAGCTTTACAGTGAGCAATTTGGCCCAAGAGACCGTCTCGGCACTCTAGGAAAGATTGTGCGGCTGCTAGAAATACCAGGTGCGAAGCGAGTAGGTGATGTCTATGGCACCCAGAAGGAAAAAGAGCAGGCCGCAGAGGCAGCAAGGGAGAGCGGCCTGAAAACTCCTTTCCCTCGGCAGAAAAGCTGAACTACTGTAAGGCAGTAGGGCGCAACTTGTAGTATAATAGTTGCATTGCTCACTGTGACAATGTAAATGTAACAACAGAGACTCAATGGAGGTAAGGCTATGGCTGAGGATTATAACATAGATCACGACGAAAAGAGCTTCAAGCGCCAGACTGAGCGGCTCGACGACGATACAAGTCACGCGCACCGCTCTGATGCAGGTAGTGAGTCCGCTACAGATTACCCCGCGTCGCTGCTGGGTGACAGCAAGTTGAGCGCACGCGGCAACACCTCTGTGCAGACGACGGTGATGCAGCGGATGCAGCAGTCGTATGGCAACAAAGCCGTACAGCGTTTCCTGCAACGGTCAGCCTCCGGCGCAACCGACCAGGTCGAAGAGGAAAGCATTGCGAGCCGCATACAGTCGAAGTCGGGTGGCGGGAGCAGCCTGGATGGGGGCTTGCAGCGCAAGCTGGAGTCGGGCCTCGGCGCGGATATGTCAGGAGTGCGCGTGCATACTGACGGCGAAGCTGATCATATGGCACGCTCTGTAGACGCCGTGGCATTTACCACAGGGAGCGACATCTTCTTCCGCTCAGGCGCATATAACCCGGAAAGCTCCCAGGGCTTGCACCTGCTGGCGCACGAAGCCACTCATACTGTGCAGCAGTCGCAGGGCCCTGTATCAGGCACACCTTCCGCAGGCGGCGTATCAATCAGCGATCCTTCGGACAGCTTTGAACAAGCAGCCGAGCAATCTGCCGCCAACGTGGTCGCCGGGAACCCTGCCTCCGCAGCCCAACGCGCCGTAGTCTCGTCGCCTCCACCAGTGCAGAGAGAAGCGGAGCAGGGGGAAGCTGAAGAGGAAGAGTTACAGACGATGCGCTCTGCGACCTATGCCTCGATCCCTGCTGTGCAGAGAGAAGCGGAGCAGGGGGAAGCTGAAGAGGAAGAGT
>DAHVFG010000022.1:0-7838 GCA_027317125.1 Chloroflexota bacterium | reverse complement strand
GGAAGCTGAAGAGGAAGAGTTACAGACGATGCGCTCTGCGACCTATGCCTCGATCCCTGCTGTGCAGAGAGAAGCGGAGCAGGGGGAAGCTGAAGAGGAAGAGTTACAGACGATGCGCTCTGCGACCTTCGATGCGATACGCGAGCGGTAAAGAGCTAGACCACAGGCAGGGGCGGGCTTGCTATTGTAGCCTCTGCCTGCGGTTGTGAGGCTGTACTTACTTTTGGAGTTGGGTTGTGCGCCAGGCGTGTACCTCAGACGCTATAGACCTGCACAATGCCTTATACAAGCGGCTATTGTGCCTTTGACAGAAATGAGAGGAAATGGGCACACCTACGGCAGCTAGCAAGGAGTCGATATGGCTCAGTTGCAAGCCTAAAACGTGCTGCTACACAGCCTTTGTAATACCCACTGGCCGTGACATCTGGCGTATATCGCGCGTCCTTGAAGCCCCACCCTGGTCCTTCATCGTATACTTTGAGCCTCCTCGGACTCGTCCCGACGCCTTTATCCTTGACAATTCGGGGCGGAGCTTTTGCCTGGCCCTCGCCAAACATAAGAGCCGCCGCAAGACCACGCCACCGCCCTGTATCTTCCTGCTCAAGAGCAGGAGCGGCCATCACAGGTGCGGGCTTGGCAGCTTGCGCCCGCAGGTTTGCCAGAGTTTTCCCCTTGAGATGATTGACGGTATGCTTGCGACCCGCCCTAACCCGGGTTGTACATGCCGCAAGTGGGCGTTGAGTGACGTTGATATGGCTGCGGAGACGGAGCTTGCCGGTGTACTACAAACTGACTTCACCGAGTACATCTCTGTCGTTGGCTATTGGAATGAAATGGTGGCGGAAGCCCCACCCGAAGCTAACTTCACATTTTTTGATTTTTGCGAATTCTTGCTTAGCGCGTATGACAGCATGGCTGACAGCATGGCCGAAGAAGAGGAGGTTGCCCAATGAGCAGCGTTCGCACTAACCCTTGCGCAACCTGCGGCATATGTTGCCACAGCTATGTGGTGCCTGTAACCGGCTACGATGTGTGGCTGATAAGCACCAACCAGCGACTGGCCCCCGAGGACTTTCTTATCGCCTTTCCACTGCCCAGCCCTGAGGTAGATGGCTTTAAATTGGAGTCGGACAAGCCCACCTACGGCCTGGCCCTGGACAAGGCAGGTCCTTTCAGGAAGGACGGCCCGTGCGTCTTCCTGATGCGCCTCGGCGACAAGCATGAGCGCTGCGGCATTTACAATGACCGCCCATCGGTCTGCCGCGCCTACCCGATGGCGATGTGGGGCGCGACCCTCTTTCAGCGCGAAGACGTCCTCTGCCCGGATGGTTCATGGCCGCCGGAGGAGCCACGCCGTCCTCAGTGGCGAGATGCGCTCCAACGCTTCATGATGCACCACGATATCTATTGCGAAGTGGTGGCGCGGTGGAACGCTCGCTTTGCTACCTTGCCTGATGGTGCGAGACTGACGTTGCGCGATTACTTCACCTTCTTGATGAATGTATACGACCGCCTTGCCCGGCTCAACAACGAGTTGGGCGAGGATCAGGTAGCTGCTATCCAGGCCTCATGGCCCTCCATGCCCCGACAGGGTGTCCAGGCCGACAGCGTTCAGATTCGCCCTGGCGAGTTACCCTGGTTGGACTACTTGCTCGCGACACGCGGCGTGATCGACTCCTTCTTCCCCGAAGTCGAGCCTCAGCCAATGGTGGCGCTACTCCCAGCGCGCTGGCCTAAAGCCGCAGGCTCTCCCCAGGGAGTAGCGCCACCATTGACTTAAGATGGGCCATTGATCCGAGGCGAAACTCTATGGCTACATATCCCATAAGATAAAAACCAGCACCAACCAAGCCAAACACAAGAGGGTGGCCCAAACGGAGGGCTAGGTGACAGACGGAATATACGTATTACAACAGAAGAAAAGAAGCTACTCTGGCTGACCATCGCACATAAGGTTACAGATCAAGATATTGGTAACGAGAATGACCCTTCTCGGAACCTATAGGCGCCGAAACCTCACACTCCCACTGCCCTCTCCCCACTGGGGATAAGTCACCATCTCCGTGCGTCCGGTGCTACACTTTGCGTATATCTGAAGATGGAAGGTCACTGCATGCGTGCCACCGATGGAGAAGATAACCTGCCCGATCAGCCGAGCGTTCGTACACTCTCAACAGACCGGGCCGCTGACCAAAGCCTTGCCCTACGTAGCCAACTGAGGGCCGACCAGCACCCGGCAGGGGTTTACCTGGCGAGGCTCGCCCCCGGCTCAAGGCGCACCATTGGCGAGTCGCTGAACGCCATAGCAGCCCTATTGACCAATTATCGCTGCAATATGCAAACCCTTGACTGGAGTGCTCTGCGCTACCAGCACACCGCTGCTATACGCGCTCTCCTTGCCGAATTGTATTCCCCGGCCACCGCCAACAAGATGCTGGCCGCGCTACGGGGTGTGATGCGCGAGGCCTGGCGGCTGGGGCAAATGAGCGCTGAGGAGTTCCATCGCGCCGCCGATTTGCCTGCCGTACACGGCACTGCCGACCCGCGTGGCCGCGCCCTTACCCCGGAGGAGCTAGCTGCCCTCTTCGCGTTGTGCGCTCAAGACAATACGCCATCGGGCAAGCGTGACGCCGCTCTGCTCGCTGTGCTCTACAACTGCGGGCTTCGCCGTAGCGAAGTGGTGGCGCTCAACGCCGCAGATTACGAAGCTAAGACGGGAGCCGTCAAAGTACGTTCCGGCAAGGGTAATAAAGCTCGTACAACCTACGCCGCCAACGAGACAGGCTCCGCTATCAATAGCTGGCTGGCCGTGAGGGGATCGGGACCAGGCCCACTCTTTTGCCCTGTGAATAAATCAGGCAAGATCACACTGCGCCCTATCAGCGATCAGGCAGTCAGAAAGATCTTGCGCAAGCGAGCTTTGCAGGGTGGAATAGCTCCTTTCTCCCCGCATGACCTGCGCCGCACTATGATTGGCGACTTGCTGGATGCAGGTGCGGACATCTCCACAGTGCAGCGACTCGCAGGCCACGCCAACGTCACCACAACAGCGCGCTACGACAGGCGCGGAGAAGTCGCCAAGCGAAAGGCTGCTAACCTGCTCAAAGTACCTTACAAGCCTGCGCTCTCAGCTACAGAGAAAGAGAGCTCCGGGAGCTAGGCCTGTAGATCAGTAGTGCCCCAAGCGCGCCTTCATATTAGCACGGCACATGCTATAATATGTTGCAAAATCCTTATAATCCGTTCTCAGATGGGAGGAACTACATGGGCTTCGACCAATACCACGAGCCACCCAGCGAGTTGCCGGAGAAAACGCGCACCTTCGCCCGAATGATGTTGTCGCTCATCGAGGAAGCGCAGGCCATTGACTGGTATGAGCAGCGCCTGGCCGTAGAGAAGGACACTGTGGCCAAGGCCATCATGAGTAACGCACAGGCCGAAGAGTTCAAACACTTCGGGATGGACCTCGAGTTTCTTCTGCGCCAGAAGCCGAAGTGGCGCACCACCCTTCAGGATATACTCTTTAAGCAAGGTGATATAGTGGAGCATGGTGAAGAGGCCGAAAAGGACGCCAGCTAAAGCCAGGCGCAACTCTGTGTCACCCTTCAGGGCAGTAGTTACAAAAAGCAATAGTCAGGGAAACAGATGCTCGTTAGACGACTTGACGACTGCGACAAGTTCCTGGCAGGCGATCACACTCACCTTCGAGAGTTGTTACACCCTACCAAGGATGCCGTAAAAGCCACATACAGCGTGGCGCATGCTACTGTTCGCCCAGGGGAAAGCTCCTTACCTCACAGGCTCTATGCCTCTGAGCTTTACTACATACTGGCAGGCGAGGGGTTAATGCGGGTGCATGCAGAGGAGCAAACCGTTAGCGCCTCCACGATAGTGTATATACCGCCGGGGGCGGTTCAGTCCATTGTAAACACCGGGCGTACAGACCTCACCTTCTTGTGTATAGTAGAGCCGGCATGGCAAGCTGCTGATGAGGAGGTCTTATAGTCACAGCATGGAGCGGCAAAGATGCCAACGTCTTTCTCGGCAGATTATAACGCAATAGACGCTCAGGAGGGTGCCAGCAGGTCTGTGGGCATCACGCGTAGAGTGGGCAGCAGTGAGAGTGCAGAAGTCGATAGCCTCACAGTGGAAGAACCGCTACAAATCCGGCTTGCGGGTGAAGATGTAGCTGTCACCATGCGTACACCTGGCAACGACCTGGAGCTTGCAGCAGGCTTTCTCTTTACTGAAGGCATTATTGCGGGTAAAAACCATATCGAGCAGATCGGATATTGTACGCCGGAAGGCGATTTACCTGATCACAACGTCGTCAACGTTCTCCCCGAGGACAGAAGCCTGCTCAGCCCACAAAGTTGGGGGCGCAATTTCATCTCCTCCTCAAGTTGTGGCCTCTGCGGCAAGACGAGCATTACGCAGGTAAAGGCGCGCACACCTTCTCTATCCGATGGAAGCTATGTGCATCTCGACGCTCTTTACTCCCTGGAAGCCAAGCTACGAAACGCGCAGAGAGCCTTTGCCCAAACCGGAGGCATACATGCCGCTGCGCTTTTTAACGTGGAGGGCGACCTGATCGTGGTGCGAGAAGACATCGGCAGGCACAACGCTGTGGACAAAGTAGTTGGGTATGCCCTCTTTCACGATCTACTTCCACTCGTGGAATACATCCTGCTTGTAAGTAGCCGCGCTTCGTTCGAAATTGTGCAAAAGGCGGCTGTGGCGGGGATCGCTATTATGGCGGCTTTGTCCGCGCCTTCCACTCTCGCGGTCGAACTGGCGGCGCAGACAGGCATGACGCTCGTGGCTTTCCTGCGTGACAATCGCTGCAATGTCTACACTCGAGGTGAGCGCATAGTCGAGTAGCAAGTCGAAGTCGTATAGCTTTTGCAAGACAGCTGCTGAATGGGAGGGAGGTGCGCCAATGGCCCACAAGAAACGCCCTGAGAAGTCAAGCCTCTTCTGGCGGTTAGGGAATAGCCCCCAGCCGTTCAGCGCGCTCTCGGTCGCCAAGCGCTCCCGAATCGGTGATGCAGTGGCGGTGGACGGCGTATGCCCTTACTGTGCGGTGGGCTGCGCACAAAAAATCTACGTCAAGGGCGGGCAAATAGTTGATATAGAAGGCGACTCGCGCAGCCCTATAAACGAGGGTACACTCTGCCCCAAAGGTTCTAACACCTTTCAGTTGACTGTAAACCCCCACCGGCAGCAGCAGGTGCTTTACCGCGCTCCGTACAGCGATCACTGGGAACAAAAGCCCCTTGGCTGGGCAATGGAGCGGATAGCGCAGCTTACCAGGGAGACGCGAGACGCCAACTTCGTGGAGCGAGACGAAGACGGCGACCTTATCAACCACACAACAGCAATAGCACACCTGGGCGGCGCAACCCTCGACAACGAAGAAAACTATCTGATCAAAAAGCTCTTCAACACACTGGGGATAGTGGCGATTGAGAACCAGGCGCGCATATGACATAGCGCATCGGTGCCCAGTTTGAGCGCCACCTTCGGACGCGGAGCCGCCACAACCTTCCAGGAGGATTTACAGCACAGCGACTGCATATTGATCATGGGGTCGAATATGGCAGAAGCCCACCCTGTCGGCTTCCGCTTTGTCGTGAAAGCGCGAGAGGCTGGGGCCAAAGTAATACATGTAGACCCTCATTTTAGCCGCACTTCGGCCTGCGCTACCTCCTACGTGCCTATACGCACAGGCACGGATATAGTCTTTCTCGGCGGCATAATCAATCAGGTGCTACAGCAAGAGCGGTGGTTCAAGGAGTATGTACTCCCCTATACCAACGCCACCACCATTATCAACGAGGACTACGTTGACGCCGAGAACAACGAAGGCATATTCTCAGGTTATGACTCTGACAGCAAGAGTTACGATATATCGAAGGCCAACTGGAACTACGCCGGGCAGCCCGTTCCTCCCGCTTCGTCCACGCCCCCTGAGACAACGGGCGAATCCTGGAGCCAGACCCTCGACGCAGTAAGAAAAGGCTACCCTGAGCGGGACCCCACTTTACAGCACCCCAACTGTGTGCTCAACATACTGCGCAGGCACTACGCACGCTACACACCGAAAATTGTGGCAGACAGCTGCGGCTGCACAGAGCAACAGTTCCTCGCGGTTGCTGAGCAGTTGATGAGCAACTCTGGGCGCGAGAAAACCGGCGCGATTGTTTATGCAGTCGGTTGGACGCAACACACTACCGGCGTGCAGATCATACGTACCGCGGCGATACTTCAACTGCTCCTGGGAAACGTGGGTCGTCCGGGCGGCGGGGTGATGGCGATGCGCGGCCACGCCAGCATCCAGGGTTCGACTGATATACCAACGCTATACAATCTCCTGCCGGGCTATATCCCGCAGCCCGCCAAGTCGCGCGATAGTGAAACGTTGAAAGATTACTTCGCCCAGGAAAGTATTCAGCGCGGCTATTGGGCCAACTTCCCCAAATTCATGGTGAGCTTGCTGAAGGCGTGGTTTGGCGAGGCCGCAACCCCGGAGAACGACTACGGCTTCGGCTGGATACCACGCATTACAGAAGACCACTCGCAGCTGCCTACATTTATAAAGATGGCGGAGGGTAAGGTTCATGGTCTTTTCCTCATGGGGCAAAACCCCGCGGCAGGCGCGCCCAACGCTCGGCTCAACCGCGAGGCTTTGCGCAAGCTCGATTGGCTCGTTGTGCGCGACTTCTTCCTCCTTGAGAGTGCCACCTTCTGGAAGGAGGGGCCGGACAATCCCGACCCTGCCGCCATTGGCACCGAGGTCTTCTTCATGCCCGCCGCTTCAGGCGCGGAAAAGTCGGGCACGCTGACCAACACGCAACGTCTCCTCCAGTGGCACACCAAAGCAGTTGACCCGCCGGGCGACTGCCGCTCCGATCTCTGGTTTATCTGGAACTTGGGCCGGCGTATGAAAGAGCTTTACGCGCAGAGCAAAGCCGAGCGCGATGCGGGTATACAGTGTTTGACATGGAATTATGAGCAAGATAGCCTGGAAACCCTTCCTGATGGCGCACTGGGGCGCATCGAGGATGAACCCGATGCGGAAAAGGTGCTCCTGGAGATAAACGGCTACTCTGTAGCAAACGGTAAGCAGCTGGCCGGCTTCGAGGCGCTCAGAGACGACGGCAGCACCGCCTGCGGCTGCTGGATATACTGCGGCGTCTATCCTGAGAAGGGACGCAACCGAGCAGCCGACCGTGTTGCAGACCTCTCAGCGCCGGTCAATCTCAACTGGGGCTGGGCCTGGCCCGCCAACAGGCGTATGATGTATAACCGCGCCAGTGCCGACCCAGAAGGCAATCCCTGGAGTGAACGCAAGAAGTACATCTGGTGGGATAAGGAGCAACAGAAGTGGACGGGCCCTGATATACCCGACTTCCCCCTGGATAAAGGGCCTGATTATCGTGGTAAAGCAGATGACATGGGCATGGACTACATAGACGGCGACTCGCCTTTTATTATGCACTCCGATGGCAAAGGCTGGCTCTTCTCGCCCGGCAGCATCAAGGACGGCCCACTGCCGACGCACTACGAGCCTGTAGAGTCGCCGGTAGATAATCCCCTGTACAAGCAGCGCATCAACCCGCAGGTGAAGATCCCCGAGTTGCCGCTCAATCCTGTAGCCCCAGCCAAAGACCCCGACTACCCTGTGGTTGCCACTACTTACCGCCTCACAGAGCACTACCTGAGCGGCGGGATGAGCCGCTTTGATAGCTGGCTAAACGAGCTACAGCCTGCTATGTTTGTCGAAATGAGCCCAGAGCTTGCTTCCGAGCGCGGTATCGAGCACGGCGATTGGGTTG
>DAHVFG010000021.1:0-30710 GCA_027317125.1 Chloroflexota bacterium | reverse complement strand
CCGGTTATAAAGTGGATTACCGTAATCGGGTATTTTGTAATCGAATTCTTGCTTTAGAAAAACTTTTCGTTATACCCGAAGATATTAGGCGGCAAATAGATATTGGCCGTCTCGAACTTCTCGATGAACTTGGGGCGTATGCCGGTTGGCTTCATACGGCCAACGATCTTACCCGCTTCTATACCTGTCTGTTCAAAGATGAACACATCCTGCATAACGATGACATCGCCTTCCATACCCTGCACCTCGGCGATGCTGGTGATCTTGCGTGAACCGTCCTTGAGGCGCGATTGCTGCACAATCAGGTCAACAGCCGCGGCAATTTGCTCACGTATAGCCTTGATTGGAAGCTCCATACCTGCCATCAGCACCATAGTCTCAAGACGCGCAAGGGCATCCCTGGGGCTATTCGCATGGGCGGTGGTCAGGGAGCCGTCATGGCCTGTGTTCATTGCCTGGAGCATATCCAACGCCTCACCGCCACGCACCTCTCCAACCACTATCCGGTCGGGGCGCATACGCAGGCAGTTAATCACCAGGTCGCGGATAGTTACTTCTCCGCGACCCTCGATGTTGGCGGGACGCGACTCAAGGGTGATAACGTGCTCCTGGCGCAGTTGAAGCTCGGCGGCGTTCTCTACAGTCACAATACGCTCATCCTCGGGTATCCACCCGGAGAGGACGTTCAGCGTTGTAGTCTTGCCCGAACCTGTGCCACCTGACACCACAATGTTCAACCTGGCTTCTACACACGCCTTGAGAAACGTTGCCATTTCGGGGGTTATGGTGCCAAAGCGAATAAGATCGTCCACGGTGAAGGGGTCTTTGGAGAATTTACGTATGGTAATCGTAGGGCCGTTGATCGCCAGCGGCGGGATGATAGCGTTCACGCGGGAGCCATCGGGAAGGCGGGCGTCAACGTAAGGCGAGCTTTCGTCAATACGCCTGCCCAGGGGAGCCACAATGCGGTCAATCACGCGCATAACGTGCTCATCATTCTGGAAGTGTACATTAGTCTTTTCCAGCCGACCATGACGCTCTATGTAGACGTTTTTTGGCCCATTGACCATGATTTCGTTGATCGAGTTGTCTTTTAGAAGCGGTTCTATCGGTCCAAAGCCGAGGATCTCGGCGGCTACGGCCTCAAAGAGGCGAGCACGGTCCACACGCGAAAGAACTATATTTTCTGTTTCCAGGATCTCATTGAAGATTTCCTCGACGTTGCGTCGCACCTCCTCCGTCTTGGTAAGGTCTAGCTTGGGGTCAAGCTCCGCTATCAACTTGTGCTGTACGCGGTTCTTCAAGTCGAGGAAATTGTCTCCGTTTGCGGCCATAGCGGAGCGTTTGTTAGGGTCGTCAACAGGCGCGCCGAGCCGCCCTGTTGGGCGTGGCAAGACGTTGGTTGGTGAAGCGGGTGGGTTTGCCCCTGGAAGAGGGGCGGAGCCATTCCCCGGTAGGCCACCGGAGCCGGTGTTGCTTATTGGACCTGTGCCGCCTATTCGCTTTAAGAGAGACATACTACTACCTCATTACCCCTTGGGGAATTGTGAATTATCAATTATGAGTTACGAATCACGAATCACGAATTACGAGTTAGCGGTAAGCTTACATAGGTAAATGGCGGAGGAAGCTTTCTGCTCATCGCAGCCCTACTGTTACCGCAATTCATAGTCCACAATTATCGAAACGCCGCTTTGAGCCTGGACATCAGCTTTGTATTTGATGTCTCTTCAGCGTGGACTGTAGCTGTAGCCTGAGCCAGTGCGCCTTCCTCTACTGCGGTCGCCGTCAACAGGCGTGCCAGACGGTATACGTCGCGTGAGAAAGGGTGTTCCCGGGCCGAGATGACCAGCGGCACTCCCTGGTTGATTGCCATCAACATGCCCACCCCATCGTTACTCAAACCTACCATTACTTTGTGCCGTAACGTTTCTTCAACTGCTTCAACCTTGATGCCGCCTGCGCTCCCTGCCCTATTAAGAATGAGCTTTACCTTTTCGGCAGGATAGTTCAGTTTGTCGACCACCTCTAAATAGAGCTTTACATCTTTGATGGCTGTCATTTCCAGCGTCATCACAAGCAAGATGTGGTCGGACATGTCCATCGCGGTCAGCACTGTCTCAGCAAAGCTAGGCCAGGTGTCTACCACTATGTAATCAAAGTTATTCGATAGCTCTACCAGCACGCGCCGCACATGCTCGGCGTTGACCAGCTCCGCCATCTCAGGCTGAGGAGGGGCAAGCAGTACCTTCACGCCGGATGAGTGCGTCGTCATGATGTCGTTCAGCAAGTCGGCGTCAAGCTCATCTATATGCTCAATGGCATCTACAATGGTCTTATTGGAGAGAAGGTTCATCATCACCCCGAGGTCCCCAAAGTAGAGCGATCCATCAACCAGGGCAACTTTCTTCTGCGTGGAGAGCTTGAGCGCCACCGCAAGGTTTGCGGCAACGGCAGTCCTGCCGACTCCCCCCTTGGGGCTGACAATAGCTATTACCTTCCCGCTGTGGCTGTTAGCTTCATCACCACCCTGCCCTCCTAGCATGCCGGTGCCGGGCATGGGGACTGCTGCCGCAGCCGCCATTGCACGCTTGCTCGACTCAAGCCTGTAGACATGGCGAATCGAGCGTACAAGGTCATCACCAGAGAAGGGCTTGACAAGAAACTCACGCGCTCCCGCAAGCATTGCTCGGCGCAGGTAATCCTGCTCCCCCTGCACAGACATCATGATGATGCCGATACCCGGTAATTCGGAGCTGAGCAACTCCGCAGCCTTGATACCATCCATCTCCGGCATGTTGATGTCCATCAACACCACATCCGGGTGCAGCTTGCGGCACGCGTCAAGCGCCTCAGGCCCACTTGCTGCCGTGCCTATCACCTCGATGTCGCGCTCGAACATGAGCAACTTACTGAGGTTTTCGCGGGTATCTGATATGTCATCTACGATCAACACCGCGATTCTAGGCACTGCGCCGCTTGCTCCCTGGCTATCCATTCTAAACTCCTATACTCTCTTTGGAATCTGTTCCTGATCCTTCATTGCCTTCTTCGTGGGGCTGAAGCGGTTATCTACCGCCGACCCCGCGCCCATTTGTGCCGTTTACGGTGCGATCTGCGGTACCGGCAAGCCGTACTTCTCAATCAGAAGGTTTATGCTTATACCTGTCGTCTGCTCGGCGTCGGCGTCAAGCCGTTGGTCCTCGCCTGTGGCGGGGTCTTTGACGACGTTGCCGTCTTTATCCTTCACCGTAGCAGAGGAGCGAAGGGTCAGATCGAGCGAACCATTTTCACGAGCATACTTGAGCACTTCTGCCTGCTGATCAGTTACGCCCAGCACCAGCGCTTCCTGGTAAGGAGCATCTGTGTTGTACAAGGCTGCATTTGTCGCTGCATTCATTGCGCTGTTTGCAGATGTGCCAGTCGTCTGGTCCGCAGGGGTGACGGGGGCGCTGTTTGCACCGCTTGCCGGGGCAGGTGTAGTTAAGGTGATTACGCGGAGTACGCGAACGTTCTGTAGCAGCGCCTTTGTGCTGGTGAAGACCTTCTCTGAATAATCGAACTTGTTGTCGGCCAGAGGTTTCTTCTGATAGAACTGGATGCCCGTTGTCCAGAGAACATCAATGCGGTCGTTCTCAGTTACGGTACCGCCGAATGTGCTGCGCTCAGGCACGGCGAGGGTGAACGCATGCTCGCCCTTCTTGAGGATGCTGGAGAAGCCCGCTTCGGTAAGTTCGTTAGTCTGCACAGTCTGATTTTTCTTCAGGTTGAGCAGGGTCATCTTGTTGTACAGAGTGGCAGGATCGGTAGTGGTATTGGATGGCACAGTGCTGGCTTCCACCTGCCTGGTTGCGACGTTGCTCGCGTCCAACACTGTGTACGCAGGCACATCCTGATTCATCACAGCCACCGACACCATCGGCACCGCAGTGGGCACCGAAGCCGAGTCACCGGAGCTGACCATCCCCTTCGACATGACTATATAAACGACCACAAATGCCATTACGGCAAGCCCTGCCCCAAGTATGAGCAGGAAACGACCACCACGATTTTTCATCTGAGAATGCCTCCATTCCAAAAATAAGAGTTGTTGATTGCTGGAAATAACAAGTAAAGACAAGGCCACGCGAGGGCGCAACACACATCTAAGAACAGCTAAAGCCATTGGACCCTCAACGTCACTATACCCCACACTGAGGGCCTACTCTATAGCCCATAGGGGGGTAAGCCACTAGCCCGTTTTTGCTAGATGGTACTGTGAGGAGTGGAGTACAGAAGGCGTGTGGGACGCACGAAATACGAAGTGGCGTACGGTTTAGTCGTCGCGCATCGACCGCAACTTGCCGTTGTGCTACACCGCGCCGGGGCGAGAAGTAAGAAGCGTATTGAGACGAGCGCGATAGTTGAGCACCTGGCGTGGAGAAAGGGCCGGAGCAAGCAGAGAGGCCATCTCATCGGGGTGCAGACGCGCGGAGGTTAGAATCTTGCGGCGCTCTGCGGTGAAGCTCTTCAGGCCCGAAAGAGCCGTTAGCCTGCCGTGAATCAATGCACGGTCTCTTGCAAGCGAGGCGCGGGCAATAGCAAGGGCATCGTACCTGGCGATGAGGGGCCAGTATCGCCTGAGTAATAGTTCGGGCATATTCTTATATAGAAGCCAGATGCGATTACGCGACACGAGCGAACGCTTGAAGCCGGAGCCGTGCCCACCGGTTGCAGAGTACTCATGGAGCACCTGGGCGCGGGGGTTGTGTAGCGCCTTCCAACCACGACTGCGAGCACGCCACGCGAGGTCCGCGTCCTCAAGATAGCTGAAGAATCGTTCATCAAAAAGGCCAACATCACTCAGCATTTCGGCACGGTAGAGAGCGGCCCCGGCGCTGGGCCCAAAAACAGGCAGCATGCCTGCTCTAACCAGCTCATCTGAGAGCACACCCATGCCTCTGTCGAGTGCAACGCCGTCCTGGTGTATAGATATGCCCGCCGAGGCAACTACATCGGGCAGATGGGAGAATAGCATGGTCGAGGCTACCATCCCCACCGAACGACCACCCTGCTCTGCCGCTTTCACCAGCTCCTCCAGCCAATCTGGAGCGGCAACCGCATCGTTGTTGAGAGCAACTATATATTTTGCCTCGGAACGGCCTATAGCCTGATTATTGCCCGCCGCGAAGCCTACATTGTAGTTGTTAGCTATGAGGCGGGTGGGAGTCGGTAGTGGCGCAGCAAGCCACGAGGGTTGGCCCTGCATGGCTAGCTCATTGACCAGCGCGGACGAGCCGTCTATTGAGCCATTATCTACCAGCCATAGCTCAAAATTGCGGTAACTTTGCCCCGCCAGCGCCGATAGGCACTCCGGCAGCAGGCGCGCCCCGTTCCAGTTGAGCACAATAACCGAGGTCTCAGGCTTCAAGATAAGCCTCTCGCCAGCTTCACAATGCTCAGGAGCTGACGGTCATTAGCTCGACGAGCCGGGCCATAGTATGCATATGGGCGCGCATATCCTCAAGGCGGATATTTTCATCAGGCCCGTGTGCGCGGGTGTCAGGGTAGCCGGTGCCAATTGCCGCAACAGCAAGACCGAGGCCTTGAGGCGCGGCCTGCGTGAAGCTGGACATTGGCCCTGAGCCGGCAGATGAGGGCGTGACCACAGGGGTCTTGCCGCTTACCTCCTGACAGGCCCAGCGCACCTTCTGGATAAATGGTGCAGAGGGATCGCTGGCCGCGGGAAGGAGATCGCCTTCATCAGGCACGCGGCGCACCTCTACGTCATCGAAACCCTTCTCCTTGAGAAACGCCTGGAGCGACTCGAATATAGCTTCCGGCTCCTGATCAGGCACAAGGCGAATGTCCAGACGGGCGCGCGCCTCTTTCGGGAGCACCGTCTTTGTGCCTGGGCCATTGTAGCCCGCTTCGATGCCGAAGATGTTGGCTGTTGGGCTAAATGACGACGCCCTGTAAACCTCTTCGCCGCGCATGTCGTTGATAAAGCTCTTGAGGCCCATGCTTTGCAGTTCACGCTCGCTTTCATCTGGTATGCTCTTAAGAAGCTCTTCTTGCTTGACGGTCGGCACAGTCACGGCGGAGTAGAAGCCGGGGATATGTATTTTGTTGTCCGGTGTCTTGATCTCGGATAAGGCCCAGACGAGCCGCCAGACAGGGCTTGGCACAAATGCCGCGTTCGCAGAGTGCAAGTCGCGGTTGGCGGTTCGAGCCAGCAACTCGACGCAAAGCATTCCTTTCAATCCGAGGGTGAGGTTGGGCGTGCCATTCCAGGTATACCCTCCGAACTCCCAAATACACCCATCGGCCTGCAACTCAGCCTTATGCGCCTCAATAAAAGGAGCGAGGTTTGGACTGCCTATTTCTTCCTCGCCTTCAAGGATCCAGATGATCCGCACAGGAAGCGAACCCTCTACAGCGCGTATAGCATTGAGCGCATCAAGGCGCGAGACAATGTTACTTTTGGTGTCGGCCACACCGCGCCCAAACATCTTGTCGCCCCTTATATGTGGTTCAAAAGGCGGAGATGACCACTCGTCAAGCGCGCCTACAGGCTGCACGTCGTAGTGGTTATAGATAAGGATTGTGGGTGCGCCAACGGGTCCTGCGCTTGCAAAAAGAACCGGGAAGCCGGCAGTAGGGCAAAGCTCAACTTCATACCCACTTTGCCGCAACTCTACAGCGGCAAGTTGAGCCATCTCCTCAACGCCGATCTTCTCAGTCGAAATGCTGGGCTGGGCGCACCAGCGCGTTAGCCTGGCAAGGGTCTCGTCGAAATGCGCGTCAATATAATCAGTCACCGCAGACATACTTTTCTCCTCATAATATAGTAGCCCTCGTTCGCACGACCAGTGTACTCCAAAAGCGCTCAGAGGCGCAAAGGCCTCGTGAAACGTTATGAAATATTGCGTACTGCGTGCACCGTGACCCTTAGAGGTAAAGATGGACGATCCATAACCGGATCGGTTCACAGTTCACCTTCCATTTGTGGATAACTACGGCTCTTGATTGGTGCGCTGATATAATATCCGCACCTCAAATCGGGTGAATTGCGTTCACGTTTCCGGTAAGTGTGGACATTGCGAGGAGCATTATGGGGCATTTTGAAGTATCGTGCCGCAGATTCGCAGTAAAGAGCAGCGTCAAGCAAGAAGCGGGAGACTATTCACGCTGCGTTCACCCACGCGCAGCGTCATCAGGGAGAAGAGGCATACTGGCGATGCTCACTGAGCCTGCCGGGGACCATCCGTCTCTTGCCACCGAAGCGTGCCGCCTCGTGCAGAGCGCCATAGCTCAGCACTACTTTGCCGACATGTCAGTCAGCCTGACGAGTAGCCTCCTGAATGCCCTGGAAAGCGCCAACAACGCCCTGCTGCAATACAATTACAACGATGAGATTTCGCGCCAGCACGCGCAGGCAGGCTCAGTGGCTGTGCAGGTGGGCGGGACCAAAACACGGCGTGCCAGAGTAGGGCTAACAACAGTGCTTGTGCGCCCGGATGGCACAGGGCTTTACATTTCACAGATGGCCCCTACACAATGTTACCTGATGCACAACGGTGTCGTGAACGCCATTCCCGAACCGCCCGGCTGGTTAGGACCGGCAGGGCGAGTGGTAGTGCCTTTACGACGCGTTCCCTCATCGGAGGAACCGGATGAAGAAGTTGACAGCGCAACGTTACCTACCGTGCTGCCATCTGCTCCGCTGGGGAGCAGCGCCAGCATAGAAGCCGACTTGATCTACAGGCGGATTGCGCCCGGCGATCTGGTGGTGATGGTTTCCTCCAGCCTCGCACGCCACCTGGACAGGGCACGCGCTGAAGAGATTTTCACGTCGGGCAGCATAGATATGATAAGCGACGCTCTCTACGCGATAACGGAAGAACAAGGGTTAGCCGAAGCGCATGCTTGCGTGCTCGAATTAGGAACGGAGCGCTCCGAGGGCGTAGAGACAGAGATTGCAGGCCATGTTGAGGACTACCGCCAGATGCCGGTGCTTACCCCGGCGGAAACAACGGCTAACGGTGGCGCAAGGTCGCAACCCCATAACATACTGCCTGTAGAACTGCCCCACATCAAGGTGCCATTCAAGGGGGCAAGAAGGTGGCTCTCGCGTCGCCGGGCCAATGCAGGCAGCGAAGGCATCGCTGGCGAGCAAGATGAGCGCGAGCCGGCGCTCACAGCTTTGGAGCAGGAATATGCCCCCCTGGACGAAGCTATCAGCTTAGAGCCCACGCTACAACCGACCGAGGCGCTCACACACCAATCACTTGATGTGCCGCCATACAAGGCTAGTAAGGAGAGGTCGGAGAGCAAGAGGGTTGAAGAGCTTGACTTCGACGGCTGGGAAGATGCGCCGCCTGTGCTCGACATTTCCAGGTACGGCCCAATGGAGCGGCTCACCTTCAGGCCACGCCCGCCGGTCGTAAATGAATCTCTTGAAAGTGAACCATCAGAAGTGGTGCAGCCCAGCACACATCACACAGCGCAGAGCTACATGCCCCCTGCTCTTTTCGATGAAGCTGATTTCGACGACGAAGAGCCGTACAGCAGCGAAGTGCCGGTGACACCAGAGAAAGCATTCCTGGACAATTGGATTGCGCTTGGAGAGCGCAGCGTAACTCCACTGAAGAAGATGATCAGCGGATTCCTGCCCGACCATTCAGCGGAGGCAGGTGAGGGTACACGTCACGCGGTGCTGCCGGTACGGCTGGTGATAGCGCTTGCTCTTGTCGCGTTGCTGGCTATCTTTGCCTTCTCACTGCTGAGCCTCAGCAAAGGGCAGAAGCAGCAGGTCGTTTCAGGACTGTTGGCGCAGGCTAAGCAAGAGGACTTATTAGCCAATCAGCCAGGAACGGCCGATGCTGAGCGTCAGCAACGCCTCCGCCTCGCGCTCGATAAGGCTAGACAAGCTCTTACAGAGAACCCTCAGTCGCTTGAAACACAAACAGTGCTCAATAAGGTACAGGGCGAGCTTGACGCCGTAGAAGGCGTTACACGCCTGGTCAACCCAACCATAATCTTCGACCTGGCCGATGCTGACAAAGGTGTAAGCACAACCCCTCAGCCAGTGCCTGTGACTGCATCGGCGGCGGTCAGTGGCACAAACGCCGTCCAGACAAGCAGTATCCTCGTCCAGAGCAACGACGCATATGTGTTGGATCGCACCGCAGGCAAGATATATCGCTGCCGGATTTCGGCGCAGAACTGTACTGTTGTCCTTAGCTCCGGTGATAGCGCAGGCGGTCAGAAAGTAGGAACACTTATAGCAATGACCTTACGAGTGGGCAACTTGGTCGCGCTGGACAAGAACCTCGTAGCCTATATCTACAATGCAGATACAAGCGCATGGCAAGCGCAGCCTCTTGGGGATGCTGACAAGTTGGCGGAGCCGAAGGAAATCGCCAGCTACGACGGCAATCTCTATCTTCTAGGAGCCAAACCAGGCCAGGTGTCAAAGTACCAATCAGGACAGTATGCTGATCCACCGAAAGATTGGATAACCGACCCCGCGGCAAGTGACGCTATGCAGAAACCTGTATCAATGGCGATAGACGGTGTTATCTACGTGCTGATGTCAGATGGCAAGGTGCTGGCGATGCAGGCAGGCAAAATAGACCGCACGATCGCTCCCAGGAGTAGTGCTATCGAGGCCGCCCCTACCCAGCTCTTTACGAGCGCCGATACGCGCGACCTCTACATACTAAGAGCAGCAGACGGCAGTATCACAAGAGTAACCAAAGAAGGTCAGACCGTCGCCAAAGTCGAGGCTCCAGTGACAGCAACCGAGCTGGGCACCCTCAGCGGCATGACTGTAGATGAAGGGCGTGGAAAGATCTATCTGCTGAGCGGGCGACGGGTCTACCAGGCAAACCTGCCCGGCATCCCGGCGCCAAGCAGTAATGCGTCGTCATCGCCAACCAGCACGGCCTCCGCAGGCAACACACCCCTGCAACCGGCCCCCCAGCCCACCGCCGCACCGTAAAGATAACTTCACCTGTGTGAGCGCTCAGCAAGGGTCGCACAAGAAGCAGGTCAGGCTCCCTCCGGGCAAGCCTGACCTGCTTCTTGTTTTGCGTTTTGCGCGAAGGTAAAGTCACCACAGACGCGGGCGGTGCATCTCACAACCGCCAGACGTCTACTTGATCTGCAGGGTAGGAGTAGTCGGGCGGTCTTGCAAGCAAGGCGTTCAGCTTGGCTTGCATCGCGCTCTTCTGCTCCGGTGTGAAAGCCCACCACCGTATAATAACGTACTTTACGCCGAGGTTCCGCAGTGCCAACACACCTTTGCCACCTGTAACCTGAGAGATAATTGGGTCAGCAGGCGCAGTTGTATCTTGTAGATACTTCAGGGCGGGCACCTCGTCGAGCAACGGATACGGCGGCAGGCGAGACAGATAGCCGCCTATTATCGGCTTGCCATGTATCGTTTGATAAGCCATGTAGTCACCGAATGGGCGAATAGGCAGCTCAAGAAGGGCGAAGTTCCCAGGCTCTTTGGCTATTTGCGCATAGATAGGCACATTCCAGCCAGGGGGCACCGTCGGAAACGGCAGCGATAAAAACTCAAAGAGTATCAGCAATGGTGCGGCGGCAGAGACCGCTAACGACCAGCGGCGCGACAGCCTGAACGATCTCGCAGTTGGAATCGAGGGCGCAGCAATCAGGTTCGAAAGGGCGAAAGCTACAAGCACGCCAAGAGCCAGCATCGTTAGCATCGTCAGCCGCGCAGGGGTTCGCATTATGCTGATAAAGGGGAGCTTGTATAAAAGCAGATAAGGCATCGGCACCGTGACGCCGAACGCTGTGAACTGGCTCTTGCCGCCAATCTGCAAAACAGGCCCAAGGCTCAGCACCCACGTGGTTATTGCCATAAAGGTCCAGAAGCGCACTTGCCGTAGCTTCCAGCGCCGACAGACGCCATATGCGGCAAGGAGCAGCACACTGTAGCCAAGAAAAACGTCCCTTTCCGAAGGGTTCTTGATGGGGAGGTAAGGCCCCATCTGGTTTATGCGCTCTGCTATCGCCTTGCCCCAGAGCGGGTGCAACTCGGAGGGGATAAAGCTCATCAGCAGGTCGGAGGAGTAAACCAACGTTTCACGGGGCGGCTGCTGGGCGTATCCCTTCTGCGCCTCAGCCAACGTTGGAAAGAGTACAGGCGACACCAGCAGCAAAGCCGCCGCGCCCCCGACTACCAGCCTTACAAGACCTTCGCGCCAGCCCAGGCCTATCGAAGCGAAGTGCCACCGCTCAGAGGGGGCGAGCAGCCGCCAGCCGAGGAAAATACCGGTGAAGATCGCGAGGAAAATAGCATAGAGCCAGTCGGTGTATGAATTGACGGCGAACAGCACGCCCGCGCCTGCCGCGTAAAGCAAAGCTGAATACCTGTGCTTATCTGGTGGGCTGTCAGCCTCTGCACGCACTCGCAGCCCCCAACCCCTGATGCCCGCCGTGCTGCCCGCCTCGTCAGTGGCTTTCAACAACAGTAAAACGTAGAAGGGCACCCACTGCAACGACACAAGGTTCATATGGCCGAAGAGGTGGGCGAAATGGTAAGGCGAAAAGGCAAATACGATCCCACCTACAAAGGAAGCCCACCGGCTCCCAGTCAAATAGTGGCAGAGGAGAAAAGCGCCGTATCCTGCCAATAGAAAGCCAATGAGCATGATTAAGTTGTATGTGGCGATCAGGTTCAGCCCCATTAGCTGGAGCGGAATACCTATAAGCCCATCGGTCAGCACGAGAGTATGGAAATAAAGGCTCACACCCTGCGGGTAATAAAGCAAGTTGGTGTAATAAGGGTTCGTTTGCAGGTTGATGAGCGCCTGCTTTACCCACCAGAGATTCCAGATATTCTGCCAGGCATCACCTCCGCCGGGCACCTCTGTGAATAGCTTCAGCCCTATAGGGAGGGTGAGCAGGAAGGTCAGAGCCGCATAAGCGGCGAGGGCCAGCAAATGTACGCGTAAAGACAATCGTTTTTGGTCTTGCGGCGTGAGGTCTACTTGCCTGGAGGCAGCTAGGAGTGGAGCTGTCTGCTCGTTTAGCACGGTGGTCATAGCGCAGCCATTATAGTCTATAGAGCAGCGCCTTGCGAAGAAATCTACAACCCATGCCTACTGGCGAGATGCCCTGGCCTGCATGCGCTTCCCGGCCCATATGCGCGCCCGCGAGCCCAGATAGAAGATTAATCGCCATGCGCGCGCGGTGAGCGTGGGGGCGGGATGCACCACAAAGTCATCATCGAGGTCCAGCTCTTTGGGTAAGCTAGGTGCGGGAGCAGCAGCTCCGCGCTGGTCGGGGGTTTCCACGCCCTCTGGAATCCCTGACGGAGTGGTGCCCTGCGACCTGGACGCGCTAAATGAGGAGGCAAGCGGCCCCGTGACAAAGGCGCTGGTGGCGAGTGAGTGGGTGCCTTCCTGGTAAAGGGGCATCTGGTAGCGCAGGCGGCGCAGCAACGGCCTGCCTATCAAGTTGATAGCCCCGGCTACAGGTATACCGAACAAGCCGCCCCACAGCCCGCCCACCTGCCCACCTATGAGCAGAGCAGCCATCACATAAAGGGGGTGTATACCTATCGCGCTCGACATAATACGAGGTCCGAGGAAATTCATCATCAAAGATTGCATGATGAACAACGCCAGAAGCAGCCAAAGCCACAACGAAGCCTTGCCCGTCACTATGCAAACCAGCAGGGCCGGGATGAAAGCGAGGAAGTTGCCTACGAGCGGGATTATCATGCACAATCCTGCCACAATAGAGGCAATCAGCACATACTCCAGGCGGAAAGGCGGCAGCAGCATCACGATGGCGTTGAGCAGTGCGTAAACCAGAGCAAAGACAAGCTGGCCGCGAATAAAGCCGCCAAAACTTTTCTCGACGCTCAGAGCCACCAGTCGCACTTCTTCCTGCCAGCGCGGCGGCAACATGCCGGCCATGTTGCCGAATAGACGGTCGCCATCTTTCATGAAGTAGAAGGAGAGTATGAAAACAAGGATCACTTGCAGCGCCAGCGTGGCTATGCTCTGCAAAACGGAGAGGGTGTTCTGCAACACCTGCGGCACCACATTCTGCGCCTGCGAAGCCACCTGCTGATAAAACTGCTTGAGGTCAACGTCCTTAACGCCCCACGACTTGAGTGTCCTTTCACCATCCACAACCAAATTGTACATCTGGTTTGTATAGCCGCCAAAGTTGTTGCTCAATTGCTGAATCTGCTCGGTAATAACAGGCACCAGGAGGAACCCGGCCACCGCGAAAACCACTGCAAGGCTCAGGTAGACAACTACAACCGCCAGTATATAAGGCATGCCGTGAGTAGATAACCAGCGCGCAATAGGGCGTAAAATGAACGCCAGCAGCCAGGCAAGGAAGAATAGCAGAAAGACATTTGAGAATCGTACGAGGAACGACCACACCTCCGCTATCAGCCAAGCGGACGCAATAATGACCAGAAGCACAATGAGCGCTTGTAGCCAACGATTGTTCTGCATTTTCCGCTGTCTCCTACGAGCAACGAGGACTGCGGGTGAATCACCCCCTGCTCAGTCCTGAGCAGATCAGCACTCGAGCTAGCTCAACGGCGCGCCACAATCTGTACAGAAGCGGGCATTGGCGGGCAATGACGCTCCACAGTTAGGACATGTGCGGCTGTCTATACTCTCAGTACTGTTAGCCTGTGCCGCGCTACTCTCCGGTTGAAGCTCCACATGAGCTGTATCATTCTGCGAGATTGGGGCGTGTGACGTCTCCGGCGAAGGAGTCATGCCTGCGCCGCTCCCCACAGAAGGGGTGGCTTTGACTAACCATGAAGGCTCATCTTTTTGCTGAAAACCGCTATCGGCGGCAGGCGCATCAGCGCTGCTATAGCGGGCGACACTCTGATCCGTTGCGCCCAACACAGGCGGTGCGGCAGCCGCCGGACTATAACCGCTGGCGTTGTATGGGGCCGTAGCTTGCTGCTGTGATTGAGGCTGAGACTCCGGCGAGTAGGGCCTACCGGTGGGAAGCACAGAGGTGCGCGAGCTATCCTGGACAGGGAAGGCCGTGGTGGTGGCGACGCTCCCCACACCAGGCGTGTAAGGAGGAGGAGGAGTAAGATTGGGCGCTGGGGTATAGGGCTGAGTGGCGGAGGTCGAGGCTGCGGGCGGCGGCGGGTACGCTGCGCCATACATACCCCCGGGGGGGTACGGCGCGGTGGGGGGCGCGGAGGACGCCGGTGTTGCGGGCGCCCAGTTGGTCTGCGGCGCAGGCTCGGCAACGCGAGTGCGCACCCGTCGCACAGGTCCAACCAGAGCTACGATTGCGCCTACTAACGCCGCCACAAGAGGGAACCAGCCCGCCCAGATTATCAGATATTTGGAAACGTCGTTGTCAAGCTGCCCACCGGAGGGATTGGCGAGGTAGCCTAACCTCAGGAGCCAACCGCCTATAGCAGCGCCGTTGGCAAGACCTATAAGCGCACCGGCCAACCTGGAAGCGGCGGATATAGGATCGGCCCTGGATACAAGGGCGCTGCCCAGCAAATAACCAACGACCAGCACCACCAGCCCAATCACTACGATGTTCAATGCCAACTCGGTCTGGGTGCGGTCCAGCAAAGGAAAAGCCTCAACCGCATCACCCGCCCACAACGCGGCCCAGGTCTGGATAATAAGCGCACCGAGGAGAACCGAGACCGAGACGAGAGCCTCGCGCACAGCGCCGCGAAAGAGACCCACGATGCCGAGCACCACTGCCAGAGCTACCGGCAGCCAGACCAGATATATCAGATTCGTACTTATCATATGGAGTCTACCTCCTAGAGATTACAGACAAGGCAGGGCACAGCCAACGCCCTTCAGATAAGCCATTATATCACGCTATTATCTTCGCTGTCACAATCTGTTGTTTTCTTCATATCCTTTAGCGGTTTCCGCCTTTTTGCGGTCCTGCCCACAAGCACGGGCGGGGTGAGTTATTGCGCCTCCAACCGCGCAAGGTCTGCGTCTGTAACGTTGTAGGCAGGCCATTCTTTGCCCAGAACGTAGCAGAGAACGAAGTGGGCGTCCTTCTGCAAGCGCATATTAGCATGCTGCTTGTACATAACCGCCAGCTCTGCGGCGTGGGAGCTGTCACCGAGCATGGCGAGCGCTAAAGCCGAGTAGCAATATCTACCAAGCTGCTCCTGCGCCTGCCACCACGCGCCCCAGTCACTCTTTTTCAACTCCTCGCCGAAGTCCGCATCGAGCACTCTGAGGGGTGAAGCCGCACCTGCTGATCGCCATATCTCCTCTAGCCGCGAAAGTAGACTGCTCTCCTGCCGCGCACCCTTGATAGTCGAGTAGCGCGAGATTCCACCGAGGTCAAGGATCTGCAGGAACTGCCCCAGCCACGCTTCAGGGCTGCTCTCGCTCTTCAGGGCAAGGGGGCTGACAGGCGCAGCCTCTTCTTCAATCGCATCGTCTTCAGCCGAGGAGTAGCTCGACGATTCGGCGGAGTCGCTCCGCCGGAACTTCGACATCAGTCCTGAGAGTGCCTGTTTCGGGGTCCAGCTCGGCATCTAATATCTCCTCAAATAGCTCCTGCTTGCGATAGAGCACCTCAAGCACGCGCTGCTCAACTGTATTATTCGCTATTATATTTATAACATTGACAGGGCTAGTTTGCCCGATTCTGTGGGCGCGGCCTATGCGCTGCTCTACACGCGCCGGGTTCCAGGGCAGATCGAGGTTGATCACGAAGGAGGCGGCCTGCAAGTTCAGCCCCAGCCCACCCGCATCCGTCGAGATAAAGAGGATGGTGGCAGGGTCTATATTGAATTGCTCTACGACCCTCTGCCGCGCACGCACACCAAGGGCGCCATGCATCCTGACGCTCTTGATACCAAGCGGCGCGAGAGCAGCCTGCGCGTGGCGCGTCATTCTCTCCCATTGCGAGAAGATAAGCATCTTATGCCCTTCTGCTGCTATCTCCTCTACCAGCGCGGGCAGCTCACGCAGCTTGCTTGAAGAATGAACATTAGGGTTCACCAGCTGCGCGGCGGTCGCGCACTCACGCAGGAGAGTGAGTAAGCGCAAGGCCATCGCGCCCTGCTCGGCGTTCCATTCGGGGAGGCGGATAAGGGCGGTCAGCTCCTTCTCAAGGGGGCGGTAGACCCGCTCCTGCTCGGTGTCAAGCGCTAGCCAGAAGTCGTTATCTATTCTTGCGGGAAGCTCCAGCAGCACGTCGGCTTTGCGGCGGCGCAGCAGTATTGGGGCGATAGCGCGGCGCACTCCTTCCAGGTCCTTATAGCCGATAATACCTCCCCATTCGTCCTTGACCACATGCTGGGCCATAAACTGCCAGGGTGGTCCTAGTATCTTGTCGTCAAGGAACTCCACGATAGAGTAAAGCTCCTCAAGCTTGTTTTCTAGGGGCGTTCCGGTAAGGACGAAAGCAAACCGGCTCGGAAGCTCTTTTATCGCCTGTGTCGTCTTGGCGCGCCAGTTCTTGATCCGCTGAGCCTCATCGAGTATCACCAGGTCGGGCTTGAGAGCATGTATATGGTCCAGGTCGCGCAGCATTAATTCATAGTTGATGATGGTGAAAAAGGAGTCTTGAGCATACTGCGCGGCGCGTTTAGCCTTACTACCGCCGACAACAGTAAAGCTCTCGTCGCTGAATCGCTCTATCTCCTTGCCCCACTGGTACTTCACCGAGGCAGGTGTCACCACCAGCACGCGCTTGATCCCGTGCCATTCCGTGAGGAGCTTCGATGCGGCGATTGACATCGGGGTCTTACCCAAGCCCATATCGTCGGCCAGCAATGCCCGCTCCGTGAAGGCCAGAAAGAGAGTTCCGACCGCTTGATACGGGTAGAGAGGCAGCTTCAGCAGGTCAAGCCTGGCGTGCCCGGCCTCTATACGGTCTAACAGCTCACGCCTGCGAGCATCGCGCGCCGCACGCCGCTTGACAGTCTCCGCATAATCGTAGACTTCGCGCTCAACTATCGCCTTGCCGCCGAACTCTTCTACCTCTTCAACGAAGTGGCCTAGCCTCTGGAGGAATGCCTGGGGGTCATCTTCCAGGAGAGCAAGGTAGGGCAGAAGATAGTGGTTGATAAGGCGGAGCAGCCCAGGATCAAGTGCATGGTCGTAGACGGGCGCGGCGGTCCAGGTGCCGTCGCCAACATAGCGCAGCGTGACATATACGGTCAGCTTGTTGATCTCGATAAGGCGGGGTCTGGCGGTACGCAGAGCAGAGGCGTTCCTGCGCCTGATATAGCCGAGAACAGCCTCAACGTGCTTACATGTGCCGAGATTGTTCGACTCGTAGTCCAGGCAGGAGCATCGGTTCACATGGTGTTCAGGGTTAGGGTCGCGTATAAGCACATCATATTCGCGCCCGTTCTCTCCTCTGACCTTGTAGAGGCCGAGGAAGTTGCTCTCAGGCTCGCCTTTAGTTGTGGGGCTGGCGTGCTCGATGCGGAAGAACTCGCGCCGGGCACGAGAGCGCCGGGCCTCAACAGCCACTTCACGCGCGATCATAGTGCCCAGCCCGCCGTAGTCGTACTCAGGCAAGCCCTCGATGGTTTCGTCTATGTCTTCAGCGTCTGTGCGCTTGCGTGTGGTCATGTTGGTCGAGCCGTTGGCTGCGATTCTGTTGTGGGAGGTTAGCCGCTCCCCGGCTATTTCACGGATCATTACGCCTGAGGGCATACTTTGCGTCTATTCATCTCTGAATATCTTAGAGTATAATGTTACTACTGAGCAGAAACAAGCCTGCGTAAGAGCAAAGTGCCCACAGACCAGGAGGCCAGGAGGAAAGATATTTTGGCAGAGCCGCGTTACCCTTTATTGATATATAACACCCTCACACGGAAGAAGGACCTCTTTGTGCCCCTCAAGCCGGGCGAAGTGGGTATGTACACCTGCGGACCGACGGTCTACAACTACGCGCATATAGGCAACTTGCGTACCTACGTCTTTGAGGATGTGCTACGACGTGTCCTCCTTTATGACGGCTTCGACGTGAAGCACGTGATGAATATCACCGACGTGGGCCATCTCAGCTCCGATGCGGATGAGGGCGAGGATAAAATGATCAAAGCGATGCGCCGCGAAGGGAAGACACCCTGGGACATCGCCCGGTTCTACACCGATGCCTTTTTCCATGATACAGAGCGGCTCAACATCTTGCGCCCAACAATCGTCTCCCCAGCTACCGAGCACATCCCCGAAATGATCGCCCTGGTGCAATGCCTGGTAGACAAAGGCCACGCCTACACCATCAGCGATGGCGTATACTACGATGTCGCCACCTTTCCCAGCTACGGCGAGCTTTCCAGACAGTCGCTTGAGGAGCAAGAAGCAGGAGCGCGCGTCGAGGTCAACCCGGAGAAGCACAACGCCGCCGACTTCGCGCTCTGGAAGCGGGCAGACCCTACCCACGCCATGCGTTGGGACTCGCCCTGGGGCCAGGGCTATCCAGGCTGGCACATCGAGTGCTCGGCTATGTCTATGGAATATCTGGGCGATACTTTCGACCTGCACTGCGGCGGGGTAGATCATATCCCGGTGCATCATGAGAACGAAATCGCGCAGTCTGAAGGCTGCACGGGCGAGCTATTTGTGCGCTACTGGGTGCACGGTGAGTTTCTGCTGATCAATGCGGGCAAAATGAGCAAAAGCGCGGGGGCAGCCGAAGACCCTGGGATAACCGGCGAGGTGCGCGACATGGGCGAGGGGATCGAGCCTCTCAATAAGGGGGGTGGGGGCTTCCTGACGCTCCAAAAGCTGATCGACCAGGGATATGACCCTATAGCTTACCGTTACTTCTGTTTCTCGGCGAAGTACCGCGCCCAACTGAACTATACAGAGGAAGCGATGGGCGCCGCCGCCAGAGCGCTCGACAACCTCTACGACTTTGTCTACAGGGCGTCGCAAATGCCTTCTGTCGAGGAGACAGGTGATGGCTGGCAGCAGGAATACAAAGAGCGCTTCATAGCAGCTATCAACGACGATCTCAATATCCCCGGCGCCCTCGGCGAAGTACACAAGCTGATCACTGAGGCCAATCGCCGCGAGCAGCCTGCGGCGATTCTACCGACCCTCTACGACTGGGACCGAGTGCTCGGCCTCAGGCTCAAAGAAAAGGCCCAAGAGCGTAAAGCCGAGAGCTTACCTGCTGAGCTTCAGACCTTGCTTGATGAGAGACAGGCGGCGCGCAAAGCACGT
Source organism: Chloroflexota bacterium (assembly GCA_027317125.1). GTDB lineage: Bacteria > Chloroflexota > Chloroflexia > QHBQ01 > JADMIH01 > JADMIH01. The sequence continues at coordinate 11,514 of DAHVFG010000021.1, read as the reverse complement.
GACTTCGCCCGCGCCGATGCCTTGCGCGCACAGTTGCGCGAAGCGGGCATCGAGATAGAAGATACGCCCCAGGGTGTACGCTGGAAACGGGTTTCCTAGCGGATGCGTATACTCCTCACCAACGACGACGGGGTTGACTCGGAAGGGCTGCTGGCGCTGCGCACGAGCCTGTCCCCAACCCACGAGACAGTGGTTGTCGCACCCGACCGCAACTGGTCCGTATCAGGCCATACTCGCACTATGGACAGGCCACTTCGCATTGCCGAGGTGAAGCTGCGCGATGGCTCACCCGCCTATTCGACAGATGGCACGCCCTCCGACTGCGTAGCCCTCGCCGCCCTCGGCTTTCTCGACTATCTACCTGACCTCGTGATCTCAGGCATCAATCAAGGCAACAACCTGGGCGATGACATAACATATTCGGGGACGGTCGCCGCAGCGATGGAAGGCGTAATCTCAGGCATCCCTTCGATTGCGGTGTCGATGAACACCACACCCGAATGGCCCGTTGAGCTAGCGGCAGCCTTCGTTGCCAGGCTGGTCGAGCAGGTGAACGAACGCGGCCTCGCAAAGGATATTTTGCTGAATGTGAACGTGCCCAATTTGCCGCACGACCAGATCAGGGGTGTGCAAATCACACGTCTCGGCAAGCGCGTCTACAACGATGAGCTTATAGTGCGCACCGATCCACGGGGCCGTAAATACTACTGGATGGGCGGCAACGCGGTCACCGATCACCTGGAAGAAGGCACGGATGTGGCCGCGGTAGAAGAAAATTACATCTCCATCACACCTATCCACATGGACCTCACAAATCACCGCCTGCTGGATACGCTTCGGTCCTGGGACCTGAGATTTTGAGCGAGTAGGAATTAGAGATCAGCTGCTAATCCCTGACTCCTGGTCTATAAACAATGGACGATCAAACAAAACGTACTTTTGCCGCAATAGAGCTTCCAGAAAGCGTACATGAGGTTTTGGCCTCAACACAGGGCGAACTGCGCACACGGCTGGGCAGCGCGGCGAACTCTGTGCGCTGGGCGCGGCCAGAAGGCACTCACCTCACCTTGTTTTTCCTTGGAGACACCCTGCTGTCGCTGGTCGAGCAGGTAGAGAGAGCGCTACAAGACGCATGTGCCCAGAGTGCGCCCTTCGCGCTACACACCGGCAGCATGGGCGCATTCCCGAATCCGCAAAGGGCGCGCGTCTTGTGGGTGGGACTGCAAGGTAATTCAGATGCGATGTCTGCTCTCTACAAGTTACAGGGCGACGTCTCCACCGCGCTGGAGGCTCTAGGCTTCAGACCCGACAAGAGCTTCAGCCCGCATCTCACCCTGGGGCGCATCCGCGATAGTATTCTTCCCGGGGAGCGAACAGCTATCGCGGATGCGCTGCGGCAGGTAGAGGTCGCTTCGACCAACTTTCCGGTGCGCGATGTTAGCCTGATGGAGAGCCACCTTGAGCCGACCGGCGCTATCTACACGCAGATCAACTCTGTGAAGCTGCGATAAGGCCCGGACGAGATAGTGCGCTCAGATGCACAGCCACAACGTAGTCCCAGGCTCATCGCAGAGAGGACCGCAAGAATGAAAGCTGCCATGAGGCTTCTAACAGGCTGCGTCGCCCTATTTACATTGTTTCAGGCTGCGCCGCCCCTGACACAAAGCTCGAATGCTATAGCGGGCGCGACAACAGCGCCACCCGAGGGCTTTGCCAACTCTGCGCTCCGCGCCAGGTGGCAGCAGGATGAGCAGGCAGCGACTGCATCGCGCAGCAGCTGGATGTGGGGGCCTGGACCCTTCTACACAAACTACGAGCCGGAAATAGACCTGCCGCAGGGAACCCACCTGGTGCAATATTTCGACAAAGGGCGGCTCGAAATCAATGATCCTGGCGCAGACCCGCAGTCGCCCTGGTTCGTAACGAGCGGACTTCTCGTGAAGGAGATGGTATCGGGCAAGGCGCAGGTTGGCGCGAACTCGTACTACACGCTTGGCCCGGCCAATATACCTGTAGCCGGAGACACAGGCAGCCCCACAGCGCCCACTTACGCAAGCTTCGCGGGATTGACGGCGCGCGCCACAAACCGCGAAGGCCAGAGCGTTACCGAGGAGCTAAGCAGGCAAGGCAGCATACGCGCGGTGACTTCACTACCCACAGCTGTAAAAGTAGCAAGGTTCGAGCAAACATCTGGTCATAACTGGGCCGACATCTTCTGGCGCTATGCAGGCGCGCCCGAACGTCCGGTTAGCTGGGATTGGCTTTACACTCTCGGCTACCCGATTACTGATCCTTACTGGGTGTCGGTCCCGGTCAACGGCAGAGCGCAGATGGTGCTTGTCCAACTCTTCGAGCGGCGAGTGCTTACTTATAATCCGTCGAATCCTGCCTCATCACAGATAGAGATGGGAAACGCGGGCAGGCACTACTATAATTGGCGTTATGCCGATATGCGCCTCGCGGAGCTAGGCATTAAATACAGCGTATCAATAGCCGTCGGCGCTGCGCCCCAGCGTCTCACCACAGTGCATGAGAACGTTGAGATCACGAACGGCACCGGGCAGGCGATGACGAACGTCACACTCCGTGCGGTGTGGCACAACTGGGACACGGTCTTTGCCTTGCAAAGCGCCACTGTGAGCGGCAAAGATGCGCAGACTCGCTGGCTGCTGGGCATCAACCTGGAAGTGAGCCTCCCGCAACCCTTACCCCCGGGCGAGAAGACTGGTATCTCGCTGGACTTCACGCTCAAGCCGCGCCCTATCGGCGGGCGCACAGGCGACGACAGGTCGAACGACATCCTCAGCTTAGGGGATATGTTGCCTACGGTTGTGCCCTGGGAGAATGGCGGCTGGTCCTTTTACCCTTACTCTGACCTCGGCGACCTCGGCTATTACCCGGTGAGCGATTACGACGTGGAGGTCTCTTCTGCCGGCAGCGAGCGGCTGGTAGTCGGCGGCACGGGCCAGATCACAACTGTGAACCAGGAGCGCACAAGCTGGCGCTTCCAGGCGCAGAGAGTTCGGGACGTGGCTTATCTGGTTTCACCCCGTTTCGTCAACCCTCTGGACGACCCTTCTATGACCCGGCAGGTGGGCAGCGTAAAAGTGTTAGCCTACTTTTTGCCGGGGCACCGGGCGCAAGGGCAGCGGCAGCTCGATCTTGTCACCCCCTCTATCTCCTGGTTCAGCAGCCGTGTAGGGACCTATCCATTCAGCACAGACACTGTAGCTGAGATGGGCATACCACTCGACCCAACTGACAACTATGCCCAGGAATACCCGATGCTTTACCTGATACCCACCTCGTGGCTCGCGCTAGGCGTCACTCCAGGCAAGTGGACGTGGTACACGCCTGTGCATGAGACCGGACACCAATGGTTCTACTCGACTGTCGGCAATAACCAGTTGACCGACCCCTGGCTTGACGAGGCGATGACCACATACATGACGACAGAATATATACGGGCCAACTACCCGGACCTTTACGCGCAATCCTGGGCCTCGATGACGGCGGGCGCTCAAAGCCTGCGCCCCGTCTCTTCAGGGGTCTTCGGCGGCTTCACCAGCGAGAACCAGTACAGCTACACCATCTACGACACCGGCGCAGTGATGCTCAACAAAGTACGCCAGGCGATGGGCGACACGGCCTTCTACGCCGCAATACAAGACTACTATAAGAGCTATTCTTTCAAGATAGCCACGCCCGCCGCCCTGACAGCAACCCTGCAAAAGCACGCCACCACCGACCTGACGCCCATCTTCGCGGCTTATCTGGCGCGTTAGGGCGGGCAAAAGGTTAAGCCACCCAGAGAGGTGGCACCACCAATGCCCTGTACTTACCGTGGCTCGGCGGTCACCATGATCATGCGCCGTCGCTGGTAGGTTCAAGAGCCTGCGCGAGAGCTGCCGTATCTGGTTGCGCCCGAGCCTGCTGGCCCACAGTGTGATACGGCTGCGCGTTTGTAGTGCGCGTAACATCTGAACCGCGCATCTTCCATGCCATAAAAAGCATTGAGAGGGGACACATAGCCAGCAGTAAGAGCGGCAAAATACCCCATACAAGCTGTGGCGCGACTAGCCAGGCGGCTAGCCCCACAAGGGCCAGGCCGCCGACAACCCGCGGATTTATGCACATCCCGAGCATACGCAGCATATCCAGTGCTGGCGTCCGTCTCTTACCAACACGCGGCGATTCCGCTTGCGGAATCTTCGTGTCTTCGTTTTCTTCTCCCATCGATTCAGGGCTGCCCACGCCGGCGATATTGGTCAAGGAGCCTGCGCCAGGTGATTGTTGGTGGCGTCCCATGAACCACATCATGAGTCCCATCATAGCAGCGCAACTAGCCAATGGCAGTAAAAAGAATAACTCTTTCATGCTCAATATCCCTCCTGGTGTGAATAACTCAATTGTGCCTGTGTGCCCTACTGTAGTGGCGCAGCTTGGGCTAAGGCTTCACTAAAAAGCGGAGTGTAAGGGTTTGCTCTGGGGCCACAGGGTCGTTTGACTTAACTCGCAGCAATACGTCCTGCATGCCGGGCATTGGCTTGTCGAAGCTTACAACGATAGTGCTTGATTCTCCAGGATTGATGGTCGCCGAACTGGCGACAGCTTTGACCCCTCAGGTTCAGGTGCCGCCGGGGCGAGGCGGCTCAGGGTTTATGTCCGTAATCTGGAGCGGTTGATTGCCTGAGTTGGTGAACTGCCAGCGATACTCCATTGGGGTGGCATAATTTATGGTGCCGAATTGGTGCTCTGTCTCCTGAAAGCTGAGCCTCGGCCCACCACCGCCCGCTTGCCCTTGTCCGCCGGACCCGCCGCCCAAATCGCAGGCGGTGAGGCCCAGGAGCACGGCAAAGGCAGCAACAAGAGCGAACAGCAGGCCCCCGTAGCCTATGATCGGGGGTGAGGTTGTCCACCTTAAAGTGTTCCTCTTACGCATCTTATACCTCCTCTATCTAATCATTTACCCGGGTCTACTTCTGACCCGACCATGTGGTCCCACCGTCCTCACTTCGGAAGACCAGCCCCTCCCGACTTTTGGCGTTCACAGCCAGTATCAGTTGCGGGCGAGCAGGGCTGATAGCCAGCGCTACGGCATTATCTCCAGGGTAGGTTGTCTTTTTCCATGTAGCTCCAGTGTCCGTGCTTTTGTATAGACCTCCCTCCACTCCTGCGTATAGAGTACTGCTTGTTTTGGGGTCCACAGCTACTGCATATATGTTACTTGAGACCAGATCGCCTCCCGCCGGCGCCCAGCTTTTCCCGGTATCGCTGCTACGTAGCATCCCGGAACCCATGCTCACCGCATAGAGAGATATGGGGTCGCCACCCGTCGCCAGCGACATCACGTCGGGCGGCATCTGGCCGCCAGTAGTTTGCCAGGTGCTACCACCGTCACTGCTCTGCAACACTCCACTGCCCACAAGATAAGCGAAGAGGCGATTACTGCCGTCGGTAGCGGCAGCGAAACCGTGAGTGTCGGTGCCTGGAAGATTGTTCTCGACCGGACGCCATGTTGCACCGCCATTCGAGCTTACTTGAAATATATCGTGGCCCGCCATGTACATCTGCTTTGAATTGGTAGGGTTCACAACTATGCCCATCGCGTCGAAGTCTTTCTTGTCAACCAGAGTGGTCCACGTCTGCCCGGCATCATTGCTGCGCAAGATGCCCCCATGATGGCCGAAGAAGACTGTATTGGGGTCCTCCGGATTGAAGACAAGGGCGTGGTAATCCGAAGTGCCCAGGGTAGAGATAACGCCACCATTCCCCCCGCCTCTGGGCAGCAAGAAGAAGAGGAGCACAACCGCCAGGAGTGCGGCAACCACGCCAATGATGAGGGATCGCCTCTGTCGTTTTGGCATACCTCGCCGGTAAGCGGTTCGCCCTGCCTTCTGTTTCGTTTGCATCCCCGGGCTACCGGGGCGTATTGTTGTGGCAGTTTTGGCACGCTGTTTGGTCTTCTGTGACATCTAATAGTCTCCGTTGTGCTTTCTGGATAACCGACATAGCAAGGTTAATTCACAATGGTGTAAAGGCCACACCCGGCACAAAGCAGCAGGCACCATATCTACCTGTTACTTACCATATACATGTGGATGGATCAGGTGAGAGCGACCTTGCCCATTATATAAGAGCGTGGTATACTGAGTCAAGGTACTGTGGTGGTGGGTACCTAGAAACAGCATAGGAGAGTGTCTAATGCTCTGTGCAATCAAGTGGCCTATAGAATTGTGTGATGGGCGGTAATGGCATGATGAGTGGGATGATGGGGTCCGGCATCTACTGGTGGCTTTTCGCAGGATCGGTGATAGTGGTGATAACAGGTATCGTACTGCTTCTTGCCTGGCTTTTTGGCCGCAGTGCGAGCCGTGCACGCGTCACAAGCGAGGAAACCCCGCTGGTTATACTTCAACGCCGCTACGCGCAGGGGGAGATTGGCCCCGATGAATACGCTCGTGTCCGTTCGGATTTACTGTCTAACGCCAGTGCTCCGGCGGGGAACAAGGAGAATACAGAATGAGAAATCGCACTTTATTAGTCGCCGGCCTGGGGTTGCTCTTCTTTGGGATAGCGGGTATGGTATTGGGCGGGGTGGGGGCCTTTGCCTCAGCGCCCACTTCTATGATAGCTGGGCCAACGGCCCAGGCAGCTACGACACCCAGCGCTGCCCCAAGCCCGTTCATGGGCACCTCGGACCCCAACGCCGAGTACGATCTCCGCTTTATTGATGAAATGAGTATGCACCACCAGGGTGCTATCATGTCGGCGCAAGTGATGATAGGAGGGTCCAAGCGGCCTGAGCTGCGAGACCTGGCAAGCCGAATAGAGAAAGGGCAGCAGAAACAGTTAGACCAGATGCAAGCCTGGCGTAAGCAGTGGTACCCTAATGCGCCCAAGCCCACTATGACTACGGATATGATGGGGGCAGGTGGCATGGGCAGCGCGAGTGGCGGCATGATGAGTGGGAGTTCTAATAGTGGTATGATGGGCAGCATGATGGTAGATATGATGGGCGGGCAAGACGCCTCCGACCGGATGTTCCTGCGGATGATGATCCCTCATCACCAACTGGCGATTGACATGGCGCAGGATGCCCTGAAGAACGCCCAGCGCGCTGAGCTTAAGACCCTGGCACAGCAAATCGTTAACGACCAATCTGCCGAGATAAAGGAGATGGAAGGCTATCTTCTCACATGGTACGGCGAACCCTCGACACGCGACACAGCCCAGAGCATGCGCGAAATGATGCAGCGCGTGTGCAAGCCCTAACCCCAAAAGCGGCAGAAGCAGGACATAGGTTAGTGCAATGCGCAAGTGCTCAGAATAGGAGCTTGGGGTGAGCCTGGTATAGCCCCCTGACGGGGTACAAGGGCCGCCCCCCTCTCCCTTCATGGGAGAGGGGTTGGGGGTGAGGGTAGTCGGGAGTACACCCGCACAGGTACCTCTCGAACTTTGCTCCACTCTAATTCTGAACTCTTACACCCCTACCCTTGTTTGACAAACCCTTCACCCTGCGTTACAGTTTGGCTGTGAAGTCTATAGCGGCAACGGCTGCTCATCTGTTGCAATCCTCAAGGGCCAGACGTTGGCTGCAAGTCGCGCTGGTGGCGCTGGTTCTTCTCTTTTTCGGGCGCGCCTTCTACGAGGTGGCCCCCAGGCTCCTCTCTTACAACTGGCAACTCGACCCGACCTATCTCCTTATCTCACTGTTGATCATGCTGGCGCGTGGGCCTATCGGCGCGTACGGCTGGTGGGCCATTGTGCGAAGGCTTGGCTATCCCCTTACATGGGTGCAAAGCGTGCGCCTCGTCTCGATATCGAGCGTGGCGGGTTTCGTCCCCGGCTCGATGTGGCACGCCGTCAGCCGCGTCTACCTAGCCGATAAAGAAGGCATACCACGCCTGACAAGCGTTGTGAGTATGGGGATAGAAACGATGATGGTGCTGCTCGGTGCGCTTATCGTGGCTTCTCTGAGCCTGATAGGGTGGCATGATGCTCCTGTCTGGGGAGGGCTGGCGCTGCTTGTGATTATGTTCGCGCTGATCCTGCAACCGCAGCTTCTCTTTCGGGTGCTCAACTGGGCGTTAGTGCGGCTCAAGCGCAAGCCTGTGGAGGTGCAGCTATCGGCGAAGGATATGCTTATTCTCCTCTGGCCCTATCTGCTCAACTGGCTGCTCTATGGGGTAATGTCATTTGCAATCGTCGCTGCCCTTTATCCACAGCTTTCTATTGCCTACCTGCCTGTAACCGCAGGCATATTTACCGCCTCCTGGGCCGCAGGCTACCTGGTCATCTTTGTGCCGCAGGGCTGGGGTGTACGCGAAGTGATCGTCACAACAGTGCTGGCAGGGCTGCTGGGCTTGCCTGTAGCTGTGGCCGCAGGCGCTGCCCTCCTGTCAAGAGCATGGTCCATAGCCGGCGTAGCCCTCTGGGGAGCAATCGCCACGCTAGCGATCAGGGATTATCAATAAACCAGCCGATGAGACAGCAGCGAACAACTCGTAGCCCCGCCATGCATCACCCCATAAATGAGCGACAACGTAAGCTCCGCATACTGCATCTGATTTATGATGACATAGATAACCCCTGGGTTGGAGGCGGAGGAGCCAGGCGAACTATCGAGATTTACAGCCGCATCGCGCAACGCGGTCATAAAGTGCAGGTGGTTTGTGGAAGCTACCCTGGCGCACCAAAGCGACGATTAAGGCGCGGTGTCAGCTACCGCTATGTGGGATATCCGCGCTCCTATGTGCTGAGCAGGCTCACTTACATGCTGGAGGCCGTGCGCTTGATAAAGGGTGGTGGCTATGATATAGTCATCGAGGATGTGTCGCCTTTTTCACCTGTTGGCGCGCCGTTGTGGAAGAGGCATGTGCCTTCTGTAGCCAGCGTGCAGAATCTCTCCGGCATGCATGCAACCGCTAAGTATGGCATGATCGGGTTGGGGCCAAAGCTGGCGCAGAGGCCGCTAATCTCGCTCTTCAAGAACTTTGTCGCGGTATCACCGGGCATTGCCGCCGAGTTGCGCGGGATGTTGAAGGGTAAGATACAGGTGCGAGTAATCCCAAACAGCGCCGGAACGCCTTTGCAGGCAGATGGTGAAGCCACCAACCCTTATGGGCGGTATATCCTCTCCCTGGGCAGGGTTGACATTTACCAGAAGGGGCTAGACCGGCTGATTACCACCTTCGAGGAGGTGGCGCGACAGCTACCCGACCTACGCCTGCTAATAGCGGGCAGTGGCGTCGAGGAGCAGGTGCGCTTGCTGAGGTCGCTGGTGAATAAATCAGGCGTGAGCGAGCGCATAGAGTTGCTGGGCCAGGTGAGCAGCGATGAGGCGGCCAAGCTTATGAAAAGTGCCCTTGCCCTCGTTATGCCCTCCCGTTACGAGGCGTGGCCGCTCAGCGCGATAGAGGCAGGAGCGGCTGGAACACCTGTAGTGGGTTTCGATATAGTAGGCGTGAGGGACGCCGCGCCTCTCTTTCCGAAGGGTCACGGCCAACTGGTGGAGGCAGGCGACACAGCGGCCATGTCGGAAGCGCTGGTGAGAATCGCCACAGATGCAACTCTCCGAGCCAAAGTGGGCAGAAAAGGGCAGGAGTGGGCTAGCCACTTCACCTGGGACGCCCTGGCCGAGGAGCAACTCCGCTTTTATGAGGAGCTAGTGAGTAAATAACTTTCCAGCTGATTTTCAATCTCCCTATCGAGCGTGGCATCTTCATCATTTATGATCCTCTTTATTACTCGCAAACACCCGCCCTCCGTTGGTGGGATGCAGAAGCTAAGCCAGAGCTTGACCAAAGAAGTTGGCAGGCTCACACCCACCACCACCATCTACTGGGGCGGGTCCACTTTGTTTGTGCCTTTCTTTGTGGTTTATGCCTTCCTGCGAGCGGTTTTCACGATACCCCGCTCCAATCACGTCAAGCTGATACATCTCTCTGATGCGCTTCTCACTCCGCTAGGCCTTGCGCTTCGCACCCTGCTTAGAGTGCCTGTGGTAGTCACTGTGCATGGGCTGGATGTGACTTACTCTAACCGTCTCTACCAGTGGCTCATACCGAAGTGCCTCCAGCGCATGGACAAAGTTATATGCGTCAGCAGTAACACCCGCCAGCAGTGCATCAGGCGCGGAGTACCCACCTCTCTTTGCGTGGTCGTGCCTAATGGGGTGAATATGCTGGAGTTTGGCGACCGCCAGTACACCGCACAGGGGATGCGCAACCTCCAGACGGCTGCCGGTCGGCAGCTTCGAGGGCGGAAGGTGCTACTTACTGTAGGCAGGCTCGTAGAGCGCAAAGGAGTAGTGCATTTTCTGACCGAAGTTATGCCGCGCATGATGGCGCAACGGCAAGATATTTGCTACCTGATCGTCGGGGAAGGGCCGCAACGTGACTTGCTCGAAACGCGAATTGCTTCGTTGCACCAGGAGGATCATGTTGTGCTCCTTGGGCGCGTAGATGACGATACTCTACGCGCAGCTTATCACCTGGCCGACCTCTTTGTGATGCCTAACATCCCGGTACAAAACGACATTGAGGGCTTTGGACTCGTCGCGCTTGAGGCCGCCGCCGCCGGGCGCTATGTTGTGGCCTCCCGACTTGATGGAATTCCGGAGGCGATTGTCCCCGGAGAAAACGGCATATTGCTCGACCCTCTGGACAGTAAAGCCTTCGCAGACACAATCCTGGACCTGCTGGCACACGACCAAAAGCGGATCGCCCTCGGTAAGAAAGCAAGAGAATTCGTCAAAAACAGATACTCATGGGACATCGTGGCGCGCCGCTACCAGCAGATATTCATGCGTGTGATTCAGGCGCATCGCGAGCAGAACTCACACATCTCACACACAGAGACAGAACGCGACGCAACGCAAGCCCGCCCACAGGAAGGCGCAGACGCACAACCAGCGGGCCGAGAGACAGAAGGGTGAGCCACCCACATAGAGCGGGTAAGCAGCCCCGTCTTGTAATCCTCGGCTGGTATGGCAGCGACAACACAGGCGACGAAGCCGTCTTGCAAGGAGTGGTCGAGGCTCTCCGCAAGCGCGGCTATGCTAACCTGTGCGCCCTCTCGGTAAACCCTACCAGAACAGCATCCCAGCTTGGCATAGATAGCGTGCCGCGCCTGCTGGGGCTGCAAACATTGCGTGCCTTGCTTGATGCCGACGCCTTGATCCTGGGTGGGGGTGGCCTGATACAGGACGGTACCAGCCTGTATAATCTCCCCCTCTATGCGGGGTATGTAGCGTTGGCGCGCCTGTTACGCATGCCTGTCATCTGCTGGGGTCTCGGCGTAGAGCCTGTATTTACCCATCTGGGTAAATACCTCGCCCGCTTTATCTGCTCATCAGCTGTCTGTTTTAGCGTGCGCGATAATACTTCTAAGAGGCTCCTGCGACGTGCCGGCGTGCCGGGTGACCAGATAAAAGTAACCGCCGATCCGGCTTTTCTCATATGCCCTGACAGAGGTGCGACGGAGAGCAAAGCTCCAGAGAGACCTCTTGTG
>DAHVFG010000216.1:0-501 GCA_027317125.1 Chloroflexota bacterium | reverse complement strand
CCTGATAAGCATTTCCGGCCCCGACAAACTCCGCAAGACCCTGCTCGACCTCTTCCATGTAACCGCCAATCCGAAGCGCCCCGCTACGACCACGCCCAAGAAAAGCGATGAAGCAGTAACCGCCAGAGATTAGGCCGTGCTTTCAAAATACCATTGTCAGGCATCAAGGCCCGACAAGTTCTGTGCGTGGCGAAGCAATTTGAAAACAGGCCCTAAACTGATTCCAGGATGAGACCCACGCAGGGCTGCACGCGAAACATGTAGATCCCAGCTTGGAATCAGTTTAGTTGCTAACCCCTAGCTCGTAAACCTGTGCTGTGGTCCTCCCAACCATCCTGTATATCCCTGCGTAGCGCGGCTACTGCCGCATGTAGCTCTCGGTCTACTGCGCGGCGCGAACGCCCGCTCAGGACGGCAATCTGTCTGCTGGTAAGCCCCTGGCAGAAGCGTAAGCTAACAGTTTGTTGCCATTCGCTTCTCAGCTGCTGCGTGGTTCTACCC
>DAHVFG010000215.1:0-504 GCA_027317125.1 Chloroflexota bacterium | reverse complement strand
AATTGAACATCGCAAGAGAGATTATGTGCACCGAGTCCTGACACTTCCGTCTCGAGGGGTTAGGTGTCGACTGGTACGCCTGCGCGAGGCTCATGCTGAATAACGGCATGCCCACACTTAGGGCTGATGTCATAGCCAGTGAGATTGTGCATGCCTCCTCGTTGCAGGAGTTGCTACTTACGAGACCTCGTTGGTATGAGCTAGTACAGCTTCGCTCAAATAAGCCTACAGTTTGGAGCCTGTCATGAGCCGCAACGCTGCCCACGAAACTGTGGGTCTATTTAGCCCTAGCTGTACTAGTGATTCCCCGTAAAATAGGCATCCTGAAGGTAATCAACCTTGAAACGCACATCATTCAAGGTTGATTACCTAAATTGATGTAGAGCCACTTTTCTGAAGTTAGCCCAGACTCCCAGATTCGGCAATTTATGATACTCCGAATATGAGTGCCAAAACTCCTCTTTGCAAGCCGCTCGGCTTTTGTCTCCAATCAAAAGCCACGAA
>DAHVFG010000214.1:0-504 GCA_027317125.1 Chloroflexota bacterium | reverse complement strand
ATCTAAGAGCTTACGGCCCTCCAAATTGCATGTTGCCGGACTGTGGCTGTGCAGTACTTCGATATGGTATTGATGAGGTCAATGACAGTTACGCCCTACAGTTGAACGGTCAAAAGGGAGGGGCCATCTATTTAGCACATCCAGATAGCTATCTTGTCTTCTTTGGACGTTTGGCTCAACCTGGGGAAGAAGTTTATCCTTGTTTCAATGACAATACCCATCCACCTGGCTACTTTGAATATAGACACCAGCCTAATCCCTCCCGGTGAAACTCCTTGACCTTTCAAGAGCAACTGGAGTTTAGCATTGTAGAAGCCTAAGTTGTAAGGCGCAATAATTTGACGGGCTGTGGTTATGTGTAGGAAGGAGGCACTCTCATCTCCCTCCCTAATCTCCTTCTCTGATGGAAAGGGAAACAAATAGGCTGAAAACAAAAGCCCCTCTCCACAGGCGGAGAGGGGTCGTGCCTCGATAAATCATCTGCGCTTGAGCCAGCGCTTGATA
>DAHVFG010000213.1:0-505 GCA_027317125.1 Chloroflexota bacterium | reverse complement strand
CTAATGCCCCATACCCGCCCGATATGTCACAGCCGTATTGCGGCTCAACTACCCAGCCGTGCTTCTATCCAGATACCGTGGCGCCTCGAATAGATGCAGTCCAACATGTAGGGCAGGCAGCCGCCAACAAATACAACGGCAATAACATCAATGCTCAGGTCTTCCCTCACGCATCAGGGTTTTACGACTCCATCTATTCGTATGTAACAACCCCTAAACTGATTCCAAGCTGGGATCTACATGTTTCGCGTGCAGCCCTGCGTGGGTCTCATCCTGGAATCAGTTTAGTTCGTACCCAAGCAGCGGAAATCGTTTTAATTCTCCTGTAGCCCTTACCGATTACTATGATCATAATTTTGTAGAATCCGGCTTCGATAGCCGCTGTTGCCCCGGAGCCATACATCCGTACTCTAATTGGGGTTCCGGCCAGCAGAATGAGCCCAACCATGGGGTCTTGGTGACCTCAGTGAATCTCACGTCTGGTCAGGGTTATACATACAGAACA
>DAHVFG010000212.1:0-507 GCA_027317125.1 Chloroflexota bacterium | reverse complement strand
CCTTTACGGACGTGAAGCCAGTTGACCTTGGTATATGGAACTTACACCTTGTACATAAGTTCATTTATTCATTGGAGAACACAAACAGCGTAAATCAGCTGCAGAAGCTTGTAGGAGGGTCACAACGAACGCTTTACAACAAGATTAGATTCGCGAGCGAACTGAGGCTGGTGAATTGGACACCAAACGACGATGCTATTTCTCTCACAGAACTAAACTGATTCCAAGCTGGGATCTACATGTTTCGCGTGCAGCCCTGCGTGGGTCTCATCCTGGAATCAGTTTAGGCAGGCGGTATGTGGATAGAAGAGATATAGCTATGCCACAGAGGTTAAGCGAAGCACAGGTAGAATTACTTAGAAAACTCGTTGTTAAAAATCCCTATGAATCCTCAATCGTGTTAGGAATCTCGTCGATGGTCGAAGCTGTCTTTGCCCTCGCCAAGAACACATACCCGATTCCTATGGCGGATCTAATGCAATATTTTAGTTATTATGCAGGTAAACA
>DAHVFG010000211.1:0-510 GCA_027317125.1 Chloroflexota bacterium | reverse complement strand
GCTTCCGCGCAAGCTCAATTGCCACCGTTCTCACCTGCCTTTATCCTTATTCTTGCCGAATCCACCCACTTCTAGCGCATTATAGCACACGCTTCAGCGAGCGATAAGCGCCCATTGCACTGCCATCGCAGCCGTGCCACCCACCAACTCGTCTCACTTCGGCCCTCAAAAAGGATATTACCATCGGTAAGGTAACTGAGGGCGGCAAGAGCCAGACTAAACTGATTCCAGGATGAGACCCACGCAGGGCTGCACGCGAAACATGTAGATCCCAGCTTGGAATCAGTTTAGGGTGAAAACAAAGAGTAGAAGCCCCTACCCACCGGGTAAGGCCCCTCCTTAGTGCCGGAAATGCCTCTTGTGGGTGAAGACCATCGCCATGCTTGCTATGTCGGCGGCTTCGATTGCGGCATCGTCATTCACGGAGCCACCCGGCTGTATGACCGCGGTGACGCCTGCCTGGGCGGCGACCTCTATGCCATCAGGGAAGGGGAAGTATGCATCCGATGC
>DAHVFG010000210.1:0-511 GCA_027317125.1 Chloroflexota bacterium | reverse complement strand
AGTGTAGGCACTAGAAGCTGAGATTCTGAGAAGCCTATTTGCTTTAACTCGGCTTCGGTCTCTATAGAGCGATAGCCACGAGCTTGCATCACCTCTGGCTTGATAGCGGATGCTTCTAACATCAGTGCGTGCTGCGGTAGGGGGTTGCTCGTGGTGCTGTTGCTACCCCTAAACTTGCATACCTCTGCTAAAGCATCAGAGTGTGTCAACGAGGATGTACTAAACTGATTCCAAGCTGGGATCTACATGTTTCGCGTGCAGCCCTGCGTGGGTCTCATCCTGGAATCAGTTTAGTAATAGCGGGCCTGCTAGGTGGTCTGTGCCTGCTAGGTGGTCTGTGCCTGGTAAGCTGCTCTTCTGTGCTATAATCACTTTGGAAGTGTGCTCTGCTCGACATAGCTACACCTCCCGCTCATGCGCTGCCCGTTTAGCAGGCGGCGCAGTGTTGTCGTTTCTAGCCTCTTTGATCCCTTCCTTTGACCTATAACCCGTACGCTCTGCTTTAACCCGG
>DAHVFG010000020.1:0-31283 GCA_027317125.1 Chloroflexota bacterium | reverse complement strand
GGCTTGCCTTTCCACCCTACTCTGAACATTTACCGTAACAAGTAAATGTTCAGAGTTGGGGTGCAGGGGCATAGCCGCCGATACTCAGCAGGAATAAAGCCCCCTCTCCCTTCATGGGAGAGGGGGTTGGGGGTGAGGGTGGGTGAGGGCCGGTAAGGGTACGCCTCCACAGATACCCCAGGAAGATTGCTCCACCCATACTCTGAACGCTTACCGTAACAAAGACTTTTGCGTATCGTTGTAATAGATGGTAAAATAGGGAGATTATCCTTAGTGCCCCTTGGCCCCAGGTCAGGTGAGCGCACCGCAATGTACCTCTGTTTCAGACCCTCGATTTATTGGAGATAAGCCAACAACATGCGCACTGAAGATTTGCTGGAGCAATGCCTGCAAGCTCTTTCGTCGGGCCAGGAGATTCCCCTCGATGTAGCTCGCTACCTGGCACGGCACCCTGAGCAACGTTCCGAGCTCGAAGATTTGCTCTTTATAGCGCAGCGCGCAAGCAGGCTCCAGTCAGCTGAGCTATCGCCTGTCGCTCGTAAAGGGATGCAGAATAGCCTGGCTGCACGGTTGGGCCTCGACCCCGCGACCCTCAACGCCTCAACTCAGAATACAGGCGAGCAATTTGCCGGCCTTGCATCAAGGAGGAAGCCTCTGCTCTCCATTGGGCGTGTCTCCCTCACCAAGCTCCGTTACGCACCCCCCGACTCAACAGGAGATATAGATAGCACAGAAGCGCGCATTCGTGCGGCCTTCCGCGACCTGACGCCTGAAGACATACGCCGCTACATAGGGGTGCGCGGCGAAGATTATCTTTACTACCGCCAGCGCTTCCCCGGTTGGGAGCCTGTTTTTGCTTTTATGGCTGCGGTGCTTCGTGGCTTCAAGCGCCTGGAGAAACTTACCAGCTTATAAACCCTGGTTGTTAGCTCCCAAACGACAATTATGAATCTCTCTTTTTCCGTTGATGATCTGCCCCGATTACTGGTGCTTGTGCTCCTCGCCGCCTTGATAGGTTATGTAGCTGACCTATTCGCCGGCGGTCGCGTGCCCCTTGGCTTCTTTGGCTCCATCCTATTTGGCGTGCTGGGAGCGTGGGTAGCCACCCAGATCGTCCGTCCGCGCCTGCCTCTCTCCTTGCCTAAGGAGCCGGCTCTTGATGGCGTAATGCTCATCACAGCAGCCATCGGAGCTTTCGTCTTCTCCCTCTTCTGGTGTATCTTCACCTCTCGACTCGCCCGACGCTAGGCTCCAACGACTAAAGAAGCCAGTTGTGCCACCCCTCTCCGGCTGTGGCAGGCTCCTGATCCTACCCCAACGATGTCCATGGTAATACAAGCCGCACCGCTCACCTGTCGTCTTAAGGTATATATAACCCGCTGGCGGTCTGCTTGCCTCTACCCTTACCCGGGTCATCGCCCGGCCTCTGCGCAGGCCCGGCATCGGCTCGTGGGTCCAGCACCAGGCTCGAAGGTGGTAGCGGCGCGGACGGTTTCGCGGCAGGCTCCAACTCACTCTTTCCATATTCGGGGGCGTGCTTATCCAGGTTGGCTACACGCTCAGAGGCTGCTGTTATAGCCTCCTCCGATTCTGCTTCCAACTGGGCCTCATACTGGCGTATCGCCGCCAACGTCTGGTAAATCCAGGTCTGGAATTGCTGTGTGGGCAGCGCACCCTCGGCAGCGTTGATTATTTGCCCCTTGTAGAAGATCAACACCGTAGGCAGCGCGGTTACGCCAAGCCCACGTGCTAATACAGGCTCGGCTTCAGTATCCAGTTTCGCGAACTTCACAACACCCGCGTACTGCCTGGCCGTCGCGTCAAACACGGGCGAGAACTGCTTACAAGGCTCGCACCAGTCAGCCCAGCAGTCTACCACTACGGGCAACTTTGAGCGCAGCACAGCACTTTCAAAAGTGGCGCGGGTAAGGCTGAATATACTTTCCGCGCTCTTCACCCTGGCGGCTTCTTGTGCCTCTTTGGCCTCTTCCTTGTGCTTGAGACGCGCCGCAGCTACCTGCGCGGGCTTCATTGTGCCGTCTACCTCGGCCTTCACCAGCTTGAGGTCTATAAGGTCATTGCCCCAGTGAAGGGCATATTGATCGCAAAAATTGAGGCACGGGCCGGGGCAGTCTCCGCATATCGTGGCGTCTATCTCCCAGGTCTTTTTCATCGAGTTATGCAGGAAGGCCCCGTAAGGGCACGCCGCGGCAGCAAAACAGTGCTCGCGGTCAAGGCAAGTTTTTGGGTTCACCAGTACAGGCATATGTAATCTCCTCTAACTACATTATACCAACAGGTGGCTATCAGTGACCAGGATTGGTGGTTTCAGAGGTTGGCTTCGAGACGGCACTGTTGTGCAGGTCTTTGGGCATTACTGCCCGGCAAAGTATGCCTGTATACCGTCGTAATAACCTCTGGCGATGGCCGAGAGGACCGAGTCATTCGCCAACAGCGACGCCTCAGTCGGGTTGCTCAGGTAGAGGGTCTCTCCGAGCGCACCCGGCATATTACTGGCGCGGGCTACACGAGGCGTCAGCGGCCCCAGCACAAAAAGATGGCCGTAAGGCTTTCGTAAAGGCGCATCATCGCTTATCCCCTTGTTGGTGGTGTTATAGCCTGCTCCCCTTATAGATGCAACCAGATGCTCCTCAAGCGCAGACGCGAGCCTCCTGTTTTCCGCTGCGAAAGGCCGGGTCTCGCAGTAATAAACGGTGGTGCCGTTCGTCGCAGGATAGTTGGTAGAGTCGTTGTGCAGGCTGATCAACAAGTCGGCACGAGCGGCATTGGCTATATCCACCCTGGCTTGCAAGTCGTCGTCATTATCCACCACGCCGTTGCCGTTGAGGTCCTTGCCCCCCACGTTCACGCCGATGTCGCTGTTGCGCGTAAGCACAGGCACATAGCCGTTTGTACGCAGCAGATCGGCCAGCTTCAGCCCAATCTCGAGGTTGACATTCTTCTCTATAAGCCCACGAGCCGACTCAGCGCCTGTCTCTTTGCCCCCATGTCCAGGATCGAGGGCTACTATCCTGCCCGCGCTCTGTGTCACTTGTGTCGCTTGTGTCACTATTGCAGGCTGCGCCTCCGGTGTAGCTCTGTTGGGCACAGTTGCTTGTGCAGGCTCCGCCATAGGCCCGGCTACTTCATCGGGTGGCGGCTCTGAGCAGGCAGGCATACCAGGCAGAGGGATAGTAGCGGTTGCTGTCGTAGCCACAGGCTCCGCTGTTGTGCTAGCCTCTTCAACAGCAACCTCAGACTGGGTGACGGTAATAGTCGCTTCGACCGGAGCCGCAGAGTTCGTAGAGTTGATCTGCCCGCACCCTGCTATGAGCGCGAAGAGGAGAGCGCAGGAAAGAGCCGCTATGGGCAATCTCCACTTCCGAGCTTCACTCACAACAACTCGAAGGCAAGCTCCATCTTGCCCAGGAGAATCCGATCTCCTGATCTGAGCGGCTGCAATGTGTAGGGGGGTATGCGCTGGCTGTTAACTATAGAGCCGTTCATAGAATTGAGGTCTTCTATATAGAACTGGTCATTATTGCGCGTCAGCCGAAAATGCCTGCGCGATACTCCCAGGTCAAGCCCGCCATATGGCCCCAGGTCTACATCGGGATAACTGTTGCTTTGCTGGTCAGAGCGGCCCACTATAAGCTCCGGCTTATCGGGCACAGTAATCGTCGCGGGGGGAGGCGGCGACTTCACAATTATCTGTGGGGTCAAATGGGCAGGTGGGTAATTCGATACAGCGCCTTGTGAATAGAGAGGCAGCGCGGCTTGCGGCGGGGGCGCGGGAGAGGCTGGAAGCAAAGCAGGCGCATATCCGGTCTGCGGGGCGGGCGCTAGCAGCGAAGCGCCGCAGTTGTCGCAAAATGCCTCGCCTGGCAGAGCGCCCGCCCCGCAGACCGGGCATGCCACAGCCCCTATACCTGCTCCGTTGCCGTTAGCACGCTGCGTTGCAGGCGCTCCTCCGGCGGCTTGCCCCTGTTGCCCCCGTACAGGTGTGCCGCAGGCATCGCAAAACGCCACTCCTTCAGGCAACTCTACTCCGCAATTCAGACAATATATCGCCATATCTCTAGCTCTCCACTCTCTTTGTCTCAGCATTCCTTACCCATAGCAATCTTACTCCTTACGCTGATCCCCCACAGGCCAATCACCCCTAGCTCCGCCACTGCATCCAGCAAGTAGATCGGCGAAATCTGTTTCTTCGCCACGTACACAATGTCTATTCCGGTGAGACCCAGCGCGCTCCCTATCGCCAGGAAAGAAATCTCAGGTGTGGTTTTCCCTCTTAGTCCCGCCACCCCCAGCGTACTGTCTATGGTGGTAATCAACACCCCGGCGGTTTTGACGAGCCACAGGTCGGTCTTGCGTCCGGTGATCGCCATGAAGCTGCGGATGTGTACCAACGGCCAGATGCCTGTGATGACGTAGTAGCCCCCTTGCAGCAGCGCGATGTAACTTAGAAGCGCTCTCTCCGTTGGTTGTTGCTTACCCTTCATATGATGGTTACTGGCTTTGTCCCAGCCTGACGGTTTTGCCGCTCTCAAATCTGATCGTTTTGCGCCCCTCCGGCGTCATCGTGCGTCCTTTTTCCAGGTTGGAAAGCTCCTGCTGTACAGTGGCGGCAAGCTCCATATCGCCCTGGTTAAGAAGATGCGTAAGCGCGCCTTGCAGTTTCTGCGTGGCTGCATGTACATTGCCCGCCTCAAGGTCCTCTAACGCTCTCGTTTGCAGCTTGAAGGCGCTCACCTTTTCCACTATGTTCATCACACGCGGGTCAGGTGGCGATGCGGCCGCGGGGTCATGCGAGTAGTTGAGCAGAACGTCCAGCCCAGCACGCTGCCCAACAAGGCTCGACTGCGGCACGTCGTAATCCACCTCTATCTGAGCTATGCGGTAGGAGCCTGCGGGCCTTGAAGGTACCACAAACTCAACGAGCAGCGTCTGCCCGTGCCCCCTCTCTAATTCTCCCAGAACTACACTTGCCCCCCTATCTTCAGCCACGCTAGCCTGGCCGGGCTGTATACGTGCTATAAGTGGGTGGACGCGATACAGGCTGCGCACCTCTATGCCGAGCGCCGGCCTCACCCTCATCGCGGCCCGCTGGATTGCCACTGCCTGCATCTGCTGCACTGTGCGAGTGAAGTGAACGCGTATACTCTCAGGCAATGAAATGTAATCAGAGTCGCCGCCACTGCGCTGGCCGATCTCCTGCATCAGCTTGTCGTTCCAGTCTTTGCCGATCCCCAGAGCGGTGATAGGCACTCCGATGCGGGCAGCTTGCTCGGCTTGCTCCAGACAGCGCTTCTCCTTTTCAGTTATGCCGTCAGTTAGAAGCACAAGCCTGTTCACCTGCCCACCACCCGGCGCGCCGCTCATCACCATATGCTTGCGTAGCTCAATAATCCCCGCTTCCATAGCAGGGGCCATGTTGGTCCCGCCCTCAGCAGGCAGCCTGGCGATAAGAGCCTTCAGGTCGGCCCGGCGCGCAGGATCGGTTATCTGCTGTGAAGGAAAAGCCACTTCGTTGCGGCTATTGAAGAAGATAATCGAGATATAATCTTGCGGTTGGAGCATATCGAGCAGCAGCGATGTAGCCTCGCGCAGGTTCTCTATCTTAGAGCCATTCATCGAGCCGCTATGGTCCAGCACCAGCGAGAGGTTGAGAGGCAACGGAGCCTGCGATCCTGTCTCTGAAGGGCGCAGCTCAAGCAAGCAGTAAACAAGCTGCTCCACGTTCATCACCGGTATCGTAGAGCGCGATAAGGTAGACTGTATGCTTAGCTCGCCTGCCATAATGCCTTCTCCTGGTGCTATAATCTGTTAGAAGCGGGTTTCCCGTCCAATCATTATAGACATACGCAATCGCTACGTCAAAGTTGCACACCCCTTCACCGCAAGGCGATTGTATCTAAATTGAAGTACGACTGAAACAAAATGGTCACCGCTTGCGTCTATAAGATACTGACAATGGCGGGTCTACTTATGAAAGGAGCTTACAGATATGGAAAAGAATGAGCAAGAGCGCAACGAGCAGATGGGCGGCCTGGCAGGGCTCGGTGCAGGCGTAATCGCGGGGGCAGAGATCGGCACCGCTGCCATCCCCGTCCCCATAGTCGGCACCTTTGTCGGCGCGATGGTGGGCGGCGTGGTTGGCAGCGCGATAGGACAACGCGTGGGTAGTGCGGCCCTGAGCGGCCTCAACGCCTTTCTCGATAGCCTTTCCACGCCCCGTAGCGGCAGTTCCGGTGCTGATATACACAACGATGCAGGCGGCAACGCCTGACTTTCCCTACTTGATGCGATAACCGGGGCGATAATCCTACATATTTGGCCGGCGATAGACCGCTGCCTCTTGCGCCCCCACCCGCCAGCCAATCTATAGGTGTACCCTCACCACAAAAGAAAGACCACTGCCAAATAGTAGGCAGTGGTCTTTCTTATCCCCGTTTGCCTTACATCTGAGCTTACGCTGTAGGCAAGATCAAAGGCTCATGGTGGTGCGTTCGCGGGCAGTTATGGGGTGACTGTGACAGTGCCGTACATACCTGTGCCAGGCCCTCCATGATACTGGCAGTGGTAGCCGTATGTGCCGGGCACAGTAAAGGTGTACTGGAACGTCTGCCCTACCGGGATATTGCCGCTGTCGAACGACACGGGGTCGCCAGGGTCACTGGTGACGGTGTGAGCACGTGTATCATTATTGGTCCAGAGCACCGTTGTGCCTGCTGCCACTGTTATGCTCATCGGGTCGAAGGTGGTGTTTATCAGGGATACGTTGACCACAGCCGGCGTCGCTGTAGCGGTGACTGTAGGAGGCACCGCGGTGGCTGTGAGCGTGGCGACTGTTGTAACCGTAGCCACAGCCGTGCTTGTCTCAACGGCTGTGGAGGTGCTCGTGGGCAGGGTCGTGGCCGTCATCTCAGGCGTGACTGTTGCGGAGATCACAGGGGTTGATGTAGCTGTCAGTGTTGGTACAGGTGTAGCAGTACTGGTGCTGGTGGCGGTAGCGACGGGCTGCTGGCGTGCGATGTAGACCACCTTGGCTACCTGGCCGCGAGTGATGTTGTTGCCCGGCCTGAAGTAGGGCAGGTTGGCGGGGGGTAGACAAGGCTCGCCTGGGCCGCCGCAGGGATAGCCGCCGATAATGCCCCGGCGTACCAGGCGGTCAATGTAAGAGTAGAATGTACTGGTAACAGGCACATCCTGGAAGCTTTGCCTGTTGGTGGCAGGCTCATTGTAGCCGAAGGCGATTGAGAGGATCTTGCTTAGCTGGCCGCGTGTGACATTGGCTCCCGGCCTGAAGTAAGGCAGGTTGTTCGGGTTATTGGGCGGGCCGCAAGGCTCGTTGGGTTGCGTGCCGCAGGGGTACCCGGAGATCGTCCCGGCATTGAAGTTGTACTCCACGTAGTTGTAGAAAGTGCTTCCCGGCGGCACGTCCACGAAGTGCGGCGCACCTTGCAAGTTAGCAGGGAGATTCGCGCCCAGGGCGATGATCTTGGCTACTTGCCCGCGAGTCACAGGGTTGAATGGGAGGTAGCAAGGCACCCAGGAGCTATTGGGGCATGGGGGCACGGTGTTGTAGCCGCTGATTATGTTGGCGTTCACCAGATTGAGGATGGCGGTATAGAAGGGTGCGGTGCCACCATCCCGGCAGACATCCTTGAAGTATTCGTTAGCGCAAGGAGGGGGGCCGGCGATAGGAGTAGGAGTGGGTGGCGGGGCAACAGGGCCAATCGACTTGTAGGCGTAGTAGTTCTCTTTCTGGCTATCGTCGCGGTTGCTGCCGAAGACAATGTCAACGTACCCAGGGCTGACATCCATCCCCATGTCCTTCAGGTAAGCTCCACCCGCCCAGCCTGTGAAAGGCTTCTCTGGGGGCGAGAAGTTGGTGCCTGAGCCATATGAATACCAAATCTGAGGGCTTCCATTAGGGCTGTCTGTCGTGTCGGTCCAGATGATGTGAGAGACGTTGTTATCGTCTACCACGAGGTTATTCTGGTAAGAGTGCCCGAAACTGTTGACAACTCGCACAAGAGGTTGGTTGTTCCAGCCTGTGCCAGGCACCCACTCTCGGTAATAGATGTCGTTGCTTACGCTGTCGGGGTACGGCCTGGGGTCGCACTTCTCGTCAGACCACGAAACGCGAAAGCCCCCGGTTCTATCGGCTGTAAGTGAGGGCAGGTAGGTTCTGGAGGCTGTAGGGCAGCCCTGGCAGCATTCGAATGAAATATCTTCTTTAGCCCAGCTGCCGGACCCGGTGCGTGTGGCGGCAAAGATATCGTTCGAGGCGGGGCCTGGACCTTTCCAGGCTGCCATCACCAGGCCGTTGGTATTCACAGCGATGGATACATCGCCCTGCCCCTGGTTCACTACGTCGGGGGTTACTACCTCGTTGACGACATCCCAGTTGCCGTTATCCTGGCGGTGGAAGTAGCGGATTTTGGAGTTGTCTTTTCCAAGGAGGAAGTGAGGTGTGTTGTCAGGGCCCACAGCGACAGAGGCGAGCTTCAGGCCGCCTGAGCCTGGGATCACCTCATTGACAGAAATCTGCCCGTTGGCTTCTATACGCACATACTGAATCGCGGCGTCGCCGCTGCTGTAGGTGTAGAAGGCGATGTGCCGCCGCCCAAGCGCGTCATGTGCAATTTTGACGTTACCACTTGCCTTGTAGGTTGTGAGATCCAGGTTCTGTGGGAAAAAGTCACCCCGGAAAGGGCTGTTGGTTGCTGCATTGATGAGGTTGCGATTATTCTCCTGGTCGCGTTGTTCCCAGGCTATCGTTACCGAACCGTCGAGGGGTGATGCGCCAATAGCCCCGCCATTGTCGTACAAAGGGCTGTTGGTAACGTCTATGGGAGCAGAGAAAGGGGTTTCTACGGGAGCAGAGATACTCGCTGCGGCCTTCGCCGAGGGTGGGCCGCCCGGCGCAATGCTCATATCACTGGCGGCCACTATCAGGATAAGCGAGAGGCCTGCGAGCATCACTAGGTTAAATCTATTCTTCATTAGAAATTATCTCCTGAGGCTAGCGGCCTTGCGCCGTCTTCTGAATGCGTACGTTGTCGAACTTCGCCGACATGTCGGCGGTAGACCAGACTCCTGCCCAGCCTGTTGTAAAGGCGGTATCAGTCACGTCCAGAATGGTTGTGTCGTCTACCGAGGCCGTAATCCGGCTGCCCGCTACCTTTACGGTGATACGCTGCCACTTGCCAGAGGTGTAGCCGGGCCATGTGGTCACCGGAACCTGAGCCAAATTCTGGATTTTGTTGGCCGTTACCTTCTCCAGTAATGCTTTACTGGACTGGTTGGGCAGGTTGCCAAAGAGGGATAAGCGATAGTATCCGGCGTCCGATCCCCTGAAGACGAGGCCAACGGCTTCGCCGCCTGAAGGATAAAGCTGAGCCTCCAGCATACCGTCGCTGAGTTGTACATCTCTGGCAATTAGCACAGCAGCCTCATTGGAAGGCTCCTGGTTGATATCGCCACCCTGTTGAAGCCGTCCGCTTGCGACGGCCCACGAACCAGGAGCGCTGCTCAAGCTCTGCCAACGGTCCAGGTTGCCGCCGGAAAAGTCTTCCGTGAAGGCTACGGGTGCGCTGCTTTGTGGCAGAGCCGGCGCCGCCTGCGGGGTAGGTCTGGGGCTGCCAAGGCTAGCGTTAGCGTTGGGCGAGTCCACAATAGCGCCTGGGGGCACGGTGACTCCTTGTGACTGCTGGGCGCCCATAACGAGCACGGCTGCGATGAGCAGCAGAAACAACGCTGCCACTGGTATTAGTTTCTTGCTAAAGATCAATTGTCCGTCTCCTTTCAATGCGTTTATGCCAAAACCGCGATTTGCTTCGGCTCTTCCTATTTTCGCTCTTCTGTAATCCCGGGTCCTGGAAATTTAGGGATTCTTTATCCATTACGAGCCAGGGTGGGATGTGGCGGGTAAAGGTAAAGCTCCCTCTGAGCATTTACCTGGGTTATACAGGCGAGGCTGCCTGTCAGTATGTCAGTAGCTTCCGATGCCTCGCCCGGTTCTGGCCGGTACTGCGCACGTCGGGGCACTTTTGATCAAGGAAATGCGTCGGTATTCTCTAGCGTCCGGCGGCGCTGCCGGGTCTCTACATGAGGCTTTGTTACCATGATTGTGTATAGATGCCGTGCTGTTGTAGAGAGTGGGCACTGAGGTGTAGGAGGATTGTGGAAAAGTGTCGCCTTTCATAGCGCTATCTGACATGCACGAGTGTATGAAGCCGTGGCAAGTATAGTGAATAGATATAGCTGATGTCAACCCTCCCCTTTAGCCTTTTAGTCCCGAACCTTGACCTTTCCAGTACTCTGTGCTATGAATTGCGCCGCTTGATGAGGCTCGCCAGGCAGGACAAAGCGCCGTAACGGGTGCAAGGCCGATTCTGGCACATTAGTGGAACGAACCAATCACAGTTGGGTTGCAGATTTTCTGTGACGGGGGTTGTTGGATTAGCGAGGGGGGATAGATGTGAGCCTGAAGCGTGAAACATGATATGAGATGCGAGTGGCTATGGATATTGTGTTTACATCGCCATTCTGAAGAGAGATCACGTAATAGAGTTGCCTTTGCGCCAAGCTGCGTAAGGTGGGTTTTAAACATTCGTTTTGGCAAAATGGCCGATAATGATTGACATTTAATACAAAAGGTGCTACCTTAGTACTATGCAAGGCACCGATTTGGCTGTATACTGGGCCAAAGTGCATAGTGGGCCGTCTGCCTTCGGAGTTCTCTCTCAGATGGGTGTGCGGCCATAGCGGTGTTCTAAATCACTCTATGATAGGAGATTTTACATGGACTTAGCTCACAGCATAAAGTTTCGGTTTAACCCATCTTCCTCCAAATCGAAGAAGGTGCTCGGACCTCTGGAGGGCGAGATCATGGACGTAGTGTGGGAGCAAGGGCCTACAACGGTCAGCGCTGTTCACAAAGCTTTGCTCAAACGCAAAGATATTGCCTACACTACCGTGATGACGACGATGAGCAGGCTCGCCAAGAAACACTTGCTCGACCAGGATAAGTCGGCTTCGACTTACGTCTATACTCCGGCGCTGGGCCGCTCGGACTTCGACCGCTATGTAGTGCTGGGCGTGATAAGCGGCCTGGTAGACGACTACGGTGACATAGTGACCGATTGTTTCGTGCAGTACATAGGGGAAAAAGGCGGCGCCAGCAAAGATCACCTGCGCGAAGCTGTTTGCAAATAGCTAAGGCAAGCCCGGCGGCTTGCTTTCTAAGCGCAGAATAGCGCTTGCGAGTGTAGGCTACAAAGTCTATATAGCAACAGATAGGAGTGAGCCATCCCGTGGATGGCTCACTCCTATCTGTTGCTCCTTTCCTGGGTGTGAAGCTTCCGCCTTTTCTTGCTTCCAGCCCCCGAACCCTTCGCAGCTTAGCAGGTTGTTCCTCTGGCGGCATGCGCCTTGCAACGTAACTTAGAAGTGATCGCTTGAGTGGCGGCAATCTAACTACAACGTAAGTAAGGAGCAGATCGGAATGAACAGCGCAAAGAGCAATGATATTGAGGTTGGGCAGCGCGCCCCCAACTTTATGCTGGAAGATGAAAATGGCAATAAGGTGCAACTGAACGACCTGCGCGGGGAGCCTGTTGTGCTCATCTTTTACCCCTTCGACTGGTCGGATAAATGCACGCAGGAAATGTGTACATTACGCGACAAAGAAGTAGACTGGCAGAGCACAGGAGCACGCGTTTTTGGCGTCAGCCGCGACAGCCGCTATTCGCACAAGGCCTGGAAAGCTCACCTGGGGTTGAGCTACTCTCTGCTAGCCGACATCACGGGCGACGTAGCAAGGCAATTTGGCGCATGGAACGAGAACGCCCATCGAGCCGACCGCATGACGGTAGTCATAGACGCTGAGGGGATCGTTCGCTATGTTGTGCATAACGATTCCGCCACGATACGCAATCAGGACGAGGCGCTTCAGGCTGTGCGTCAGATGATACCATCTCGCTGCTGATGCTTGCTATGTTCCGTAGGAAGCGCGTAGAAGTGTCGAAGGAGGAGCATCGGGAAGCTACTTTGCGTGAAGTACTCCTCTCGCAGCGCCCCTCCGATGCTCTTTTTCGCTGGGCAAAGGAGGGCAAGCTACGCGAGCTATTGCCCGACCTGGATGCTCTGCGTGGCATCAGCCAGCTTCCTGCTCACAAGGACGACGCATTTATACACACCCTTAAAGTGATAGACGCAATCGAGCCGTCGCTTGTGCGCCGGTGGGCAGCGATGCTCCACGACATTGGCAAGGGGCCGGCTTTCATAGCCACGCCTGATGGTCGCTCGCGCTTCTTCGAGCATGATCGCATAGGCACTGAGATGGTTCCTGAGATCATCTCGCAAGCCGGGGAAGACCCGGCCCTGATAGAACCTGTGCAGCGCCTCGTCCGTATGCACATGAGGCCAATCTCGTACAGCCCAGAGTGGACGGATTCTGCCGTGCGGCGCCTCTGTGAGGAAGCTGAGGAGGGAAGAGGAGAAGAGGGCTGGCAAGACCTGATAGCACTTTCCCGTGCCGACCTTCGCGGCTACCTTCCAGAGCCGATAGACCGGGGCCTGTGGGTGCTTGAACAACTCGATGCGCGGCGCAGTGCTCTTCTTCAGGCTAGCGTTGAGCAGCAACGGGCTGAGGCATTGCAGCCGCGATCTCCCCTGGATGGTAGAGAGATTCTAGCCCTCACCGGGCGCGAAGCCGGCTCCTGGGTGGCCGAAGTGAAAGATTTTCTGCTAGATAAAGTCACCGCAGGCGAGCTGGGGCAGAACGACAAAGACCATGCCCGCGAGCTAGCCCGCCAATGGCTCGCGGCCCACCCGACGTGACCACTGCGTACGGCCCCTTGCTACGAGCCCATTTCATTGACAGCACCGTTAGCTGCACTTAGAATGGGATTGCTATGAGACTCTTCCCAACACCCCGGTACCACAATGTGCCTGAGTTCCTGGATGATCCCACCAACTTTACTCCGCATGACCTGGAGAGCACGCTTCGTGACGTTCGCCGGGCCAACATCTTCGGCCTCGGCACCTGGGTAATCAAGCACCACCTTGCCAGGTTGCTGCGCGACTTTCCGAAGGGCCAAGCTCTACGGGTGCTTGACCTGGCAACCGGCTCTGCCGACATCCCTGAGGAGCTTTGCCGGTGGGCAGAGAGGGAGGGGTACGGCATAAAGATAGTGGCAACGGATGTCAGCGAGGCAATCCTCAATGTAGCCAGAGAACGTATAAAAAGAGCAGGCTTCGCGGATAAAGTGCTCTTCGCGGTGTGCGATGCTGCTAAGCCCCCTTTCGCGGGTGGCGAGTTCGATCTGGTTATTTGCTCGCTGGCCTTGCACCACCTGAGTTTAGAGGAGGCGGAAGCATCTTTGCGGCAGATGGCGCGACTCTCAAGGTTGGGCTTCATCGTGAATGATATATATCGAGCGCGTGGAGCATGGTACATGGCTTGGCTACTTGCGCACTTAACCACGACCAGCAGACTCACCAGGCATGATGGCCCCGCTTCCGTGCTGCGAGCGTACACTCCGGCTGAGGTGCGGCGCATGAGTAGAAGAGTGGGTTTAGATACATCAGTTTACAAGCACCCTTTCTGGCGAATGGCGGTCGTGGGTAAAGCGGAGAGATGAGTTGTGACAGGCAAGCCAGTTTATGACGCCATCATAGTTGGGGCAGGCCCTGCGGGTTCAGCCACCGCGGCGTTTTTAGCACAGCGTGGATTTCATGTGCTGTTACTTGATCGCGCCGCCTTCCCCCGCGACAAAGCCTGCGGCGAATACTCAAGCCCTCAGAGCGGCGAGGTTCTGGGGCGGCTTGGCGCTCTCTCAGCCGTTGAAAGAGCAGGAGCGCGGAGACTGCGCTCCATGCGGGTGATCAGCCCAGGAGGTCAGACCTTTTGGATGGACTATTCTGCGTCGGGCGAAGCCGCTGCGCAGGTGCTCGCCACGCCCCGGCGCATCCTTGATGCCACCCTTGTGGACTATGCACGTCAATGTGGTGCAGAGGTCCGCGAGCGCGCCAAAGTAGAAGGAGTTTCGATGCGCGACGGCCGGGCCTCCGGCGTCGTACTGCGGCGCAAAGACGGCGGCACGCATGAAGAGCAGGCAAGATTGATAGTGGGGGCTGACGGCATCCACTCGGTTGTTGTGCGAAGCCTCGGCTTATCGGCGCCTGTACGTTGGCCTCTCTCTCTGGGCATGGTCGCCCACTATAAGGGGTACAGTGGCCTTGACGATTGGGGTGAGATGCACTTGTCGGAGCGTGGGTACGCCGGCCTCGCACCTCAGTCGGGCGGGCTGCTCAATGTGGGGCTTGTGATGCCGATGCGCTTGGCGGCAAAGCAGCTTGAGCATGGCGCGTCGGCTCGTTTCGAGGCATTTGCCTTCTCCTTCCCCGGCGTGGCGCGAGCGTTGGCTGGGGCGGAGAGAGTGTCTGCCGTGAGGGGTGTTGGCCCGATAGGAGCACGCGTGAGGCGTAGCTCCGGCGCGGGATTTATCCTTGTAGGCGATGCGGCGGGCTTCTTTGACCCCTTCACAGGTGAAGGGGTTTACAAGGCATTGCGCGGAGCGGAGCTTGCGGCTGAGGCCGCATCTTACGCCCTGGACAACGGCGACCTTTCTGCGCCTTCTCTTGCGCGCTACAGCCGCCTGCGCCGCCGCGAATTCACCAGCAAAGACCTTGTTTGCAGGCTCGTACAAGCCTTCGTAGGATTACCGCCGGCGATGGATTACGTGGCGTCGCGGCTGGCAGAGCGGCCAAAAGTCAGGGCTGTACTCACAGGTGTACTCGGCGACTTTGCGGACCCGAGGGCCGCCCTCAGCCCTTTCTACTTGTGGTCGCTCTTACGTCCATAAAGCGGCCTTTGCCCTGGCCTACAGGTCGAGGCCGACGGTGTGATCTGGAATAGTGCGAAAGCTCATGAAGGTTAGCAACGATATTTACATAAGAGGTGACTATCAGCGCATCTTTGATATGGGCAGTCGCGTCGAGATATGGGGTCGGATACTGCCCCACTACCGCTATGTGAAGGTTGTGCGCGAGGAAGGCAATCGAAAGTTAGTGCGAATGTCAGCGTGGCGCGACATTATACCTGTCACCTGGACAGCAATAGAGACCGTGGAAGAAGGCACGCTTCAGCGTCCGGGGAGGATTCTCTTCCGCCATGTTCGAGGGCTGGTAAAGGGGATGGATGTGGAATGGTCCTTCGAGCCAAGACCCAGTAGAGGCGATGTCAGAGTGATGATCTCACATGACCTGACCAATCCGCCATTCCCCGTAAAAGTACTCGGCGCTAGATTCATGGAGAGCGTCGTGGGCCGAGGCTTTATCGGCTACATAGCAAATAAGACGCTCAGGCGTATCAAAGAACTGGTGGAGGAATGATACCTGGTGCGTATTCCATATAACAGGTAGCGGTCAGGAGAGCTATTGTTAGCGCATTCGTCACAGAGCAGGCGCGTTGTAATCACAGGTATAGGAGCTATCACCCCGATAGGCATTGGGCGCGAGGGCCTGTGGAACGGCGTACTTGCAGGGCGCTCGGCTGTGCAGCGTATAAGCCGCTTTGACCCTGAGCCTTTTCGTTCACAGGTGGCGGCGCAGGTGAACGATTTTGACCCGCTCGACTATATGGATGCATCACGCGCCCGCCGCCTTGATCGCTACTCGCACTTTGCTCTGGCCGCTGCACACCAGGCGGTCCGGGATGCGGATCTCTGCCTATCTTCGGAAGATGCTGAGCAGACAGGCGTTTACCTCGGCAGCGCGCTGGCAGGGTTGGGATTCGCTGAGGAAGAACACAGCCATTTTGTAAATAGCGGCTTGCGAGGGGTAAACAATATCCTGGCGCTCACTGTCTTTGGCTCGGCGGCATCGTGCAATGTCGCTATGGACCTACAGCTCTTCGGCCCCAACCAGACGAATGCTAACTCCTGTGCTTCGGGCGCGGTAGCCATCGGCGAGGCTTTCAAGCTGATCCGGCTGGGCGGTGCTCGCGTGATGCTGGCGGGCGGGGTGGAAGCGCCTCTTGCCCCTCTGACCTTCGGGGCCTTTGATTTGATACATGCCATCTCCTGCAACTCTAACGCTAACCCATCGGTCGCTTCTCGCCCATTCGACGTTTGTCGGGACGGCTTCGTAATGTCTGAGGGCGCGGCGATTATGGTGCTGGAGGATTATGAATATGCTCAGGCACGTGGAGCAGCCATTTACGCTGAAATCCTCGGCTACGCCACGACGACTGACGCCTTCCACATGACCGCACCCCGACCTGATGGCGCTCAAGCTATGCGAGCTATGAGAGAGGCGCTAGCGGCTGCTCACCTCTCCCCCTCTGAGATCGACTACATCAGCGCCCATGGGTCGGCCACTCCTTTGAACGACAAGACGGAGACTATGGCTATCAAGCAGGTGTTTGGAGAAGAGGCTTACCGCATTCCGATAAGCGGCACAAAAGCGATGCATGGACATGCGCTTGGGGCAAGCGGGGCCTTCGAGATCGCGATAAGCTCACTCGCTATGCACAACGATTATCTTCCCCCCACCATAAATCTATGCCACCCCGACCCCGAATGCGACCTCGATTACATTCCTCACGAGGGCAGGCACCTGCGCGTAAATACGATACTCTCCGACTCCTTTGGCTTCGGCGGCATAAACGCCTGCCTTATTCTCGGCAGGGTTTAGCACCGAAACGTACCCAAAGTGGCAAACATCCTGCTATTGGCTTACAATGTGCCCGACAGCAGAAGCATCGTTTTACACCATCTACTTGACATAAGAGGGAGGACATTTTCTTTGAACTTAATACAGCCTATCGGGTTGTACCGTTCCGTACCTGATCGCATCAGCCGGCTTGCTGAACTCGCCTACAACCTCTGGTGGAGCTGGCACCCCGAAGCGCAACGCCTCTACTCAGATGCGGACCCTGATCTCTGGGAGCTTGTTTATCACAACCCTGTGAAGTTCCTCAACGAAGTACGCCAGAGCACACTCAAAGAAGCCAGCGAGCGACAAGCCTATCTCGATCTATATGACGTGGTGATGCGCGAGTTCGACGCATATATGGCCCCAGCCGCAACGTGGTTCACCGAAGCGCACCCGGGGCAGGTGGGCACCGTTGCCTACTTCTCTATGGAGTTTGGCCTGCACGAATCGTTGCCGATATATTCTGGGGGCCTCGGCATACTGGCGGGCGACCACGTGAAGAGCGCATCTGACCTCGGCGTGCCGATGGTGTTTGTTGGGTATCTTTACCCCCAGGGCTATTTTCGGCAGATAATCAATAAAGATGGGTGGCAGGAGGCGATCTACAATAAGCTGGACTTTGACGATGTGCCTGTACTTCCTGCTCAAGGTCCTGACGGTGGCGAGGTAATTGTGCAGGTGCAGTTGCCTGACCGTATTATCTACGCCAAGGTATATCATATACAGGTTGGGCGCGTACCGCTGTATATGCTTGATACCGACATTCACCCCAACGCGCCAAGCGACCGTGAGCTTTCAGCCCGCCTCTATGGCGGCGACGAAGAGATGCGTATATCGCAGGAGATCATGCTCGGCATAGGTGGAGTTCGGGCCTTACGCGCCCTGGGAGTAGAGCCATCAGCGTGGCACATGAACGAAGGCCACGCCGCTTTCCTGATACTTGAGCTTGCCCGCGAGCGCGTCAAAGGTGGCGAGCCTTTCGATGATGCCATCACTGAGGTGGCGTCGCACACCGCCTTTACCACGCATACGCCGGTGGCAGCGGGTAACGATGCCTTCCCTTTCGAGCTGATGGACAAATATTTCTCCAGCTATTGGCCGCAGTTGGGTATAGACCGAGATCACTTTCTGAACCTGGCTCAGGAGGGCCAACCGTGGGGCCCCGCCTTCAGCATGACGGCCCTTGCGCTGCGTGGTTCGGATTACCATAATGGTGTGAGCAAGCTGCATGGCCGAGTGTCGCGTAACATGTGGCATTGGCTCTGGCCCGACCGTCCGGTGGATCAGGTGCCTATTCAGTCTATCACCAACGGCGTGCATACGGGCACATGGCTTGCTCCTGAGCTTTATCGTTTCTACAGCCACTACCTGGGCGCGGACTGGTACTCGCGCCTTGACGATCCGGCGACCTGGAAGCCTATCCTGAGCGCACCCGACGGCACGTTCTGGGATATACACAGCAAGCTCAAGCACGACCTTGTTGATTTCTCGCGGCGCCGCCTGGCCGATTGGTACATCCGCACGGGTGTAACTCCACCCCCTGGGCCGACCCTCGGCCCCAATGCCCTCACCATAGGCTTTGCCCGCCGCTTCGCCACTTATAAGCGCGCCACCCTTATCTTTAGCAACGTTGACCGTTTGAGCGCGATCTTGAACAACCCGGGCAGGCCGGTGCAGATAGTTTTCGCGGGAAAGGCGCACCCCAAGGACGAGCCGGGCAAGCAGTTTATACAGCAAGTTGAATGGGCGGCGCGCCACCCTGGGCTTGCGGGCAAGATAATCTTCCTCGAAGAGTACGACATGAACGTTGCACGGTATATGGTGCATGGCGTGGACGTGTGGCTCAACACACCACGAAGGCCGTACGAAGCGAGCGGCACTAGCGGAATGAAGGCTTCGCTCAACGGCGTGCCTAACTGCTCAGTTCTGGATGGCTGGTGGGCCGAAGGCTACAATGGTAAGAACGGCTGGGCTATCGGCGAGGGCCAGGAGTACGCCAATCCTGATGAGCAAGATGAGCGCGATGTACAATCGCTCTATACACTGCTGGAGGATAGCATAGTACCTCTCTTTTATAAGCGCGATGAGGCCGACGTGCCTGCCGGGTGGGTAGCTGTTATGAAAGAGGCAATCGCTACTATCGCTCCCATTTTCTCCATGCACCGCCAGGTCAAAGAATATACCGATGATTTCTACATACCGGCTATGTCGGCAGGCGAGGAATGAGTAGCGACAGCGACTGTATATTAATTCCCAGTCCTGCTCCTTATAAAAGGAGAAACTTCTATGGAGCGAGCAGCGCTTGACCTTAGCGACGATAAGCAGTCTCATGCGGATGAGCGTCTACGCAGCGACCACATAATCTGGCTCGGTACGGTTCGCCCCGATAGCAAGCCTCATCTGGTGCCTGTATGGTTCCTGTGGGATGGCGCGACGGTGCTTATTTTCAGCAAGCCCGACCAGAAGATTCGCAACCTGAAACTGAACCCTAACGTGACGCTGGCCGTCGATGACAGCAAAGAAGGGGAGGACGCAGTTCTGATCGACGGCGAAGCCGCCCTTCTAGACCCGGGAGAAGTCAACTCGACCCTGCCCGCCTATGCCCAAAAATATGCCGCGAAGCTCGTCGAGATGGGCTGGACCGCCGCGTCTATGGCGGGCAGTTACACCCAGCCTATAAGAGTTACGCCTACCCGGTTCAGGTTTTACTAAAGGTTGTTTCACGTAAGGGGTCACAGGTTGGCTGTCGCTCCCGGTGTGTATCGCTAAAGAGGCCTTCAGCCTTGAATAAGCAGCCTGCATGAAGCTTATGCTGTACTCATTACGTGGTACGCATGTTATCATACCAGCGTGATTGCCGCCTTTGTCCTCTTTCTTTCACTGGGGCTTGATACGCTTGCGGTTTCTGTTGGGCTGGGTTTGTCCGGCCTGCCGCGCTCACGCTGGCTTAGAGTGGGCCTTACCTTCGCCCTCTTTGAGGGTCTTATGCCCATATTGGGGCTGCTCGTTGGGAAAGGTCTGAGTGAGAAGCTGGGCGAGATAGCGGCCTATGCTGCCGCTGTAAGTCTCATTGGGGTTGGCCTCCTGGCAGTTCGAGAAGCTCTAACCGAAGATAATAACAGCGCTGAGGATGACCTCGTTGAGAAAACGCGGGGCAACCGCCTTCTGCTGACTGGCCTGTCGGTAAGCCTTGACGAGCTTGCAGTTGGCTTTTCCCTGGGTGTGCTTCAGGTATCTGTTGGTGTGGCTCTTATCTATATCGCAATACAGGCATTTGCTCTTACCTTCATCGGCGTTTCGTTCGGCGGCAGGCTGGGAGCGCATCTGGGTGAGCGTGCTGAGTTAGCCTCCGGTGTTGTACTCGCCCTGCTGGGGGTCGCTCTGCTCGTGGGCGAGGTCACCGGTCTTACTTTCTTCTAAGCTCAAAAGGAGCAGATAAAATGAAGAGCCAAATTACCAATGAAAAGCTGGATCAGGCAGTATCTCTGCTAGAGGAGCAAGACCTCGATCTCTGGCTCACATTGGTGCGCGAGACCTCACTCACTTCTGATCCTTGCCTCGACCTCATCGTGGGGGTAGATATGACCTGGCATTCGGCCTTCCTGGTCAGTCGCACAGGGGTGCGTGTGGCTATTGTTGGGCGATTTGACGCCGAGAATGTGCGTAACCTGGGCGGTTACACAGAGGTTATCCCCTATGACAGCAGCATCCGCCCGGCGTTGCGCGACACGATAGAGCGTCTCAACCCGGGAAAGATCGGCCTCAACTACTCGCAGAGCGATCCGGCGGCAGATGGCCTTACGTACGGGATGTTCCTCTATCTGGTTGACACCCTGGCAGGCACACCATATGCCGGTCGCCTGGTATCCGCAGAGAGCTTGATTGCGGCGCTCAGAGGCCGCAAATCGCAGGGCGAGCTGGCGCTTATCAAGGCTGCAATCGCCACGACAGAAGAGCTGTACAAGCAGATTGGCAGCACCCTGGCCGCCGACCAAACGGAAGAGGAGATCGCAGGTCGCCTTACCGCAGCCCGCAAGCAGCTTGGCCTTGGCACCGCCTGGGGCGAACCTTATTGTCCTATCGTCAACTCAGGTCCGGACTCGCCCGTCGGCCACGCCTCACCTGGCGGGCACAGGACCACACCGGGTTGGCTTTTACACATGGATTTCGGCGTCAAGCAAAGTGGCTTCTGCTCTGACTTGCAGCGCGACTGGTACTTTCTTGCAAAAGGAGAAAAAGAAGCGCCTGATGATCTGCGCCGTGCATGGGATGCCTGTTGGGGCGCGATAGACGCCGGGGCCACAAAGTTGCGACCTGGCGTGGCGGGGTGGGAAGTTGACGCTGCTGCTCGCCGGTATCTGGTGCAAGCAGGCTATCCTGAATACCAGCATGCCCTCGGACACCATCTTGGCCGTGTGGCTCACGACGGCTCCAGCCTCCTCGGTCCGAAGTGGGACCGCTACGGGCAGACACCTTATGGCATAGTGGAGGTCGGCAACGTCTTCACATTGGAGTTAGGCACTGCTGTTCCGAGGCGCGGCTACGTCGGCCTTGAGGAAGATGTGCTGGTCACAGAAAGCGGCATAGAATGGCTAAGCACACCGCAGCGTGAGCTTTGGCTGGTGTAGCTAATATAGCAATAGCGGACTATGACCGATGCGCGGGTTAAAGCGCCTTACAGCTTGCTGACTATCTCCTTGCTTATCGTTCGGAGGGTGTCGAAGACGCCTACTCCCTTGTGGGCTACTGCTTCGTAGGCGGGGACGCGCATTGAGTTGAGGTACTTCTCCAGGATTTCCAGGGGGAGGGCATCGGGCATATCACGCTTGTTATACTGCATTACCATCGGGAACTCCAGGAAGCGCTTCCCCTGCTGGGTGAGGTTGCGGGCTAGCTCCTGGAGAGAGCGCACGTCCTCGGCGAGCTTGGAGCGTTGAGAGTCGGCTACAAAGACACAGCCATCGGCTCCGTTCAGCACAGCGACCCTGGTTCGCTCGTAAAGCACCTGGCCTGGAACCGTGTAGAGGTGAAAGCGCACCTGGTAGCCGTGCACCTTACCGAGATCAAGGGGCAAGAAATCGAAGAAGAGGGTGCGCTCGGTTTCTGTGTCTATTGACAACAAATCGCCTCTTGCCTGGTTGGGCACGGTCGAAAATATATACTTCAGGTTAGTAGTCTTCCCCGAAAGGCCGGGCCCGTAATAAACAACCTTGCAGTGTATTTCTTTTGTCGCTACGTTGATAAGTGCCATATTTAGTGTCCATCCTCCACACGCAATATATACTGAATAGTATGTGCTGCGTGGCGTTGCCGGCTCAGATAACAAGCCAATTCCTGCTTGCGACGCCCTAAAGGCTGCACATCACAGATCACGTACATCCTAATCCTTGAATAGCAGGTCTATGGTATCTTCTATAGACGTGCGGAACGACGGATTGAGGCCGTTTACGTTGCGGCTGCGGCGCTGCACCTGTAGCAGCACAGCCTCTAGCTCAGGCATAATTTGCCTGCACAGGTCGCGCACCAATCCCACGTGTGTACTCTTACCGAACATCACCGTCACCAGCCACGATTCTCCGATCAACTCGGTGAGCGTATTCTCGCGCATGCCTTGTTGAAAGAGCGAGTGAAAGTCAGTATCGTTCATCATGCGCGCCACTTCACGCGACGTGGCGAAGGTGCCTGCGAAGAGCGCGCCTAGTACTTGCAGGTCGGCAGGCAGACGCTCACCCCGTACCGAGATGACCTCACCGCTCTTGTCAAGGAGGATCGTCAGGTTAGCTCCTGCTTCGAGCAGCACCCTGTCGAGCTGGTTTTTTATGCGCCTGCTGTCCGCCTCGCTGACGATCAGGCTGACATTGGCTCTTGGCTCAAGGTTTTCGTCTCTATCCATGTCACTATTTTGTGCGATTTGCTGTGGTTCGGCAGTCCGGGCTGTTTGTAAAAGGCAAGGTATTGCGCAATGCGTGAGGGACGACCTTTACTATTCCTGTGGTCCTCAAAGGTTAGACGCTAGGCAATAGTTGTCCTTTTCACGAGCTGCCCGTCTATATACAAGCGGCCTTCACTATAGAGCTTGATAGCTTCCACCAGGAGGCGATGCTCTTGTTCGTGTATCTTCTTTGCTAGAGTTTCCGGTGTCTCCTCAGCCGTGATGAGAACCGCAGCCTGGGATATTATTGGCCCGGAGTCTACCTCGTCGGTGACAAAGTGTACTGTGCAGCCCGTTATTTTTACACCATAGTTGAGAGCATCTTCAATCGCGTGTAACCGGCCCCCGAAGGATGGTAATAGAGAAGGGTGTATGTTGATGATACGTCCGGCAAATTCTTGGACCACCTCAGGCGACAGCACTCTGTCCCAGCCGGCGCAGACTACCAGGTCTACTTTCGCCTTAGCAAACTTACCTGCGATTGCTCGCTGGTGCGCTAATCTCGATGGAAAATCTTCTCTTTTGCACAGCTCGACAGCTATGCCGACCTTCTTTGCCCTATCTATCGCCTCTGCTTCGGGGTGGTTGCAAATTACCAGTGCCACTTCTGCTCGTAATTCCCCCTGGGCGATAGCATCTATAATTGCTTGCAGGTTAGTGCCCCGCCCCGACACCAGCACGCCCAGCTCGAGCGGTTGGGTTCGCGGGCCTGTGGGCAGATCGCTCACTTCCCGGCAGCCTCACCCTTTTTGAATGTCACTCGTGCGCTACCCTCCTGGCGAATTACCCTGCCTACCTTTATAGACTGGGGCAATATTGCCTGGACCGCCTGCTGTTGGCCTGGCGCTACGATGAGCACCATACCCAGGCCCATATTGAAAACACGCGCCATCTCGTAAGGGTCAATTCTGCCTTCGACTTCGATCCGCCTGAAGATCGCAGGCACCTGCCACGAGCTTCTATCTATCTCTACCGCGCAGCCTTCAGGTAAGATCCTCGGTATATTATCTATAAGACCTCCACCCGTGATGTGCGCTATCCCTTTAAGTGGCTCCTGGGCCATGTCGAGAAGTGGCGCGATGTCGCCCAGGTACGAGCGGTGAGGCTCCAACAATGCATCTCCCAGGGTGCCGCCAAGAGCTTCGTCATAGGTGTTGAGCCGCTCGCGCACTTCGACACTTTCGCCCTCCAACCCTAAGACCTTACGCGCCAGGGTGTAGCCATTGGTGTGCAAGCCGCTCGATGGGAGGGCCAATACTACGTCATCCGGTGTGATCCCCCTGCCCAGTATTAATCTCTCTCTATCCACGCTACCAACGATGAAACCTGCTACGTCAAATTCGCCTCTTTTATAGATGCCCGGCAGCTCGGCGGTTTCGCCGCCTATGAGCGCGCAGTGTGCTGCGCGACACGCTTCGGCCATCCCCTTTACAGTTTCGGCGATTTGTTCAGGTACGATCTGTGACGAAGCTACATAATCCAAAAAGAAGATGGGTTTAGCGCCGCAAGCGAGAATGTCGTTGATGCAGTGATTGACTATATCCAGCCCTGACTTGTGATAGGCCCCCATTACTGAAGTGAGCATCAGCTTGGTGCCCACGGAGTCGGCGCTGGCGACCAGCACAGGCCCACTATCGAGCGCATAAGTGCCGCCAAAGTAACCGACATCTGCCAGTACCTGTGGGCCGAAGGTGCTACGCACTGCCTGGCGCATGAGATCTACAGCGCGGCTCCCCGCCTCTATGTCAACTCCTGCCTGGCGGTAGGCACCTGTGCCTGTGGTTTCAGGGGCGTGCCTCTCATCCATCGCCGCTATTATACAGGAGCCATAGCCCTTTGTGTAGAGTTTAGACGCGTACTTTGGTACTTGCTGGAGTAGGACGCTAGACGAGTGGCCGATGGCCGCTATATGGACAAGAGGTGGCGGTACTACTGACCGTTGACCGCTTGTCTGCTATAATGTGCCTGTTGAGCAGCGCAACAGATGGGAGGAGTGACCGGCTATGCAACCTCTGGTTGGCGTGATTATGGGGTCCAAGTCTGACTGGGAGACTATGGCACATGCGGCTGAGACTTTGGAGAAGGTGGGGGTCTCCTTCGAGGTGCGCGTAGTTTCGGCGCATCGCACGCCCGACCTCCTATTTGAATATGCAGCTTCTGCCGAGGAGCGTGGGCTGGAAGTGTTGATCGCGGGGGCTGGTGGGGCGGCGCACTTGCCAGGGATGTGCTCGTCGAAGACGCTGCTGCCTGTGCTTGGGGTGCCTGTGGAGTCGAGAGCACTCAGAGGGATCGATTCTCTCCTCTCGATAGTGCAGATGCCTGCTGGTGTGCCCGTTGGCGCACTGGCGATAGGGCGGGCGGGGGCGGTGAACGCGGCACTGCTTGCGACTTCTATCCTGGCAAATAAGTACCCTGATCTGCGAGAGGCTTTGCGCCGCTACCGCGATGCGCAGACACAGGCTGTCCTTGAGCACCCCGACCCGCGAGAAGAAGGATGACGAGGGTTGGGGTGTTGGGTGGTGGGCAGCTTGGCCGGATGCTGGCGCTGGCGGGCTACCCTTTGGACCTCTCTTTTCGCTTCCTCGATCCAGCGCCGGATGCAGCGGCGGGTCGCTTCGCTGAACATATCGTTGGTGACTACAGCGATGTAGAGGTGCTTTCACGCTTCGCCTCCGGGTTAGATGTTATTACCTACGAGTTCGAGAATGTCCCTGTGGACTCTGCTCGCCTGCTGTCCAAGCTGACTCCCGTTTATCCACCTCCCCAGGCTCTAGAGATGGCGCAAGATCGTGTTGTGGAGAAGAGTTTCTTCAGGCGGCTGGGTATACTCACCCCCGATTTCGCGCAGGTAGACACTCGCTCCGGGCTCGACGTTGCGCTCTCCCGCATTGGGCTGCCTGCTGTGCTTAAGACGCGGCGTTTCGGCTACGATGGCAAAGGGCAGCTTCTGTTACGCAGGCCGGACGATGTTGAGCAGGCGTGGGATGCGCTGGGTGGCAGGTCGCTAATCCTTGAGAGGCTGGTGCCATTTGACCGCGAGCTTTCGGTAATAGCTGTGCGGGACCGGAAGGGCTCGCTGGCTTTTTATCCCCTTGTCGAGAACCACCACAGCGAAGGAATCCTGCGCCTATCGCTCGCCCCTGCACCAGAGTTAGCCCCGGCCATGCAATCTGCCGCCGAAGAATACGCCACGCGGTTGTTGAAGGCGCTCGATTACGTGGGGGTGCTCGCTATCGAGCTTTTCCAGGTTGGCGGCGAGCTGATCGCCAACGAAATGGCCCCACGTGTACACAATTCGGGGCATTGGACAATCGAGGGTGCAGCGACCAGCCAGTTTGAGAACCATCTGCGGGCGATAGCTGGCCTGCCTCTTGGCTCAACAACGGCCATGGGCTTTTCGGCGATGCTGAATATCATAGGCGAGCTGCCCGATGCTCAATCTGTGCTGGCCGTGCCGGGTGCGCACTTGCACCTCTATGGCAAAGCTCCGCGCCCAGGGCGCAAGCTGGGGCATATCACCCTCAGCGCGAGCAACCTCGATACATTGAAGCGCGGGGTCGAGCAACTCCAAATAGCAATGCCATCACCGCTGCACTAAGGGTTGCAGCAGGCGCACGCTCTCCAGATCGAACCGTTAAACGACGGCGCAGAAACCCGCTGGAGAAGGCTTTCTGGGA
Organism: Chloroflexota bacterium; assembly: GCA_027317125.1. Lineage (GTDB taxonomy): Bacteria > Chloroflexota > Chloroflexia > QHBQ01 > JADMIH01 > JADMIH01. The sequence continues at coordinate 4,940 of DAHVFG010000020.1, read as the reverse complement.
GCCTCGCAGTACCATTTTCCCATTCAGGTACTATGACCAATGGGTAGTACACGTACTACCCATTGGTGATGTATCATCTTACCTGTGTAGCTATAATGCATTTAGTATTCTCAGCGCGAAGGTGGGCCTGGTGGCAAGCCATTTTACGCGGCGTGCGACACTTTGTTAGTAAATGGACTTTACGAAAAGTAATGGTGATTTTGCAGTGTTACGCTCTTTTCTATCTATCACCTCGGCATTCACAGGTTTTTTCACCAGGCGCCTTCGCCACCAGATTGTTATACCCTATTTGGTGCTGGCAACAGTTCTCGCGATGGTGGGGACATACCTGCTTGTAAACTCGACTAACCAGTCTCTGCACGAGCGCTTCAACAAGCAACTCCTCGATGCGGCTAAAGGGGCGTCCGATAGTTTAGCGCAATCAGAAGTGCAGCAGATCGCGGGCTTGCGCGCTATGATCTACACCGAGGGGTTTTCGGAAGCCCTCAGTGGCGGTAACCGTAACAAGCTGTCGCAGTTGGCTGCACCGCAGGCCCTCAATTACGGCTTCGATCGTGTGGTAGTTGTGTCGAGCGATGCTGTGCCCCTGGTTGTTCTACCCCAGCAGCCGGGCCAAAACTCGGCTGTTGTCCCTACTGCTCTGACCTCACTCGCGAATGCTGCTCTCCACCCGTTTGGAACGCTCGACAAGGTGTCGGCCCTGGTGAGCACTTCTGATGGCAGCTTTTTTTACACAGCAGGCCCTGTACGTTCCGGCGATAAGACAGTGGGGGCGGTGCTGGTGGGCACCGATATCGCCCGTCTGCTCCGGCAGGTAGAGCGCGATAGTCTGAGCGACGGGGCGGTTTTCTACGGGCGCGCCGGCGCACCCGTAGACGAGGCGCTAACTGTCGCGAAGTCACCGCAGAGCATTACCCCCCTCCCTGCTAATTGGTACGATGATATAGTCGCCAACCCGCAAGCTCCTGTACGCTTTCGCACGTTGTCTCTACCGGATGGCACCTACCTGGAGGCTTTAGGAATAGTGCAGGGGCGGGGTATGAGCAACCAACCACCGGGTGTCTATGGCGTAATGTTGAGCACCCGCGCTCTCGATAGCAGACTACAAGACAACCTGGGGCTGCTGCTCCTGGTCTTTGGCTTTGCTCTTGTTGCGATTATAGTGACAGGCGGACTGTTAGCAACGTGGATTGACCGACCTGTGAACCAGCTCGTCGCAGCCTCGCGCCAGGTAGCGATAGGCAACCTGGATATATCGGTCTCTACCGCGCGGCGCGATGAGCTTGGCGTGTTAGCGATGCGCTTCAATGATATGGTGGACGGGTTGCGGCAACTTCTCTTCGTTAAGGACCTCTTTGGCCGTTTCGTGTCGCCGGAAGTATCTGCCCGTCTCCTGGGGGGGCAAGTAGAGCTTGGAGGTGAGCAGCGCACAGTAACTATACTCTTCAGCGACCTGCGCGAATTCACCCGACTTTCGGAGGAGCACTCGGCTCATGAGATCGTGGACCTGCTCAACGAATATTTTCGCATAATCATTCACGCTGCTCGGCAGAACGGCGGTATCGTTAATAAGTTCGGCGGCGATTCGACGTTGATAGTCTTCGGCGCTCCAATGGATATGGCGGACCATGCAGACCGTGCGCTGGCAACCGCCATCGCCATGCGCAATGGGCTAGCCGCGCTGAACGCTCATCGTAGCCTGGAGGGTTGGGAGGTGTTACGGCAAGGCATCGGCATTAACACAGGGCCTGTGATTGCCGGACAGGTCGGCTCGGAAGACCGCATGGAGTATACAGTGATCGGCGATGCGGTCAACCTGGCCTCACGCTTGCAGGCAATGACCAAGGATCTGCCCGGCTGCGATATCGTTTTCAGTGAAGCAACCCATGCTGCTATTGTTGATCCTTCCAACTTCAATTTTAGCGACCAGGGGCTTGTTGAGGTGCGTGGTAAGCAGCAGGAAGTGCACATATACGCTTTGCTTGGCTCCGCGCCCGAAGTAGAGGCCTTGCCCATCGGAGCAAAAAGCGGCGTGCTAGCAGGGAAAAGCGGTGGAAGCCGGGTTGCTCCTGCTATGCGAAGAAGATAATGCGAGTAGCCTTACCTGTTTCCAAAGTATCTAACGCAGTTCTGCGTGGAGACCTGGTCCTGGTGATGCTGGGTGCACTGGCGTTGGCTGGCCTGCGTGCCGTCGGCGGCCTGGCATTGCAATCGCCCAGTGTAGGGCAACTTGGCGGCATCATAGGCGCACCGGTGGTTGCTGACTACAGCCGGGACGTTGCGCCGCTCGCCCTTGTGCCGCTTAAGGCTGATATCGGCGCTGCCATCACGAACGATAAGGGGCTTTTCGAGCCTTCCACGATGAACGACCTCATGCCCAACGTAGCGCCCTCGCTCTGGTTGACGCCAACGGCGCCGCCCGCTGCGGTAGCGGGCGCTGGATCGCCTGTAGAGAAGCAAGCCAGCAAGACGCCGAGGCCGCGCGCTACAGCTACAAAGCCCATTGTTGCAGCTGCCCAGCCGACGAAGACGCATGCGCCAGCCACAGCCATTAAGACCCCTATGCATCTCCCAACAGTTACAGCTACTCCACAACTCACTAACACGCGCCGCCCCATGCCCACCGCTACGAACAGGCCCCGACCAAGCTCAACTCCTACACGCCAGAGTAGGCCAAGACCCACCGTGGGGAAGTCGCCTGTGCCATCAGCGACGAGTTCGGGCCCCCCGGCTCCGCCTGCTCCGCGTCCAACCCAACCTGCGCCTACGCGCCCGATTCCTCCTACACTCGTACCACCTACTTCTACACGCCAGCCACCGCCGCCCGCTGCAACAGAGCCGCCTCAACCTACTCGTGAGCCAAAACCGACAAAAGAGCCAAAGCCGACACGCGTACCTCCTGCTCCAAAGCCGACGGCGGAGCCGCCTCCAACACGTGAGCCAGCCCCGACGCGTGTGCCCCCTGCGCCATCACCAACTCAGCCGTCCGACGGGCGTGGTCGCGGCGGAGATGGTGGGGGAGACAACGGTGGCGATGATAATGGAGGGAATGGACGTGGGAATGGACGTGGGAACGATGGGTAGATGGTTTTAGCTACCGCACTTATGTGACATAGGGCTGCCCGCCTTGTGTGGGCTTCCGGCGAGATAGGTGGGAAAAAGCCAGTATCCAGTCTTTCAAGGACCGAATACTGGCTTTTTCGTGCGTGTGTTATCTGCTACGGGCGTTCTTTACCCGACGCATAGCTGTTTACTCCACCTTGTAAAGGTGCCTATATAGGGCTTGAACTTGGTTCTACCCTTACTCTGAATCTTTACTTCACCTTTTGCTGTGTACAACTCTTCAACTCACATATAATATAGAGATCCTTGTTGCTTTCGTTTCTTGGCTGTCTTCTCCCGATCTGAGGAGGATACCGTCTGAGCAGAAAAGGGTTTATCGCAATCTGCAATTCTTTTGCTTTATTACCTGATGTGACACGTATTCACACTGCTATTTATATCAGCAAGCCTATAGATGAAGTCTATGCCTATGTGACCACGCCTGGAACGTGGCCGAGGTGGCAGCCCTCATCCGTAGAGGTGAGCGGCTCTACCGATAGTTCGCTCCGGCCTGGTCAGCAGGTGTTGGAGGAGTTTGCCCTGGGCGGGCGACGCGGCACTATCGTTTGGACAGCTATGGAGCGGAGAGCGCCTTATTACTGGTCTATCAAAGGGCGTGTGACGGGAGGTGGGGGTGGGCTTACCTCGTACAAGCTAAGGAGCGACCCGGATGGCACTTTCCTGGATCGCGACTTGCGATACTGGCTGCCCAATCCACTTCTCCTCCTGCTTGATGCGCTTGTGATTCATCGACAGATAGGAGATAGTGCACAGGAGGCTATGCGCAGGCTGAAGCGTCTTATGGAGGCGAATAGCGAGTGATGAGGGCGGCCCATTGCTTGCTATTGTTGAGCAGTATAAGAGAGCGCCGATTTATTTATGCCAGGAAAAGCTAAAAATAGAGACGAGCCGGAGAAGAAAAAAGATAAGGCCCGCAAGCCTGCTCAGGCCCGCAAGCCCAAAAAGCAGGCTGCCGCCGAAGCTTCCATGCGTGCTGCTCACGGCGTGTCGCTCGCCAAGGCGCCCGCGCTGCCGGAGCTTAGCTCCCAAGCTAGCGAGTTGCTGGCGGAGTTTCGTGCTCGCTACCCCTTTGCTTTAGATGACTTCCAAGAGGAAGCTATCAGACGCCTGGCGACAGGTGAGAGCGTCATGGTAGCCGCGCCCACAGGCACGGGCAAAACGGTAGTTGCCGAGTTCGGGGTTTTCCTGGCGGCGCGAGCCGGTCTGAAGGTGATGTATACCACGCCTATCAAGGCGCTATCCAATCAGAAGTTTCGTGACCTGCGCGCCCAATACGGGAACGCGGTGGGCTTGCTCACAGGTGACATAATTGAGAATCGCGAAGGTTCGATTATCGTCATGACCACCGAGGTGCTTCGCAACATGCTCCTGCAAACGCCCTCCGAGTTGTGGGGCGTGAGTTGCATCATCTTCGATGAGATACACTACCTGGCGGATCCTGAGCGGGGCACAACGTGGGAAGAGTCGATCATAATGTGCCCGGAGTATATCCAACTTGTCTGTTTGTCGGCTACAGTAACCAACGCGCCGGAGATCGCCGCCTGGATCAGCCGCACCCACCGATCGATCTATCTGATCACGCATTTACAGCGGGCTGTGCCGTTGTCCCTTTACTACTTTCTCGATGAGCAGCTCCAGCAGGTGATCAATGCTCAAGGCCAGCAAATAGTCGATTTCAACGTGGGTGGCGAGATCAGGAAGAAGATGCAAGGGGGTAGCCGTTATCGCGGACCCACGTTGGAGGAAGATAACAGAGGGAAGCGCGAGCGTCCTGAGCCTACACCCAGGGAAATAGTAGAAAGCCTGGAGCGGGCCGA
>DAHVFG010000209.1:0-513 GCA_027317125.1 Chloroflexota bacterium | reverse complement strand
CTACGACCCGATGGTGAGGGTACTGAAACGTACTCCCGAAGCGACTCCACCGTCAGCTCTATTGATCGGTTACAACCTACGACCCGATGGTGAGGGTACTGAAACCCAGCCGCTACAACAGCTCTGCCGCTGGCCTCGACCAGTTACAACCTACGACCCGATGGTGAGGGTACTGAAACTTTGGTGTTTATCGTTGTGCCGTTGATCCCGATTGTCCCGTTACAACCTACGACCCGATGGTGAGGGTACTGAAACCGCGAACACCTTAGCAGTAGGCGTCACGTCCGGCGTGTGTTACAACCTACGACCCGATGGTGAGGGTACTGAAACAGATAGGTAGGTAGGAGATAGGAGATAGGTAGGTAGATGTTACAACCTACGACCCGATGGTGAGGGTACTGAAACTGGCTTTCTCTGGCGGTAAGGACTCAAGCGCCACGGTCGTTACAACCTACGACCCGATGGTGAGGGTACTGAAACTGGCGATACGGGTGCGAACGAAGTGACCCTGTC
>DAHVFG010000208.1:0-519 GCA_027317125.1 Chloroflexota bacterium | reverse complement strand
CAGAATAGAAGTACGGGATTCCTGCACAAATACGAATTGGTGAGCCCGCCGGGGCTCGAACCCGGAACCCCCTGATTAAAAGTCAGATGCTCTACCATTGAGCTACGGGCTCTCCCACTTGGGCGCATCCCTTTTCAGGTCAGCCGCCCAACACAGGCCATTATAGCAAATTGGTTATTCATAGTCCAGCACAGAGCATCACGCGTGCAGGGTAAACGCATCTAAATTGAAGGGGAGATGCAAACCCTTATCATTCACGATAAAGCCAACAACAAGGCGAACCACAAAGGCGCAACTTTGCGCCTTTGTGGTTCGTTGATGCCTCAATTTGGATGCAATCGCCCTGCTCACCTCATTTTTCCACAGTTGACAAAGCTCTCAATTTCGTGTAAAATTACCTTGCAAAGTAGAACAAATGAGCGATTTGATAGCCGCTTGCGGCTTCCCTAAAGCTTGTCTTGTCGTTATTGAGTACTAGAGCAGAAATTTGTTGTACCGCCTACTGAGGATTTCGTAAGG
>DAHVFG010000207.1:0-522 GCA_027317125.1 Chloroflexota bacterium | reverse complement strand
GCGGTTTTCTCTCCTGCTCCTTTCAGAATAGGCTGGAAGAGTTCCGGCACTACCGAGAGCGGATCAACGCTCGGATATCAGAAGCAAATCACCTCGGCATCAACCGCTTCTTCAACCTCCATCCAGCGGCCCATCACGACAGTGCTCACCCCGGCAAAACCGTATCTGTTCAGAGTAGGAGTGCAGTGGCAAGCCCCTGACGGGGTATCAGGGGTGCCCCTGTACACTCACCATGCACAAAGCCCCCTCTCCCTTCATGGGGTGAGGGCAGGTGAGGGAGATACCCCAAGAAGATTGCTCCACCCGATGACCCCAGTCTGAAGGAATAGTGACGAGAGAGGGACCGCATCAAAGCCAAGTTCATGCCTCGCAGTGTACAGAAGAAGAAGATAGCTCGCAACCAGAACTATCTCTGCCGGGTGTGTGGAATGTCTCTTTTCGATGGAGAAGAGACAGATGTGCAGCACCGAGTGCCAAGGGGAAAGGGGCCGCAAGGATACGTACACGTACAGCAACCTGAGC
>DAHVFG010000206.1:0-534 GCA_027317125.1 Chloroflexota bacterium | reverse complement strand
CATCAACTCCCCTGCCTGTGTCGCAGTCATACGACCTTCGAGCACCCTGTTGAGCACCATCAACCTTCTCTGTTCTTTCCTGTTCAAAGCGATTGTCTCCTTCATGGTGACATTTTCACTTACCACTTAGCTCGACTTTGTACAATTATACATTTGGCCTCATGCACAGGCTTAAACCTCTTTATGCTCACGCCTGAGACTTTATAAACATCCGCCTTTGCTGGTGATGTTTACAAACTCCCACAGATGCGTGCAGGCACATCCGAGCACAGGCACAAACGCCATTCGCAAAATTGTACAAAGTCGAGCTAAGAAACTGTCTGAAAAGGGGTGACAGTCAGCAGGAAGAGCGGATAAACTTGGAGTGTGACCAACCAAATATATCCTACCGACCTGACTGACCGTCAGTGGGAGTGTATCAGAAAGTACATTCCTCCCGCAAAGAGTGGAGGCCGTCCTCGCACTCTGGACATAAGAAGTGTCATCAACGGCATTCTGTATATAGTAGTGGGTGGGTGTCAGTGGAGAATGATG
>DAHVFG010000205.1:0-537 GCA_027317125.1 Chloroflexota bacterium | reverse complement strand
ACCCTCACCATCGGGTCGTAGGTTGTAACTTGCGCGTAAACCGTCGCGCCGTTGAGGTAGAGATTACCGTTTCAGTACCCTCACCATCGGGTCGTAGGTTGTAACAAACCCAATGAGGTGTGTTGGTACGGCGTGGTCAATGGTTTCAGTACCCTCACCATCGGGTCGTAGGTTGTAACAGCGAGCAACATAAACGATGTAATAACCACCACAACAGCGTTTCAGTACCCTCACCATCGGGTCGTAGGTTGTAACTTCCATATCAATGTGTACACACCTGGGGCTATCCGGCGTGTTTCAGTACCCTCACCATCGGGTCGTAGGTTGTAACGTCGTCGGTTCCGGCAAGATTGGAGTCCATCATTCAAGCGTTTCAGTACCCTCACCATCGGGTCGTAGGTTGTAACCTCTGCCACTGATCCAGTAATAGTGTAGCCGATTGCCCGATGAACGAGTTTCAGTACCCTCACCATCGGGTCGTAGGTTGTAACCGCGCTATCACCAGGACGAGCACCAGCACCGCGAAGGTTTCAGTAC
>DAHVFG010000204.1:0-554 GCA_027317125.1 Chloroflexota bacterium | reverse complement strand
CGTTACAACCTACGACCCGATGGTGAGGGTACTGAAACGCCCGGTGTTGCCGAACGCCGTTGTCTGGTCCACAGCGCGTTACAACCTACGACCCGATGGTGAGGGTACTGAAACGTATGTAAGACACACATCACTTACCATTATCCCAAGTGGTTACAACCTACGACCCGATGGTGAGGGTACTGAAACAACAAGGGCATGGCCCCCTGGCTTTAGCGTGCGCAGGGTTACAACCTACGACCCGATGGTGAGGGTACTGAAACAACCCGCACTGTCCATGTCATAAGCAACCATAACGTGTTACAACCTACGACCCGATGGTGAGGGTACTGAAACTCAGTCAGGAATTCATAAAACAGATAGTCGGCCTGAGTTACAACCTACGACCCGATGGTGAGGGTACTGAAACGAACCTTGACATCCCCGAACCCACAGACGCGGAATTAGTTACAACCTACGACCCGATGGTGAGGGTACTGAAACGCACTGGCGACAAATACGTAATGCAGCATTGAAGCGGGTTACAACCTACGACCCGATGGTGAGGGTACTGA
>DAHVFG010000203.1:0-607 GCA_027317125.1 Chloroflexota bacterium | reverse complement strand
GCTAACCACATCCTTACAGAATGTAGGGAGATAAAGAGCACCCTGAGGTTGCAGCTGCTAGTCTCTGTAAAGAGCGAGCGATAAGGATGGTTGCACATGAGAGCACGTTGGCAAGCGTGTGGTGGTTCAAACCACAGAAAAGCCCTGAGTATAAAAACGTCAGGGCTATCATCGTGCCTATTCAGTTGTGCCGAGGACGTGACTCGAACACGTGACCCTACGATTTTCAGTCGCATGCTCTACCAGCTGAGCTACCTCGGCCAGACCGAAATCAGTTTACCAGAAGCCCTACTGAACGTCAAGCTATCAGCAGACGGGGGTGCGCGCCAGGATTTAGGCAAATTTGGCAAAAGGGAACAAGAGCCAGTTTCATGCGAGTTCAGCCTATCTGTACTAGGGCGTGTTTGCAAATTACAACCAAAGGAGAATGGAGGCGACAACCAACATAGCTCGGTAGTTCTCGGCCAACTTCTCGTAACGAGTAGCTATTCGCCTGTACTGCTTGAGCCGGTTGAACAACGTCTCTACTATGTTGCGTAGACGGTATATCTCTTTGTCAAAGCGCCCTCTGTGCCGCTCGTTGCTCTTGCGAGGGATAGTTATGCCT
>DAHVFG010000202.1:0-724 GCA_027317125.1 Chloroflexota bacterium | reverse complement strand
GGTGAGGGTACTGAAACGGTTTATCGCGCCTACACCGCTTGACCTCGGCAATCTTGTTACAACCTACGACCCGATGGTGAGGGTACTGAAACTGGCGAACCTGACCAGGTGTTTAGACTGCACGGAAACAGTTACAACCTACGACCCGATGGTGAGGGTACTGAAACGCAAAAATTGGCCCAATCACCCAGACCATGTGCAAGCTAGTTACAACCTACGACCCGATGGTGAGGGTACTGAAACTAATGGTGATGTTCCTGGTGTGTGTGTGGATAACTTGGTTACAACCTACGACCCGATGGTGAGGGTACTGAAACCACGACTGGACTAGCTATTTGTTAGCAGCTTCTAAGGTTACAACCTACGACCCGATGGTGAGGGTACTGAAACACCTTTACCATCTGTGCCGACTACGCCAGTTTTTATGTGTTACAACCTACGACCCGATGGTGAGGGTACTGAAACAGTTCGCACCCAGAGAGGACGAGGGTTAATGCCATGCCCGTTACAACCTACGACCCGATGGTGAGGGTACTGAAACTTGCTCCACAGAGAGCGTTGCCCCCTCCACATCCAATAGTTACAACCTACGACCCGATGGTGAGGGTACTGAAACTCGATCAAGGTCGCACCACTCGTGAGATGGTGGGGCTGGTTACAACCTACGACCCGATGGTGAGGGTACTGAAACCGTATACATGGCCGACCTGACGCAGCGTTACAT
>DAHVFG010000201.1:0-767 GCA_027317125.1 Chloroflexota bacterium | reverse complement strand
AGTCCTACAGCCGCAGTTATTCACAAGGCGTAGAGTTGAGCGAGACGACGCTTGTAGTGGCACCGTTTAGCTCTGGCCTGATGACGGCGTCTCCACCTAGACCAATCCAGCACCTTGTCGACATCAGCGATCTTTCTCCAAACTAATCCCCAAAGTAGTCTCCTCACTTCTGGTACTGTGAGTGGCAGTAACTCCTCCAGCTCCTCCAGTTCTAACACCCCCCTTTTTCACCCTCTTGTGCGGCTGCGTAGAAGCGTGTGACACTCAGATAGGCCTGGGCTAACATAGCCAGAGTAATATGCCGGTACCATGCTGTCCACCGCCGCACCTCATATTCATCAAGACCTACCTCTCCCTTGGTGATCTCGAAGCTCTCCTCTATCGTCCACCGCCTTCCGGCTACTCCAATCAGATCTTGGAGTGATGTATTGAGTGGACAGAACACCACATAATATGCTAGTACAGCTTGGCTCAAATAAGCCCACATTATAGAACCTGTCATGACCACACTGTTGCCTGCGAAACTGCTGGTCCTTTTAGGCCAAGCTGTGCTAGTTCCTCCGGCTTTTCGATGCTGCGACGAGCAAGTATCCAGTGCTCCCATCTCACTTCATCCTCGCCTAACCAGGTCAGACGCTCAAGAGCTACTCTAGTCCAATCATATAACCTGGGACCTTTAGCTCCGTCCCCGGCACTCAGTCGTTGCCAGGCATCCTCGGCTACACTTCTAACGATGTTTATTGCCTTTTCTTGTCGTGGCCCACGCC
>DAHVFG010000200.1:0-945 GCA_027317125.1 Chloroflexota bacterium | reverse complement strand
CCCCCGCCCTGTGGTATATGTTACAACCTACGACCCGATGGTGAGGGTACTGAAACACGGCGTTCGCGGCGTCCCCGAAGCCCACGAATATGGGTTACAACCTACGACCCGATGGTGAGGGTACTGAAACGGTAAACTCCCGTCCTGCCGCCGACGCTCCAACCGCCGTTACAACCTACGACCCGATGGTGAGGGTACTGAAACCTCCCCAGACCTTGAGCGAGAAGTTATGGCCATACGTTACAACCTACGACCCGATGGTGAGGGTACTGAAACCAGTAGTTGCTGCGTACTTAGCAGTTCCGAAAGCGGCTGTTACAACCTACGACCCGATGGTGAGGGTACTGAAACGCCAGCATCGAGGCAGACCAGACGCTGGGGAACCGCCTGTTACAACCTACGACCCGATGGTGAGGGTACTGAAACTGTCGATATTGAGGGAGCGCGTCGAAGCTCACGGCGACCATGCGTTACAACCTACGACCCGATGGTGAGGGTACTGAAACTCGTTTCAGGCGTCCTGCGCGTTCGCCGCGTGCCGGCCGGTTACAACCTACGACCCGATGGTGAGGGTACTGAAACGGTGGAGGCTGGGACGCTGGCTATCTGATAAAAGACCGTTACAACCTACGACCCGATGGTGAGGGTACTGAAACACGCAGATGCCCGTTTTCGCGCATGAGCATAGTGACGGTTACAACCTACGACCCGATGGTGAGGGTACTGAAACCAACAGCTGCAATCAAAGACGAGGTGAAACTGAGAGGGCAGCTCAATAAGATATTGAGTGATGCAGTAAACGGGCCGTCGCAGCAAGCAGGTCAAAACGGCATACCCACCAAGCGCAACACACCGGGCGGCTCGCAGCAGGCGGGGGGTTCCGGCAGAGTGGAGAGCGTCGTAAACAACAACAACAACAATGTAACAGTAATAGAGGCTCACAAC
>DAHVFG010000001.1:0-68828 GCA_027317125.1 Chloroflexota bacterium | reverse complement strand
GTTGTACATCGCGCTAATGGAAGGTATCAGAGAGCTAGGAAGCAAGTACTCGGAGACCAAGCTTCACAAAGGCCACCCTTGCCATGCTCTATGCAAGAGGCTGCTTCGCCACCAAGATGAGCTTTTCCGCTTCGTATTACAGCCCGGCCTCTCCTCGGACAACAACCTGGCTGAACGGAGCGTGCGCCCCCTCGTGGTGATGCGCAAGGTGTCTGGTGGCTCCCAGTCTGAGAGGGGTAGTCGCACCCGCATGAGGCTGGCCTCCTTGTTTGGCACCTGGCGTGCCCAGCACCTTAACCCCTTCCTTGAGTGCTTTTTCCTCCTTTCTCACCCCCTTACACCCTAACTCTGAACTCTTACCGGCGGAGCTTTCCTTGACGCGCTACGGCCAACCCCATATACTGAGCTATGAGCGTTCGCGGCGCTCCCATTAGCAAAGAAGGGATATTTCATGCGCCAACGTTCATTGCTGGCAGTCCTACTTGTTGTATTGCTTGCAGCTTGTGACCCAACGGGGCTGCCTTCGGCGCAGACGCCTACCGCCTCGCAGCCTACCCCCACCGTGGCCTCTTCTTCGCAGTTCCTGCCTGGAAGCCCAACAGCAGTTGGAACTGAGGTGGCGCCACCATCTCAGCCAACAGCCGAAAGCACCGTAGCCGCGCCCACAGAGACCACAGGGGTCGCAGGGGTCGCAGGCACAGCAGAACCTACTGACACGACGGCCCAGGGAGCAACACCTGGCACCATCAGCGCAGCGATAAAAAAGCAGCTTCAAGAAGTTGAAGCCGATGTAATCCAGGTGCGCGGTCTCAAGCCGACCGGGGATGTGCCGGAGGCTTTCGTTACCCAGAGCCAGATGCACGACAATCTTCTCAAGAGCCTGAGCAAAGACTATCCGAAGAAAGACGCTGTGCGAGATGCGACAGAGGCGTGGTTGCTTCGCTTGCTTGATAACCGCTCGACAGACCTCTACCAGCTCCAGGTAGATTTGCTAACCGAGCAGGTAGCAGGTTACTACGACTCGGATACAAAAGAACTCTTCGCCCGCAACGACAGCGGCACGCTCGACCCGGTAGCGCGCGAAACCCTGGCACACGAGTTCGTCCACAGCTTACAGGACGACAACTACAATTTGAACAAGCTGATCCCTGATCAGAGTCAAAACGACGACCGCGATTCGGCTGTTCGCGCGCTGGTGGAAGGTGATGCCAATCTTACGGGTATACAGTACGCACAGCAGTACATGTCTACCTCCGACCTGAGGAAACTGGTCCAGGAGAGCAGCGCCGCCTCAACAGCCGTCTTTGACAGCGCCCCGCAGTACATACAAGATGGTTTGACCTTTCCTTATAACGCGGGGTCTGCGTTTGTAAGCGCGCTCAGGCAGATAGATGGCAACAACGCTGTCAATGCAGCGCTGACCGACCCGCCCCTCTCAACCGAACAGATACTTCACCCTGAGAAGTATATAGAGAAGCCGCGTGATAATCCTAAATCTGTGGTGTTGCAGCCTCTCACAAACACACTTGGCACAGGTTGGACTGCCACAGATATGGGCACAGTAGGCGAGTTCGATCTCCAGGAGATGCTGAAAATCACAGGCGCTTCCAACCCTGACGTAGCTGCAGCAGGCTGGGGAGGCGGCTCGTACGCCTTTTACCAGAATGGTGACTCGGCGGTTCTTTACGAGAGTTACGTGTGGGACAGCCAGGAAGACGCCAATGAGTTCGATACTGCTATCCGTGAGACCTTCAGGACAGCGACTAAGAGCGGCAATTTCTGGACTCAGGGTGGCCGCTGGTACGCCTTTACCCACACCGGTGATGCAACAGCATTCGTATCAGCCACCGACCAGCAATCGCTGCAAAAGACGATGAGCGTGGTGAAGTAAAAGTTCCGCCTGCGCGGAATCACCGATTATGAGCTAGCGTAATCCCGCTCGTAGCTCATTATTCGCGATTCCGCGAAGCGGTGACTGTTCTTTGAGGTTCGGCGGCTCGCGCTTGATCTTTCTGAAGACCTCTGCCTGGCCGCCTTCTGCTTCCCATTGGAGCATCTTTTTGAGGCCACGCCCGTATATATCTTCCCGGCGCAACATTCTCTCCGAGCGGCGCCTGCAACCCCATGCCTGTAGCAGTTTGTAAGCTGCCCATTCAGCGAATCCTTCCTGTACTTCCGGCAAGATCCCCCTGGGGCAGTTCTCGCTCTGCCAGGCGTGCGCGTACTCGTGCGCCATCACTTCGAGCAGCACAATTTGCGGCAAGCCGTACTCTACAAAGACCGCCTTGTGCCGCCCCTCCTGAATAAATAGCCCGAAACAGCGCCCGCGACTGTCGGCGTCCAGGCTGTGCAGTGAGGACTTCTCAATCAACTCAAGGAGTTGTCGTCTGTTGGCGAGCTTCAACTGGCATGGTTCGCGCAGGGAAATACCGAGGAGCTGGGCGAGAGAGGAACGCACACGCTTGTAGAGAGCATGAGCTTGTGCCGGGTCGGAGACTGCGGTGGACTGGCACCCGTCGCACAGCTTCCTGCCGTCAGAGCGTGTCCAGTAGTGCGAACCTACAGGGCAGCCGCAAGTGTCACATCTGGGGCGTTCCTCGAAACAGTGCTTGCAGTAGATACCAGCTTCGCCCTCAAGCATGAAAGCCTGGGCACCCACCTGCAAGCCGCACGCCGCGCAGCTCAACCGCTCGGCGTAGCACTGAGCGCAAAGCGACCATGTAGAAACCTTGCCCGTGGCCTCTGTCCACTGCACCTCGCGGTGCCTGGTGATGATGCCACCGGCCATGCTGCCTTTGCCCGCCAGCCTGGAGCCGCACAGGTTGCACCATAGCCCGCGCACGGGCGCGGTTACATAACGCTCTTTAGCTCTCATACAATCTCATATCGACGGCCTCATATCGACGGCCTCATGCTGACGGTGTTTCCTTGCTCTCCTGTTGTCTCAACAGATATACGCAAGTAGGCGGCATTATGCTTCACGCGACGTTTCATGATACCATAAATGTTTACACCGTAGCTCCTACCAGATAAGCCAAAAAGTACTGCGTAGCACTCGCCTTTAGTAACAGAGGAGGTCATGCCGCCTTCTCCGCTGAAGCCGCAATTATGAATTGGATTACCGTAATTCTCAATTCATAATTTATAATTCATAATCCATAACTTCAGTTAGCTCTGCAACCTGTGACCTTTGTCTCCGTTTTACTAACAGGAGGTGGGCCACCGGATGGAAGGTTTCGCCTTGTCCATTGATGAGAAAAGCTGGGTAGCAAAGGCACGCGAGGGTGACGTGGCAGCTTTCGAAGCGATTTACAGTCGCTACGAGCGGCGCCTCTACGCCTTTATTTACCGGCTTATGGGGAATAGCGAAGATGCCTACGACCTGACGCAGGACACCTTCGTCAAGGCGTACATGGCGCTGCCTCGCACGAGCCCCGACCTCAACCTTTCGGCATGGCTGCATCGCATAGCCTCAAACACCTGTATGGACGTGCTGAGGCGGCGTAAGTTGATAAAGTGGCTCCCCTGGGAGACATTTGACACCAATCCCGCCATCGAGCCTGCGGCTGATGACGACCCGGTGGGTGAATACAACCAGTTCGAGACGTCAGGCGAAGTGCAGGCGGTGCTGGACAAGCTCACCCCCAAGCACCGTATGGCGTTGATCTTGAAAGAGTATCAGGGGATGTCGTGTGATGAGATAGGCGAGGTGATGGGGGCAAGCCGCTCGGCAGTGAAGTCGCTCCTCTTTCGCGCTCGCGAGGAGTTCAGGCAGGCCTACCTGGCGCGGTACGGCCACGCACCTGGTGCTGAGCCTGATGTTATCACGGGCGAAAGCCCTAGCCGGTTAGAAGGTTAGAGCCTTGAGTATGAGAGTTAGAGTAGAGTTTTGTACCACTTTGGGGGAGCGTTCATGAATTGCAACGAGGTCCGGCCACTGCTGTCTGCCTACTACGATGGGGTGGTCACGCAGGGCGAACGGGTCCAGGTTGAATCGCACCTGGCATCTTGCGAGAGTTGCCGCCACAGCCTTGCCGAATATAGAGCTATAGGAGCGGATATTCGTGCCTTGTCCGTGCCCATTCCGCCCGTCGGTTTGCGGCGCGATGTGTGGCGTGCTATAGAGGCACAAGGCAACAGCAGCAAGCGCATCTCCGGTAACGCGCCCGCACGTGGTCCCATACCTGGTACTCTACTCGCTCCAGCCCAGGCCAGGAGAAAGCAGAGTTTTGCGACCGCCTTCAGCAACGTAGGTAGAGGCTGGTCTAGAGCCTTGCCTGCCGCGCTGCTCGTTGGTGTCATGGCTGTTGTACTTGTGGTGATGCTTGTACGCAAGGATGGCTCCGCAGCTGCTGCCGCGCTGAGTGAGGAGTCACCCATCACCGCATATACGCAGCCCGTACATGTACTTTTTAGCAAACGTGTGTTGATGACGGATCCTGAGAACCATGCTGACGCTGTGAGCCACACAACTCTCTGGGAAACCGATGTGAAGCCCCCCGTGTCAGTTCCAGTATCTATCACTGTTACGAATACCGGCAGCGGGCCGGCGTTGACGTTGATGCCAAAGGCTGGCCGTTGGCAGCCCGGCGCAAGCTACGAGGTTCGTGTGGATGCCCCACGTATCAGTCTGGGCGTAGATGGCTCGCAGCTTGACAGGCAACCTCTTACTTTGACTTTCACTGTGGCCGCCTATACCCCCACAGCCACCAGCACACCTACAAAGACGGCGATACCGACTGCGACCTCTGCGCCTACCGACACACCGCGCCCGCGCAATACCGCAGTCGCTCAAATTACTCCTGAGTATACGCCTGTGGCGCCGTCCGAGGTGACGGGTACCGTCGCGTCTATCACCCCTGTCCGGTCAGCAGCCACAGCCACAGCTGTCAAGGCAAGCCCAACAACCGTGCCCAGCGCGACTGCTACGACTGTGCCGTCTACGCCTACGATGGCCGCGACATACACATCGACGCCCACCTCTACCAGCGGGCCAACCCAAACAGCGGAGCCGCCTTCGCAGACCCCCACAGCACGCAGCACAGCCACAGCCACAGCCATAGTTACACCGACGCATACAGTCGTGCCCACACCCACGCGCCGAGCGACCCCAAGCGCCACGCCTGTAAAGAGCACGCCCACACCGCACGTCACGTCTCCGCCTACACCAACTCCGCCATGCGGTATTATGCCTGTGAATGGTTTTGGCAAAATCTGGGATAACAACCCTGTCGTGCGCAACCGAGCGGGCTGCCCAACGGCTTACGAAAGTGCTATATCGCTCGCAGCCGGAGAGCGCTTCCAGAACGGCTATATGTTCTGGAGAGGCGACACGCAAACCATCTACGTCTTTATCGGCGGTCCAAACGATACGGTAGGCACCTGGGCATCGTTCCCAGATACCTATCGAGACGGTGATCCTACGGTGCAGCCCCTGGCTACGCCCCCGGCGGGCCTGTACGCGCCGGTGCGCGGCTTCGGCAAAATCTACTATAACGAAACGATAGAAGGGATGAGTATTCAGCAGGCATTAGGTTGGGCAGTTGAGCCGGAGACAAATACAACAGCCGCCTGGCAGCCTTACGAGAATGGCTATGCCCTCTGGACAGCCGACCGTGTGATACGCTTCATGTATAGCCAAGATTATCTCTGGATGCGCTTCGCGGATAGCTATGTAGCCCCAACTGCCACTCCCAGGTAATCCTAAAAAGGGGTCGATTCCTTACATTAGGGGTGGGGGGGCAATCCCCTGACGGGGTTACAAGGGTGATTAAAGCCCCCTCTCCCACAAGGGGAGATATACTCCCCAGCAATAAAGCCCCCTCTCCCACAAGGGGAGAGGGGGCATGGGGTGAGGGCGGGTCAGGGCAGGTGAGGGTGCATAGATACCCCAAGAAGATTGCTCCACTCTAAATCTGAACAGTTACAACCTGCTTAGCGTTTGACATTTGTATAATGGGTGAATATACTTCCATTGCTGCAACTGAGTTTAGCTTTGGCGTTTGTCTGCATGTCTGCTCTCGCTGTGGCTCCGCTCAGGAACAGGTTGCCGGAATGCCGGCCGGCTTTTACATGATGTATCGGGAATCCTCCTATGCGCATAATACTTTACACAGGCAAAGGCGGCGTGGGCAAAACCAGTGTGTCTGCTGCCACCGCCCTGCGCCTCTCCAAGCTAGGTTGCCGTACCCTGGTTATGAGCACAGATGCTGCTCATTCTCTCGCCGACTCCTTTGACGTGCCTCTTGGACATGAACCTGTTGAAGTAGCGCCCAACCTGTGGGCGCAAGAGGTATCTGTGCTACATGAGGTTGACCGCTACTGGGTCACTCTACAACAGTACCTTACAACGTTGCTGTCGTGGCGCGGCATGGGCGATGTAGTTGCCGAGGAGATGACAGTGCTGCCCGGCGCAGAGGAGCTTGCCGGGCTGGTGCGCATCGTCAAACATTATGACTCCGGCCTCTATGATGCTATCGTAGTAGACTGCGCTCCCACAGGCGACACACTGCGTCTCCTCTCCTTCCCTGAGATAGCGCGCTGGTGGTTGGAAAAGCTTTTCCCAGTGCAGCGGCAAGCCGCGAAGATACTGAGGCCACTGGCACGAGCCGTGACCGACATGCCGATGCCCGAAGATAACGTCTTCGAGTCTATCAAGCACTTGCTCACGCAGTTAGACCGTATACATAGATTGCTGGCCGACCAGGAGATGACATCGGTGCGCGTGGTGCTCAACGCTGAGAAGATGGTTGTAAAAGAGGCTCAGCGTACATACACCTACCTGTCGCTCTTTGGATATTCATGCGACATGGTAGTTTGCAATCGCCTCTTCCCTGCTTCGGTGGACGGCCCTTACTTCGCCCACTGGCGGGATATACAAGGGCGCAACCACAAGCTGGTAGAGGAGTGCTTTTCGCCTGTGCCTATTTTCGATGTGCCCTTCTTTGACACCGAGGTGGTGGGCGTGGAGATGCTGGACAAGATGGGGCAGGCAATATTTGGTGACGCCAACCCCGCAGACGTATTCTTCCACGGCAACGCACAGACAATAGAGCAGACGGCGCAGGGCTATCTGCTGCGCATGCCGCTACCGCTCGCCAGCAAAGACCAGATAGACCTGGCCCAAACAGGCGATGAGCTAGTGGTGCAAGTAGGCGACTACAAGCGCAACATCATCTTGCCGCGTGCCCTGGCTATCTCACAGGTAGCCGGAGCCAAACTGGAGAAGGGCGAGCTACGCATCAGCTTCGTGCAGCCGGCCGACGAGGGGCTAGGGGTGGGAAGGTAGGCTGTGGCTGGTGGTTTCTTGCACGCCCCACCTCGGCATTCTACTGACCCCGGGCCCGCTTTCAGTCCAAAACCACTCGTCATAGTAACTGTTCAGAATAGAGGTGCAAGGGCTTTGCCCCTGTACACTCACCAGGGAGAAAGCCCCCTCTCCCATGAAGGGAGAGGGGCATGGGGTGAGGGCGCACCCGCACATTTACATCTTGAACGTTGTTCTACCCCAACCCTGAACAGTTACTTGTCGTAACTTATTGGACAAATGCTCAACGCAGTGGTATCATGTTATCCCAGCAGAGGATGTAAGTAATGGAGCCGATTACAGAGAGACGACGCAGCACGGATGCGCAAACCACGAAGCCGGCAGGTGGGGCACAGGGGCCAACTTTGCCTGTCGAAACGCCGGGCAGCGCGGGCGTGGATATCCCTGCTAGCGTCTGGCCTGAGCCTACTATACTCACCTGGCAAGACCTTGTAGAGCTGCCCGGCCAGATTTTACCTGAGCAGACACGTATCCACCTCAAGAATGCGGGCAGAGAAGCCACGCTGGCGCTATTTTGCCTCTGGAAAGAATGGTTTAGCCCGCGCCAAAGTTCTGCGGACAAAGCTGTAAGGCACATTGAGGTAGAATAGGCGGAAGAAAAAGAGCAAGGAAAATGCCCAAAGCTACCAACCACCACGACAGCCAGCCGGCTGAGGGACCCAAGAAGAGCGCAGCCTCCGCCACACGGAGCAAGGAGACCCCGGCACCCCCGCGTGGCAAAGGTAAAGCCGGTGCTAAGAGCGCTCCTGTGAATGGCGCGCCCGCTCCCCTTTTTGATGAAGAGCCTGTCTTAGAGCCTACTCTCGGGGCATCTGAGGGAGAAAGAGGTAGCACCACCCTCGACGACCTGGACGCTACGGAGCGCTTTGATCTGAGCGACACCCTCAGCTCCCGGGCCGGAGCTTCCCGCGAGAGCATTGTTGAGCTTCTTGATGAGGCTTATGATAAGCTCGGCCTCGATGAAGTCGAAGTATCGCAAGCCCCCATTGGCACCCCCAGGCCCAGTCGTATTTCGCCTTCCAAAGGTAACGGCCATTCCACCCCTGTTGTCGCCCACATGATTGACCTTGACCTGGAAATCCTCGAGGTTGAGGTGCTGGAAGTGTCTTTAGAGGAAGAGATTGAAGGAGGCGAGGAAAGCGAGCCCGACGCCGCGGAGCTTGCGCGTGCAGCCGATGAAGTAGCAGAGGTAGAGGTTGAGCGAGCCGAAGATCTTCAAAAAGCCATAGACCGCGCGCTCTCAATGGAGGGCGTCTCTACCGACGACTCGGTGCGTATCTACCTGCGAGAGATAGGGCGCACCGCCCTTCTCAAATCGCCCGATGAAAGCGCGCTGGCCGAAAAGATGGTACAGGGGCGCAAGGCGGGAGCAGACCTTGCATCTCTTGACGCACGGCTCGCCGATGGTGAGCTTACTCCAGAAGAGCACCAGGAAGCCATGCGGGAATGCATGCTGCTCAAAGAGGAAGGCCGTCGGGCTAAAGAGCAGCTTGTGCAGGCCAATCTCCGCCTGGTGGTGAGCATAGCACGGCGATATATCGGCCGTGGGCTGTCGCTCCTCGATCTCATACAGGAAGGCAACATCGGCCTGATGAAGGCAGCCGACAAGTTCGACTACCGTAAAGGCTTCAAATTCTCCACCTATGCTACCTGGTGGATACGCCAGGCCATCACCCGCGCTATATCAGACCAGAGCCGCACGATCCGTCTGCCTGTGCATGTCACGGAGATGGTCACCCGGCTGCGCCGCAAGGCCCATGAGCTACAGCAGCTACTGCTACGAGAGCCGACCGAGGAAGAGTTGGGCGAAGCGCTTAACATGCCCGCGGAAAG
Source organism: Chloroflexota bacterium (assembly GCA_027317125.1). GTDB lineage: Bacteria > Chloroflexota > Chloroflexia > QHBQ01 > JADMIH01 > JADMIH01. The sequence goes on along the minus strand of DAHVFG010000001.1, from coordinate 59,668 downwards.
GGTGCGTAAGATACTCGACATGGCCCGCCACCCGGCTTCACTGGACGCTCCTATGGAAGAAGGAGAAGACAGCTTCCTGGGCGACTTCATACCGGATGAAGGCACCGGCGCGCCTGAAGAAGAGGCTTCTCGCCAGATGCTCAAAGAGCAAGTTGACGACATACTGCGTAAGCTGACCGACCGCGAGCGGCTTATCCTCCAGATGCGCTATGGCCTGACTGATGACCGCCCGCGCACTTTGGAGGAAGTGGCTAAGGAGTTCGGTATCACCCGCGAGCGCATCCGCCAGATCGAAACGCGCATCTTGCGCAAACTGCGCTATGCCCGCTACGGTGCAAGCAAGCTACGTGGCTACCTGGACTAGCCCGTTGCCTCGGCAATGTGCGGCCAATCAAAGCCTGCCTACATCGCGGAACTATCCTGACCTGCGAGATAGCAGCTTGCCTTACAGCCGGCGAGTGACGACCGCCGGTTGCCGCGTACGGTGAGCATCACTAGAAAAGTATATGATGAAGTTATCTAAGAAGCACACCGGCTTGCTGGCTCTGCTAGTGCTGTGTGTCGTAGCGCTTGGCCTGGGGGCAACCTACCTGGCGGGCGACGCCAACAAGCTCACTTCCAACACAAACGTGGGCAACCCTGATGAGTGGCCCACCTACATGTATGATGCTGCGCGCAGCGGCTTCAACTCGGCGGAGACGCGCCTATCGCCTGATAACGCTTCAAAGCTGAAGCTGGTCTGGAAGCAGAAGCTCGGTAACGTGCTGGCCGCGCAACCTATAGTAAAAGGTGGGTTGATATATCTTGGCTCCTGGGATGGCTTCATGTACGCCCTCAATGTCGCTGACGGCTCGGTAAAGTGGAAGGCTAACCTGGGGCAGACCACCTCTAAGAGGTGCGTGCCCCAAACGGCAGGCGTCACTTCAGCCCCTGTCGTCACCGACAAGGCGCTTTACGTGGGTGGCGGTGACCAGTACCTGTATGCTCTCGACCCGCAAACAGGAAGCACCCTCTGGAAGTTTCAGACGGGCGACAACAGCGAGACCGGTGGGGCATACAACTGGGCATCACCCCTACTTTACGGCGGCAGGATTTACTACGGCATCGCAGCCCTCTGCGACAGGCCCTTCCCGTACGCGCAAGTCTTCGGTGTCAACGCCGAGACCGGCAAGGCCGAGATGCAGTCGAGCTTCGTGTCCCAGGGCCAGAAGGGAGGAGGTCTATGGACCTCACCAATGGTGGACCAGGCAACGGGTAATATCTATGTAACCACAGCCTCCGGCGACTTCTATATTCCCAACAGCTACAGCATTGCCCGGCTTGATAAGAACACCCTCAAGGTCATGGATGCCTGGCAAATACCAATATCAGAGCAGGTATTCGATGGTGATTGGGGCACGACCCCCACACTCTTTCAGGACCGCGACGGCAAAACCATGGTGGGCGCAGCCGCCAAGAACGGCTACTATTACGCCTTCCGTGCAGATAAACTCGTGGCAGGACCCGTATGGAGCACACAGGTAGCGGATGGCGGCTCGTGTCCTCAGTGCGGTGAAGGAGATGTTTCGTCGAGCGTATACGCCTATAACACCATCTATGCGGCGGCGGGCTACCTGTCGCTCGGGACGGCGCAGAAGTTCGCGGGCACAGTTCACGCGCTCGACCCCACAACGGGTGCCGTAAAGTGGATACACCCCACCAGCGGGTCAGTGCTGCCTGCCCTTGCTGCCGCCAACGGCCTCGTAGTGGCTGCGGGTGATGACACCGTTGAGGTATTAAACGCCTCCACAGGCGACCTGTTGTGGGAGTACGCTACGGGCGGAACAATCTACGCGCCGACCACTATCGCGGGGGGCGTCTTATACGTGGCCTCTAACGATGGTTATCTTTACGCATTCAGCGCCGGGCCTTACACAGGTAACTCGTCGCCTTACAAGGTGGCGCAGGTAGGTAGCAATCCACCTAACTTCGCTCCTTTCCGCAAGCCTCTGCTCGCTCCCAGGCTAGTAGGCGCGGAGCAATGCTTCAACGACACAAAGTATTGTGTGCGTGGCGGCTTCCTCGACTTCTGGAAGGCCAACGGCGGCCTGGCACGCTTTGGACCCGCCGTGACCGATGAGTTGAGCGAAGCAGGTCGTACCGTGCAGTACTTCCGCGATGCCGTGCTGGAAATTGGGCCTGATCCTGACGAGAAAGGCCCTCAAATCAGGCTCAGCAAGCTAGATTTCCGCCTCTTCTATTACACTCCTACGGACACGCGTTTTGACCCCGCGCAACCTATCTCCGGCTCTACTTACATGCCTGAGACTCGCCACAATATTTCCGAGCCTTTTCTTTCCTACTGGCGCTCTCATGGCGATGTGACTGCCCTCGGCTACCCTGTCAGCGAAGCATTAGACGAGTACAATCCCATAGACGACCAGACCCGGCGTGTGCAATACTTTGAGCGGTCAAGGCTCGAGGTGACCAAAAGTTCTAATGGTACTGAGCAAGTAACTCTGGGCGCGCTTGGCTTGCAGCGATACTTGCAGCGATATGGCACGCTTCCGTGACCTCTGGCCCGCATCAGCGCCATTGCTAACCATTGCGTAATCACGCCGCGGCTATGAGGCTGGACGACAGACGGCAGGTGACCGTATAAGCTCCGCCTCTATATCTTTCTACCCTTTAAATCCCACCTCACTTTGCTCACAGGGCTGCCGAAACGGATCGTGCAATTTAGAACAAAATAGCCTTATCTACTTGACAAATAAGAACATATTTGCTATAATCTTAGTACAAGAAGTGAGTGAGCAAGCATCTGCTGAGGGGTTTGCAAGCTCGCTGAAAGTAGTCGAAAAGTAGAGCTGAGTTTGAGATTTAGAGCTTAGGAGGCAAGAGTAAATGAGCGCCAAGAAAAGAGCAGAGTTCCCGGTTGACGATGTAGAGGGTGAAGGCACCCAACAAGTAGCTGCCACGGGCTTCGCAGATGACCAGCAAGGCGGAAATTCAACGCACGGGTCCATCGCGAAGCCTGCGGTAAAGAGCGGAACATCGCCCGCAGCCCAGCCATTTGATCCTACACAGTACCTCAGCAACTTTGATGGCCGTGACTACCTTGAAGTAAAGTGGCGGCTCCTCTGGCTGCGCAGCCAGCACCCCGATGCTCGCATGACCACCGAGATTGTGCAGCACAACGAGGAGAGCGGCTTCGCCCTCTTCCGAGCCGAAGTTGAAGTGCCGAATGGCGGCAAAGCCACCGGCTGGGGCTCCGAGACTGTGCGCGACTTCCACGACTATATAGAAGCCGCCGAGACAAAGGCTCTTGGCCGTGCCCTCGCGGCTCTCGGCTTCGGAACACAGTTCTGCCAGGACTTCGACTTCTCATCTAACGCACGCCCCGGCACCAAACAGGTGGTAGATGCCCCTGTCAACCTTGCGGAACCGCGCAATATCATTGACCGAGCTAGCAACTTCGCCCGCAACACTAAGGGTAACAGCGGCAATGGGGCTGCCAGGGAAACTAACTCGTGGGGCTTCAAATCTGCCGCGCCGAGCAACGGAGGCCGCATGCCCGCCCAGGACGACGACTTCGACAGGCTGCCCGCCGCGTCGGAGGCGTCACCCAACGGCTTCCAGGCTACAGAGAAACAGGTTAAGGCGATATATGCTATTGGCCGAGCCAGCAAGCGACTCTCCGAGAGCCAGGTAGATGACCGCTGTGATGAGGTATTCGGTGTACGACCTACCGAGCTTACCAAAGCAGAGGCCTCACAGTTCATAGACATGCTCAAAGGTGAAGCCGCAGCCTAATGGAGAGAAGTAGAGCAGGTGGGGCGAATGGCGCGCACCCACACAAAGCGGGAGAGAGATATGAGCGATGAGATGTACACAACCAAACAAGCCGCCCTCTACCTGGGTGTGACGGAAGCCGACGTGAGGTTGGCAGTTCGGGAAGGGAAGCTGCGCGCCTGGAATATGCCGATGCAGCGCGGATTGCTGGTACGCAAAGGCGACTTGTTGCGCTTCCGCGAGCCTGCGGGCCGCAGCTCCCTCACGCGCCAGCTTTCCCTCTTTACCGCTGACCAGCGTGGTGCAGCCCCAACGCCAGAGCGGGACAGCAACGTGGCTTAGCAGGTAGTGCTGTCCTGTCCACGGCTAGGCAGAGGAAACGCCGTCCTTATGGGTGTGTAATTCCCAGGACATCGAGCTTCCTCTGCCTTTTCTGTTTCCCTTGCTGTTGCATGAGGGCCCGCAGGTGCGCGTCACAGCTACTTTCGGGCAGTACATTAGTCCCGAAATTAAGCCGAAACTATTGCCGCCGCTGTGCCTCTAATGTAAGATAAGTTCATCGGGCGTCTGGCCGCCACGTCTATTACGCCTAGTTTCGCGAGGTAAGAATCATGCAGACAAATGTTGTTGACGCTACAACTGAGAGGGGAGATGCGGCAGACGCCATGCGGCGCGGTATAGCTGCGGCGCAGGCAGGCAATAAGGCTGCTGCTCATGATATTTTCCAGCAACTTGCCTCAACACACCCCTCTGAGGCTGAGGTATGGGTGTGGCTTGGTGGCACAAGCCAGGACCTGGATGAAGCAGAGCTAGCTTTTTCACGCGCTCACTCCCTCGACCCTTCTAACGAAGAAGCGGCTCTGGGCTTGCGCTGGGTCACTTTGCGCCGGCCAGTGAACGCACAGAGTGCTACGCTCTTCGCTCCTGTCGAAGCTCCTGCCTATAAAAGCTCCTACGGGGCCGCAGTACCCGCGCCTGAGCCGGCACCGACCGCAGCTGGCGCTGGCGCTTCTGAAGCTGCATACCTGGGAGAGGAAGTTTTGCCTTATGATCCCAATAGAGAAACATCTGTTGTGAGCGAGCAGAGCAGGCAACGCGTGACTTCATCTGCCTCTCGACGTGGCCTCTTATCACTAAGCCCCGGCAAGGCCCTGATCATCCTAGCGATCATTTGCTACCTGATAATCTTTGCCTGGCTGCTGACAAACGTACCGCGCTAACAGCCCGGCAATCAATAAGACTACCCAATGCTCCGGCCCAAAGCTGGAGCGTTGCGCGTTACGCGAGCAATATGATGCCGAGGGCTTCAAGGTCAGGGTTAACGGCTAATCCTTTTGCCTGTTGTTTTGCTTAGCGCCTGTTTTCCAACCATACATGGCACACATAGGAAGGATGGTATAATATAAGAGACAATGACATACAGGGGCATACAGGCAAAGCGAAGGGGAGGTATTGTACTGGAAGCGAACGAGTTGGCGCGTAAAGTGGTCGAGATTGCCTCAGACCGCAAAGCGGAAGATATTGTGATGCTTGATATAAGCAAAGTGTCTATTATTGCTGATTACTTTGTCATCTGCACGGGCACAAGCGACAGGCAGGTGCGGGCTATAGCCCGAGAGATAGACGAGCAGCTTGGGAAGGACGGCGTCAATCCTATCAACATAGAAGGGCTGGTCGAAGCCAGATGGGTGCTAATGGATTATGGAGCCGTGTTAGTACATGTCTTTGATCCGGCCACACGCGATTTTTACCGTCTTGAGCAGCTTTGGGCGGCTGCGCAGCCGGTGCTGGTAGTGCAATAACACCGCAGTAACATGGTAGTTACAATAGCAGTATATAGCTTCTTACGCCCTATGGGAGGAAAGCCATATGCAGGTTAAAACAGAACGCGGCCTCTTAAACATAGGCAACAGTCCACGACCCCCCATTCATGTCTCTATCGCACCGAAGTCCTTTTCGGGCTATCTGGTGGTGGGGCTTGGCATTGGGGTAATCTTCGGGTTTGCCCTCGGCTCGGTGGTGACATTGCTTACGGGTGAGAAGAGTCTCCTCTTCGCACAGAGTCTGTGGGACCGACTCAAAAGGGCCAATGAGGACGAAGACCGAGTGCACTTTGAGCTGTTGCTGCAATAGCCGCCGCGCACAACGGCAAGATACGTTCCTCAGGGAAGGGTCAGGAGATGGGTGTTCTATTACCTGGATGTAGAGGAAGGGTCTAACCACAGGTCTGCTAGCCCAAACCTATAGATGCAGGCCCGAAGTCGTCATCACCGAAGTCACCGACTTCATCTCCACCTCCAGCCATGCCGCCGATAGCGTCCATATCTATATCTCCCATTACCTTATCAGGGTCTTCTCCTTTTTCGATGCGGGTCAGCGCCTGGTCGAACTCAGGCCCCATATCCATTTCCTCGCCCATGTTATCCTTCATGCGGCGTGCCCATCTCGCCACCGAGCGCGGGTCGTCTTCGTTCAGCCCCTCCATGAGGCTATCAGGATCGTCCGATAGATCGTTGATGCTTGCATCACCGGCGCGTAGCATAGTAACACGCGACATCTGACGTGTGAGCTTTAAGCTGCCGCAGCGTGGGCAAGTTGCCTCGCCCGCCGCTATACGCCGCTCGGCGGCCTGAAAGCTAGGGAAGAAAATGCTGACCAGCCTCTTGCAGTCTGCACATTTGTATTCATAAATAGGCATCTTTGTTCTATCCCCTCCATTTTTCGTAGCATCGTATTGTAACTTAGCGGTAAAGAGGGTGCAAGGTCGCTATCCTTCGTAACTGTTCGCACAGCATAAATACAACGCGTGCTATGCTATAATATAAATCCGGGAAGCTATGGAGCTACTTTCTACCGTAATGAGGCTTTATCACTCGCAGCAAATGGGGCCGGCTATATCTACCCTGACGAGTGATCGCGGCTCCGCCTGGGCGGCTACATAAGCATGAGCGGCAGGGAAGAAGTGGTACAAACAATAGAGGAGATGGCTGCCAACGCCTGGCCTGCACCCATTCAGCAGCAGTTAGAGGGGTGGACATTACGCGCCGCCTCCAATGTCACCAGACGCGCCAACAGTGTTCACGCTGTAGGGCCTACTCCTCATTACACTGCATGGCTCGATGAGATAACAGACTTCTACAGGCGGCTGAGCTTGCCTGTACGTTTTCAGCTTTGCGATGCTTCACCCGCCGGGCTGGATGCCTTCCTTGAAGGACACGATTACATCGTAGAGGCTCGCAGCGCCGTATATATCGCCGGTTGCCGTGCAGTGCTTGAGCGGGTGGAGAAAACCGGACGGTTCGGTGTCGCAACATACAGCATGCTGGAAGAAGGATGGCTCGACACGTTCATCAAAATAGAGGGCATAGCGGAAGAGAAGAAGGCCGTCTACCAACAGATCCTCTCACGAATTGGGCCTCGCACCTGCTACTTGCGTCTGGAGCTTGAAGGTAAGGCGGTAGGCATAGGCAGCGCTGCTTGTGAGCGCGGCTGGTCAGGCTTGTTCAACATCGCCACAGCACCTGAGCACAGGCGCAAGGGCATCGGAAGAGAAATAGTGCGTGCTCTTGCCGCCTGGAGCCTGCAAAACGGCGCAGAGAGGCTATATTTACAGGTGCTCTCGACCAACGATGCAGCCATCAGCCTTTATTCCCGGCTCGGATTCAGCCCTCTGTACGATTATCACTATCGAACCGAGCAGCTATAAACCCTGTTGCAATCAGGCAGCAAATAGAAGGGACTTCTAACTTGGCAGAAACTCCCCTCAGGCTCCAGTACCTGCAAATCAAGCGGCAGTACCCCGATACGATCGTCTTTTTTCGCCTCGGCGACTTCTATGAGACCTTCGACGATGACGCCTCTATCGTGTCGCGCATCTGCGATGTGGTGCTTACTTCTCGCCCCACCTCCAAAGAGCAGCGGATACCAATGGCGGGAGTACCTTATCACTCGGCTGAGGGCTACATCGCAAAGCTGGTGCAGGCAGGCTACAAAGTGGCTATAGCCGAGCAGTTGACAGCGCCCAACGTGGACGAGGAAACCGCCGCACGGCGCATCCGCCTGGGCAAAAAGGAATCGGCGGTAACCGCCAACTGGGCAGAGGCGGGGGTGCCAAACCATCGGGTAGGCAAGGGACGCGACCTTGTAGAGCGCGACGTGGTACGCGTGATTACGCCGGGCACCGTCACCGAGCCGGGAATGCTCGACGCGAGGCGTAACAACTATATTGCCGCTATGCTCATGGAGGAGACTGGCGCGGGCATCGCATACGCCGACATCACTACAGGGGAGTTCGCCACCACCGAGATACACCGCCCGGCCAATGAGCTAGCCACCGCAGTGCAGCAGGAGCTTGATCGCCTCAAACCTGCTGAGCTTTTAACACAGGATGAAGATGAGAATGGCCGCAAAGCAGGTGCAAACGCTTACCGGGTGTGGTCCAAAGGAGATAGTGTAAGCGCCAACGGCAACGGTGACGAGAGTGGTGATAGCAGTCACAGCAGCGCCACAGCTACGCCGCTAGCCGACCAATCTTCGCCTCACCGCACGGTTACTCCGGGCCATCTCTGGTCACACGATGCGGCTCGGCGCTTGCTCTTGAAGCACTTCTCCGCATCATCATTAGAGCCATACGGCTGTGCACGCCTGCCCCTGGCGACGAGAGCAGCAGGCGCTCTCCTCGCATATATAAGCGAGGCCAACCGCTCTGCTTTGCAGCAGTTGTCGCGCCTGGTAACGTACTCCACCGAGCAGTATATGACCCTTGATCCGCAGACGCGGCGCAACCTGGAAATCTCGGAAAGCCCAGGGGGCAGGCGCAACTCGCTCCTCTCTGTGCTTGACGACACGCGCACAGCTATGGGTTCTCGCCTGCTTGCTCGATGGCTCAACCAGCCTCTGCTCGATCTCGGACGGCTCACCGCCCGCCAGGATGCAATCGAGGCGTTTGTCGGCAACGCGGCGCTACGGGTAGAGTTGCGCTCGCTTCTCAACAACCTTCCCGACCTTGAGCGGCTCTGCACGCGCTCTGTGCAGGGCACAGCCGGCCCACGTGACATGATAGCCATCAAGAGTGTGGCTGACCGTCTGCCTGAGATTAGAGAGGCTCTCATGGCGCAAGGCCGTGCAAAAGTGCTCGGCTCCCTTGCTAATCGTATCCAACCCTGTGATGACCTCTCCGAGCTTATCGGCAGGGCTATCGCTGACGATCCCCCCGCGATACTCGGCACGGGCGATTCGATACGTGCGGGGTTCAGCCCTGAGCTGGACAATCTGCGGGCTGCATCGAGGGACGCGAAGGGCTGGATAGCGAGGTTAGAAGCGCAGGAGCGAGAGCGCACCGGCATCAAGAGCCTGAAGGTGGGATACAATAAGGTTTTTGGCTATTACATAGAGATATCGAGCGCAAAGAGCGTGGCTGTGCCTGCGGAATATATACGCAAACAGACGTTAGTTGGAGCCGAGCGTTATCTAACGCCTGAGTTAAAGGAATACGAAAACCTGATCCTCAACGCACAGGAGAAACTGGTTGAGCTTGAGCGCGCGGCTTTCGGCGAAGTGCTGAGGCAGGTGGCAGCTTGCTCGGGCCGCCTCTTGCAGGTGGCCGAAGCGATATCCCTCCTCGATGTATTTAGCTCCCTCGCCGAGATAGCTGTGCGCCACAACTACAGCAGGCCGCTCCTTGATGATGGCACCGCGATAGAGATCAGAGAGGGGCGGCACCCGGTTGTTGAGCTTACCTTGCGCGAAGACCTCTTTGTGCCCAATGACACCTCCCTTGATAGCGCGGGTGCCGCCGTGATGCTGCTAACAGGCCCAAACATGGCGGGCAAGAGTGTCTATATTAAACAGGTGGCGCTGCTGGTGCTGCTGGCGCAAGTAGGGTCGTTTGTGCCCGCCGAGGAAGCGCACATTGGGCTTGTGGACAGGATTTTCACCCGGGTGGGCGCACAAGATGACATCGCTACGGGACGCAGCACTTTCATGGTCGAGATGGAGGAAACCGCCAACATTCTGAACCATGCCACGCACCGCTCGCTGATCGTACTGGACGAGATAGGGCGGGGCACGTCAACTTATGATGGGCTTGCGATTGCCAGGTCAGTTGTTGAGTATATACATAATTCGCCGCGGCTTGGCTCAAAAACGCTATTTGCCACACATTACCACGAGCTGACGGAGCTTGAGAAGTTGCTCCCCAGGGTGCGTAACTATAATGTAGCGGTGGCCGAGGAGGGCGAGAAGGTAGTTTTCCTTCACAAGATTGTGCAAGGCGGCGCGGACCGCTCTTATGGCATACACGTGGCACGTCTGGCGGGGCTGCCGAGGGCGATCCTGCGACGCGCTGAAGATATCCTGCAAGACCTGGAGGCGGGCGGAACCAAAGAGACAAGGCGCAAGGCGATGCAGCAAAGCGCAGACACAGGGCAGTTGCAAATGTCCTTCGCCGCAGGCCCCGATCCTCTGCGCCAGGATTTGCGTGGCCTCCGTCCCGAGGAGATGTCGCCCCTTGAAGCGTTAGGCGTCCTCTATGAGCTGCACAAGAAGGCGCAAGATGGGTGAGAATCGGGAAGAAAGTGAGGAACAAAATCGGATGACTTCTAAAGAAGGATCTGTGATATATACGGATGGGGCCTGCTTGAACAACCCTGGCCCCGGCGGCTATGGCGTGGTCTTGCTACAAGGCAACCAACGCAAAGAGCTATCAGGCGGGTTCCGGCTGACCACCAACAACCGCATGGAGATCATGGCGGCCATAGTGGGGCTTGAAGCGTTAGAGAGCAGGAGCGTTGTCACTCTTTATTCCGACTCGAAATATCTGGTTGACAGCATCACCCTCGGCTGGGCAAAGCGGTGGCGGAGCAATGGCTGGATGCGTAACGCGAAGGAGAGGGCGCTCAACCCCGACCTGTGGGAGAGGCTGCTGAATTTGTGCTCTCAGCATGAAGTGGAGTTCCGCTGGGTGAAGGGTCACGCAAGTAACAAGGAGAATAACCGTTGCGATCTTCTTTCCGTGCAGGCTGCCAGATCAGAAGGGCATGCCGAGCGTGCAGCCAGCTGCCGAGATGCGCGTCACAGAGCGCAGCAAAGCACAGATTAGAAGCCTGTGCCTTGCAGCATTCCGGCATAAACCTCCGGGTCTACATTCCCACCGCTTACAACGCAGCAGACGCGCTTGCCCCGGAAAGTGTCGGGCTGGTATAGCATCGCGCCTACGGAGAGCGCGCCCGTTGGCTCTACTTTCAGGTTGGCGCACGCATAGAGTGTGCGCAGTCCACCGGATATATCCTCTTCGGGCACTTCGATGATTCGCCGCACGCCCTTGCTGATGATTTCCCAGTTTATATTGCCGAGGCTGAGTGTGCGTGTACCGTCGGCTATCGTCTGCGGCTCGGCAGGGAGCGAGACGAGCCTGCCTTCTCGCAACGATTGAGCGGCGTCGTTGCCCAGCAACGGCTCGGCGCCCACTATCTCTACATCAGGAGCGAGGAGGTCGCGGGCTACGATGATACCCGAAATAAGCCCGCCGCCCCCGATGGGGCATATCACGCAGTCAAGCCTGCGGTCTTCTGTGTGCAGCTTCTCAAATATCTCTTTACCCAGGGTAGAGTTGCCCGCTACCACCCTGTAGTGGTCATAGGGCGGCGCGTAGAAAGCATTCGGACGTTCGGCCTTGACTTCTTCTACGCGCTCACTCCGGCTCTTGACGGAGGTGTCCACGAACTCTATTTGTGCGCCGTAAGCTTGTATTGCTGCTTGTTTGGCCTTTGATGAAGTGGTAGGCATAACTACTGTGCAGCTTTTGTTGAGGAGCATGCAGGCGTATGCCGCAGCCTGCCCGAAGTTGCCCGACGACCATGTGATCACTTCGTCTTGCGGCACTGTAGACAAGAGATTATACGCCGCGCGGAACTTGAAGCTCCCCGTGACCTGTAACGTCTCGCTAGCCACCGTCACGTCTGCATCCAGCGCCTTGTTCAGGAGGAATGTGCTCTGAAAAGTCGTAGGCTTCAGGTGGGGAGGCAGTATCTGCCATACTTCGCGTATATACTCGCTCGTCAGTTCTTCTAACATGTAAGCCTCCCGTGTAAAATACAACTGTCCGGGAGTATAATAACCTATCGTGCAGCCAGGGGCCAGGAGTTAGTAGCTGATCCGAGGCATCACACAGCTATGCAGAAGACTATCTCAGAATACAGGCGTCTATTTCCGGTGACGGAGGAGTATGCCTATCTAAACCATGCGGCCTGTTCGCCTCTGCCTCGGCCCGGCACGGACGCGCTAGCTCGGTATTGGGGCGAGCAGGGCACGAAGGGTGTGCTGAGCGAGCCGGAATACTTTCCGGTTGTGGACTATGCTCGCGAGAAGATGGCGCGGCTTATCGGGGCTGATAGTTACGAAGTAGGCTGGGTGCAGAACACCGCCAGTGCTATGAACCTGGTCGCCAACGGCCTCACCTGGCAGCGCGGCGACAACGTAGTTACGGTGCAAGGTGAGTTCCCCGCCAATGTTTATCCCTGGCTCGGCCTCAGCGGGCAAGGCGTGGAAACTCGCTTCGTGCAGCCTCGCGGTAATCGCATCTTTGTGGACGATATAGCAGCTGCCTTAGACAGCCACACGCGCCTGCTGACTATAAGCTTCGTAGAGTTCTCTACAGGCTTCCGCAACAACCTCTACCTGCTTGGGCAGCTTTGTCGGGAGCGCGGCATCCTCTTTAACGTCGATGCGATCCAGGGCATCGGCGCATTGCGGCTCAACGTGCATGACGCAGGAATTCACTTTCTTGGGGCAGGAGCGCACAAGTGGCTGTTGGGTCCGCAGGGCGTTGGCGTCATTTACGTGCGCCATGATATGCTGGAGAGACTGCGCCCACTCACCTCTAGCTGGTACAGTGTAGCTGACAGGCACGATTATCTGGCTTACGGCCAACCCTGGGTGGACGCCGCTTCTCGCATCGAGGGGAGCACGCACAACGTCAGCGGCCTGGTAGCCTTTGATGCTGTGCTTGGGCTGATCCTGGAGGCGGGTCCTGGCTTTATCGAGGAGCGCGTCCTCCACCTGGCCGGCAGGCTGATCGACGGCCTGTTGAGCCGCGGCTATGATGTGGTAAGCTCTACACACCCCGATGAGAGATCAGGCGTGGTCTGCTTCCGCGCCAAAGGCGACCCTGCGGCTATATACGCACGCGCTGTAGTTGAGAAGATGGTGATAGCTGTGAGGGTAGGTGTAGTACGTGTGTCGCCGCACTTTTATAACAGCGAAGAAGAGATAGATAGGTTCCTGGCTTTGCTATAGATAGCTCAATTTACTCAACAGATGACGCACTACTGCCCCTGAAGGCAGGGTTTTCCTATAGGGGCAATCGTCATGTGCGAGACGGGAGAAATTCGCATTCGCATCTAATAGAGGAGCATGCGCCTTGAAGCAATTTCGCTACTTCGACCTGGTTATGGTGGCTTTTGTTGCCGTGCTGCTGATCAGCAACATAGCCTCAAATAAGCTCGTGCAATTTGGTCCTTTCGGCTATGACGGCGGAACCATTCTTTTCCCACTCAGTTACATTTTCGGGGATGTGCTTACCGAAGTCTATGGCTATAAACGTTCCAGGAGAGTTATCTGGGCAGGCTTTGGCGCGGCGGCGCTGATGGCGCTGGTCTTGTGGTTTGTTACGACGCTGCCGCCCCTCGCGGGTATGGAGGCCCAGGCCGCAGCCTTCAATCAGGCGCTCGCTACTACCCCATTCATCGTGCTTGGCAGCCTGATAGCTTACTTTGCCGGTGAGTTCTCTAACTCTTTCGTCCTTGCGAAGATGAAGATCCTTACGAATGGTCGCTGGCTCTGGACGCGCACCATCGGCTCGACTATCGTGGGCGAAGGGGTAGACACCCTGCTTTTCGCTACCATCGCCTTCGCTATCGGCGAAGCGCTGTTGGGCAGCCCGATGGAAGGTGGGGCGTTCCAACAACTGATCGTCTCCAACTATATCTTCAAGGTCGGGATAGAAGTGCTCTTTACCCCTATTACCTACCTCATAGTTGGATTCCTCAAGCGCAAAGAAGAAGAAGATTACTATGATGTCGGCACTAATTTCAACCCTTTTATAGTTTCGGTCACCGAGTGAGCAGCGAATGCTGAGGACCACTAATCCCTGGTCCCCAACGTCTAACGCATCCGAGAAGATATGCGCGAACGGCAAGAGATAGAGCAATACTTCTTCGATAAACCCACGCTGGGCCACCTTGCAGACTTTGCATCGCGCTTTGATAACCCCTGCTGCCTCTGCACGCCCTCTCTTGGCGCGGAGCTTGAGAAGCGAGCCGTCCATGTCACTACCCTCGATATAGACGAGCGATTCTCAATGCTGCACGGCTTCCGCCTCTATGACATCAACAAACCAGAGCCGCCCGGCGAGAAGTTTGGGGTAATTATCTGCGACCCCCCATTCCTAAACGTCACACTGGCCGAGTTATTTGAGGCAATCAAAGTGCTCAGCCTCAACGACTACAGCCAGAGAGTGATTATCAATTGCCTCGCCAGCCGCGCTTCCTTGATTACGCGTCTCTTCTCTCCTTTCGGGCTTCGGGCTACAGGTTACGAGCCATCTTATAGCACCATTCAGAACATAGGACGGAACAGAATGGAGTTCTTCGGCAATCTGGATGCAGCACACCCGTTACGCTTGCCTGTGCCAACAGTAGGGTGGTAGCTCACAAGGTACTCCCCGTGCCTACCTTGATAATCTTTGCGACTATTCCTATAATGAGTACCGGGTCTTCCTTGCGCGGGGCATAAATAATCTTCGGGGTGATAGGCTGGTATGTTGACGTTCTTTACATCGCCTTATTTTCTCCTATTTGCGCGTTTGTGCGTGGGTGGGGTCTTTCTAGCTTCGTCTTTTGGTAAGATGATTGATAAAGAAGGCACTGCCGCGAGCATGAGCCGCTATACTTTCCTGCCTGTGGGTTCAGGAAAGTTTATAGCCAACGTCTTCCCTTTTATCGAGCTTATCGTCGGGCTGATGCTGGTGTTGGGACTCTTCACGCCCCTCGCTGCTATTGCGGCTCTTCTCCTTTTTATTCTCTTCACAGGCTTAATAGTGTACGATCTGGCATCAGGTAAGGATCAGTCGTGCCACTGCTTTGGCAGGCTCTCAGATGAAAAGGTGACGCCGTGGGCGGTGGCGCGCAATGTAGTGCTGATGGCCCTTTCGCTGCTAGTAGCTGCCAGCTTCGATGGCTGGCTCTCGGTAGATGGGGCGCTCGCCGCTTCGAGTAACAGCGAGTCCTTTCCGACTGTGGTTGATGGGATACCGATCGTCCTGCTGGCGATTGCCACTGTGTGCGTGGTTGTTTTGGGCGGCCAGGCTGTGAGCATGGTTCGTAACACCTTGCGCAGCATGGGTTTCCGCTAGAGATTCTGTAGGAGCCGTTTAGGATGGCAGAAGGTTATATAGGGCAGGCAGGTGAGACGCCTTCGCAACGCTACGGATCGTGGACGTTGGGCCTTGTCATGGCCGCCGTAGCTTCCGTCGCTGCCGGGTTACTACTCGCTACCTTTACCGACGGCATAGCGCGTCCCTGGGCGGGGCTGGCCTTTGTGGTGGCGATGGGACTGGCAATAATAGTGGGGGTTTCTAAAACTACTTCCGCCTGAGGGCTGAACATGATCTTTGTGATCGTGCCCCTCGGGAAGGAGGCAAAGGAAGTTCGGGATTGGGTGGTGCGCGTAGCGATGTACACGGCTGCGTCAACCCTGGGCGCGGGCCTGCTCGCCATGCTGCTCGGTTTTATCGGGCACCAGTTTTTCCTCCTCTCCGGTATCACCCTACCCTGGGTGGCCGGTGTGCTGGGCATTATCTCTATCCTCTATGCGCTACGCGAGTTAAAGATACTGCATTTGCCTGTGCCCCAGGTTGGCTGGCAGGTGCCGAAGTCGTGGATGCGCCGCAGCCGCCTGGAGGGTAACATTCTTTATGGGCTGGTGCTTGGCGCAGGCGTGCTGACTTTTATTCCATACGCCAGCTTCTTGGTCTTGCTGGCCTGGGAGTTCGTAGCCGGAGCGGTGTCGCTGAAAGCAGCTGTTTTGCTGGGAATGTTGTATGGGGCGTCTCGTGGGCTGCCTGCGGCGCTTGGCGGCATTTCTGTGCTGCGTGGCGACTATCCCTTGCCTTTAAGTGAGTGGATCATCGCACGCATGGGCCTTTGGCACGCCATCAACGGCCTGGCGCTGCTACTGATAGGGGCTTACTTACTAGGCTCGCTGGTGCTCTGAGGGCGTTGTGACAGGGTGGTCCCCTATGTGGGTGGGGTCTTGCTTTAGTACAATATCAGGTCACATAGCGGGTGCTGACCAAAGATATAGCCGGAAAAGCATACGCGGGGCAGCTTTCTTTTTGAGAACAAAGCAATAGCTTCGCTATGTGGAGTTATTGCTTTGTTCTCACCTACCCCTTGTTTTGCTCTCGCGCTTCTACCATGAAACGCCTTGATTCTTCTAACTTGTCAGGCGTTATAAGGTTGGATTGGAGGAGTATCTCTAGCACCTCTTCCATTGTAAGCACCATGTGGCAGCGCAGGCCGTGATCTGCCATTAGCTGTGGACCGCCCTGGCCTCTGTCTACCAGCACAATTATATCGCTCACTTTGAGGCCTGCCTCGTGCAAGTTCTCTAGCACTTCCAGCTTGCTTGCCCCATCGGATACCACATCATCCACCAGTAAGGCTGTGGCTCCTTCGCGCCACGCGCCTTCGACCATCTTCTTTGTGCCGTATGATTTGGCGGCTGCGCGGACGTACCCGGCAGGAATACCGGTGTGCTGCGACAGCGCGATGGCAAGGGGAATGCCCGCCATTGCTATGCCCACCAGGAGGTCGGGGTTGAGCCCTGCGTCCCTGGTAGTGCTTGCCATGAGCGCCGCTACCTTACGCAGCAGCGCCGGGTACGACCCCAGCAGACGCAGATCAGTGTAGTAGGGCGACACCAGGCCCGACTTAAGGGTAACTTCCTCGAAGCGTATAGCTCCAATGTTGAACATCTCGAGCACCACGTCATGCAGCGCGCGGGCGCGTCCGTCCTGGCGCTCAGGCACGTATTGAGCACGGGGCAGCTCTAACTGGTCGCGCCAGTGGCGGGCTGCTTCTCCGGGGTCGGATGCTTCCATGATCCCACGCGATACGTTGATCAGTAAACCGGCTCCCAGCGCGTCGACCCCGGCCAGCACCGCATCTTCTGCCTCGCCTCCCTGTACGCCCACGCCGGGGCAAAGTATCGGTAGGTGCGGAGCGGCGCGTCTGACTTCGCGCAGGACGTGCGGGTCTGTGGCCGGGGCGACCAGGCCAACATTGCCTGATCCGTTCCAACCGGAGGCGATCTTCTCCGTGATCGTTTTGTACAAAGGATCGCCACCGGAGGTGGGTATATCTTGAAGCTCTTGCGCCCCGGGATTTGAGGTGCGCACTACCATAAAGCAGCCTTTGCCGGGGCGCGAGGTGAGCGGCGCGAGGGCTTCACGACCGGGCGCGGGCATGGCGGTGACGGCATCCACACCGAAAAAGTCAAATGCTTCGTGGGCGCAACGCTCTACCACATGGCCGATGTCGGCGTATTTGGCATCAAGAATGACAGGTATATCAGGGTGCCGGTCTTTTATGTAGGCGCAGGTGAGCCGCAGAGCAGCGATCCCTGCCTCACCTTCGGCGGAGTAGCACTTATACTGGGCCTTGAAGAAAGCGGCGAAGGGCGCGGCTCTGTCTATGATGTTGCGGTTGTATGCGAAGAGGCCTTGCGCTACATCGCCTGACTTCACATCTGACGGCAGCTTCTCCCAGATGGGGTCGAGACCGACGCAGAGGATGCTCTTGCGAGCCGCGATAGCCAGCGCGACGCGCTCGCCCCAGGTGATAGTCTCTGTCAGCATTTGTGATCTACTCCTTGTTGACCAGGGATTTAGGGATTAGTAACTGCCTCCGCTTTAGTCCTCACTGCCTATTTCCTAAGAATGCCTGCTTGTCCATCGCTGCATAGCTTCCAGCTTGGCGATGGCAAGGTCGGCCATCTTTCGGCAGCGCATCTCTACCTGGTTTGCGTCTGCATCAGGCGAGAAAAGGAGCGGCCATGCGCCCGGCTCAAGAGCCAGCACATGCTCGCGCAACTGCCTGAGGGGTAATGTCTGCGTGCCCCCAAAAGTGAGATCGCGCCTTACTATCGCCAGCACAACTTCACTCTCGGCGGCCGCGGCGCAGGCAAGAACTATAGCCTGCCTGTTGTCGCTGAAAAGTTGTGCGGCCTTGAGGGTCTCCCTGGCTCTGTCGGTAGCCTCCGGGGATATGATAAAGGTCATGCTGCCTCCTTTGCTAGTGGTTAGAGGGTTTTCTTGGAGAGGCTGTTTGACAATATTAGCAAAGATTGTAGCCGTCTCTGTGGCACACCTCCGGGCGGTCTCCTGGTATGATCGGCTTCAATCGCGAAAGAGGCGATTTCTTCAACAAGCTACCGGTTGTTGCGCCTTGAGCGCAAGCGTAAGCGCCACCTCCACGGCCAGCCTGTGGTTCCACATGGGGCCTGTGGCTCCCTGCACCGCGTTGGCTCCGGCCTCACAATATGCCAGGAAATCTGAGGGTGTGGCAAAGCCGCCTACACCGATTATAACAAAGCTGTAGCTTCCCTCATCGCGTATGCGAGCAAGGCGGCGCACCATGTCCAGCCCGGTAGCTTTGAGAGCCGCGCCGCAGACGCCCGCCAGCCTTCTATCTGCACCGGGGAGGGCCTGCTCTCCCTTGTCATCGATCACCCGTAGGGGCACGGCGTTTACCGCACCATAGCCGCTCAGGTGATGGGCTGTCGCCTCAATCACGCGGCGCAACGTTGCTGCGCCTTCGGCATCAGGCGAGTAGCTGCCTATCTTGGCGAACAAAGGCAGTTGGCCTATGGCCTTTTTTACCTCCTTGCACACCTCTCCCGCCGCTTGCGGGTCGTGACATACCAGACCGTGCCCACCCAGGTTGGGACACGACAGGTTTACCTCGACAGCGTCTGCTCCGGCTTCGGTGCACATGGCGGCTGTCCTGGCGAAGTCGGCTAGATATTCTGCGGCATCGCCTGATGGTGATGGCGTGCCTGTAACGCTCCCCACAAGGGCCTGTCCCGGCCCCGCGCCACGAGCCGCCTTCTCCATATCGGCTTGCCAGATGTCGGGAGGCTGTGCGGGCATGCCGAACGAGTTGGTGATGCTCAGGGTCGTCAGGTCTACAGCTTCATCGTCGGCAAAAGGGCGAGCGACCAGCGAGGCCACCTCTATCTCGCCTGGGGGTATAGGCTGCGGCGCATGGACGTAGAGGACGTTCGGGCCGGGGTGTGAGGGCCATGCCTGGCTGCGTACCGTTTTATAGTGCAGCAAGTCGAAGCCCCACCGAAATGCCGCGTCAGTGTAATCGGAATTGAGGAGGGGCCCGGCAGGTATGCCGATGGGCCTTCGCAGCAGCAGCCCACCCAGATCCACCCACTCATTTCGTGGCAGCTCAAGGGCTGCCACTTCTTCGGCTGAAGGCTCTGCGGTGATGGGACCGAACGGGCCGGAATCGTAGTTCTCCTGATATGAGAGATTAGGGTTGTAAAACGGCCTGGACATGCCTCTATGATACCACTTCGGCAACTGAGGGGAGAGCGCAAGCGAAGCGTACCAGCCGCTCGAAGCCCATGCCGAAGCCTGCTTGACCGGCGCTGCTCTCTTTATGCATATCTATGTACCACCTGTAGTCGTCGGCGTTTCCTCCCAGGTCAAATTGCTGCCTTATCCCTTTGGAGGCGAGCATCCTGCTTTCAAGGAGTGCGGGGTCACTCTCAGTTTCCGATGCACCCATAACCTCGCCAACGCCGGGCAAGATAAGGTCGCAACATTCTACTACTCGCGGGTCGCTCCGATTGATCTTCATTGTGAAGAAGCGTAGCTCAACAGGATAATGCGTCACAAAGAGAGGGCCCAAAGCCAGCTCGGCCAGGGCAATCTCGTGCAGGTTCGACAGGTCTTCCCCCCACTCTATGAAGAACCCCCGCCTCTGCAAGGCTATGATTGCTTCGTCATAAGTGATGCTCGGAAAAGGGGTTTCTACACGCGCCAGCTTCTGCGCATCAGCGCCGAGCGCAGAGAAGTGTTCTGCCGATGAAGCTGCGGCGCTGCTCAACATAGTTACCACCAGCGTTTCTATGAGGGTCATTAGCTCAGGCAGAGAGTACCCTGCGGCTTCAGCTTCGATCAAAGTGAACTCAGTAAGATGACGCTCGTCGCTGCGCCGTTCTGCACGGAAAGAGCGCTCAACAGAGTAGACTTTGCCAAGCTCTCGCATCAACGGCTCAAGGTGAAGCTGGGAGGTCTGGCGCAGATAAGAGGTGCGCCCGCGCAAGCTGACGGGGATGAGAGTGCCGGGGTCGCCGCACGCACCTGACATGGTAGTGAGGAGTTGAGGCATTAGCTGTGTGAAGCCTTCGCCGTCAAGCGTTTCCTGGGCGGAGCGCAGCATGGCAGCTTTTATCCGGGCGATCTGTGCGCTCGCACTCTGGGGCCGTGCACCATAGCTCGTAAGTGGCGCAATAGGATTGTACACTGGCATCGGAACTTCCATTTTCTACCTCCTGGCAGCAGATGCAGAGCCATCTTTAGCCCACAAAAAAACCTTGCTCTCGCAAGGTTGGTAGTTATGCAGGCGCACTGATGCCTTCTACACCAACCTTGACAACCTCACGGGGCTGTTCATTAAAGGTCGTATTTGCCACACCCGCACGGCGCACCGTGTCCAGGCTCAACCAGAGTATACCCCTCGTTGGGTTATTGTGTCAATGTGGTTATGCACCATAAGCGCTCAGAGTAAGAGTAGAACAAAGTTCAAGAGGTATCTGTGGCCCTCACCCGCCTTCACCCCATGCCCCTCTCCCTTCATGGGAGAGGGGCATGGGGTGAAGGCGGGGACACCCTGTAACCCCTATGCTGAACAGTTACTATGCACCGAGGACCGACGAGGGAATCGCCAAGAACACCAAGAACGGATATAAGTTTATTGCATTGAGGAGGCAGAGGGTTGCAATTTATCCGTTCTCAACCGTCAGTCGTCCGCTCCGTAAGGTGTCCACAGTAGACGTTTGTGTCGTAGAGGAAATCAACTTTGCCGGCCACCTGGTACTCTTTGTAGATTGCGGCCAACTTATCGAGCATCGGCTGGTAGTCTGGGTGCCCGGGCTCCGGGGTGTAAGATGAGGATAAGAGGCGACCCTTCAGGCCATCCAAGTCAAAGACTTGCTTGTTGTTGAATGTTTGCCTGGAGAAGGTATCAGGGTTGAAGAAGCTCTCGATCACCTTCAGGTCTATGTTTCTGTGGTCTATCGCGGCGTAATCGGTGCTATAGGTGTGCAACAAATGCTCGTATGCCGAAAGGAAAGGGGTAGAAACGGTTTGCCTCTCGTTCCAGATGAGCACAACCCAGCCTTGCGGTCTGAGGATGCGAGCGAACTCTTTTCGCGCTACTGCACGGTTGAACCAGTGGAACGCCTGGCCTGCGGTAACAAAATCAACGCTCCTGTCCTCTAGCGTAGTACTCTCGGCTGTGCCCGTAATGCTGGTGAAGCGGTCGTACTGCGCCAGTAATCGCTCGCCTGCCTCGCGCATATCGTCGTTCGGCTCAACCCCGAATACCCTGTTGCCATTCTGGAGGAAGATTTCAGCTAGGATACCTGTGCCGGAGCCTAAGTCGGCAACTACTGAACTTTCCGCCAGCCCGCACTTCTCCCTCAAGAAGGCAACAACCTCAGGCGGGTATCCAGGCCTGTAGTTGATATAGTTCTCAACTCTGCTAGAGAATCTCTGTGTCGGGTCTGACAATCGATCTGTACCTCAACTGTATTTCAAGGTGTGAAGCGCTAACTGGCGTGTAGTACTTTGTATACTCGCCACTCTGAGCTATCGCCTTGATTGCTTTATTGCGCTCCCGAAGGAGCCTTGTCATGTATGCTTTGAGAAAAAGCAGGTCTGCTATAAACCCCAATAGCCCCAGTGGTGATGTATAGTCGAAGACGTCTATCATCGTAGTAGTATCTCCAATTGGTATAAAGTAGTGGTTGTGGTCAAAGCGTTTGAATGCGCCCTTTACCATAGAATCCCTGAAGTAATAAGGTCGTTCAAGAGCAGTAATATGCGAGGTGAGATACTGCTGAAAGCCGAAGTGAATGGCACACCATGTCACTTCTTGCCCGACGTTGATCAACCCTGTGCGTATGCCCCAACCGCCCTCTCCTTGTGCCGACCCATAGATGACGCGTGCAGGTCTATAGATCTTGACAGGTCAAAAACTCGCTCAATAGGCGCGTCTATTCTGATGGTGAGATAGACTGTCGGCATTGCCGGTCTATTATACAACCCAAACAACCATTGTGACACACGCTTCACGAGTCCGCACGCAGGTGTTCAGAGTTGGGGTGCAGGGGCGTCCCTCCCCTCACCCCCATGCCCCTCTCCTACAAACAAGGGGAGAGGGGGCTTTGTGCATGCTGAGTGCACAGGGGCGGGCCCCTGACGGGGTTACAAGGTTGATTAAACCCCCCCCTCCCATGAAGGGAGAGGGGCATGGGGGTGAGGGCGGGTGAGGGCGTACAGATACCCTAAGAAGATTGCTCCACCCTGAAGCTGAACAGTTACGTCCGCACGCAGCTTTTCACAAGCACAGCCTCTATGTTATAATCGCATCTTGAATGTGCTTGTCAGGCCAGTGTGCAGCCCTAGTGAAAGGAGTAATCTGCTATGGTGCAGGTTCCTAACCCCGCGGAGATAAATGGCGGTGAGACAAAAACCGCCCCTTTATACAGCTCTCAGACGCTGCTTCGCCGCCTCGATAAGGTAAGGGCGAAGATGGGCGAGATGGGCATTGACAGCATGCTCATATCGCACCCGGATAATCGCCGCTATCTGAGCGGCTTCAGCGGCCACGACCAGCCGCCCCTCGATACTGCCGGTTTTTTGCTCATCGGGACAAAGGATATCTGCCTTATCACAGATGGCCGCTACAACATCCAGGCGGCGGGCGAGCTTGCCCCTGAGCTTGGCGTCACCGTGGTGGTTCGCTCGGGCAAAATAGCGCCGACCCTCGCCGAGCAGATTTCTGCCCGCAGCTACAAAAAGCTGGGCTTCGAGACCGCCCACCTGATCCATTTATGGTGGCGCGCCCTCGACAAGTTGCTCCCTGATACTGATCTTGTGCCTGTGCAGAAACTGGTAGAGCCCATGCGCCAGGTGAAAGACGCGGATGAACTTGGCATCATACGCCGGGCTATTTCTATATCCGACCAGGCGTTCAACATCGTGAGCAAGCGCATTGAGCCGGGAATGACCGAAAAGCGGGTGGCGTGGGAGATCGAGAAGACAATGCGCGACCTGGGGGCCGACGGGCTAGCCTTCGGCACTATCGTCGCCGCCGGGCCGAACGGGGCTATGGCCCATGCCGTCCCCGGCGACCGTCCGATCAAGGAAGGTGAGCCTATCGTAATAGACATGGGCGCGAGGCTCGACGGCTACAACTCGGATATGACGCGCACCCTCTGCCTCGGTGAGCCTACCGATAAGTTCCGCGAGATTTATAGTATTGTGCTCGACGCTCAGCTTCAGGCCGAAGAGAATCTCAAGGCCGGGGTGAGCGGCGTGCAAGGTGATGCCTACACTCGTGATGTGATCGCGGCGGCGGGCTATGGTGACAACTACACCCACAGCACAGGTCACGGC
The DNA here is from genome assembly GCA_027317125.1 of Chloroflexota bacterium. Taxonomy (GTDB): domain Bacteria; phylum Chloroflexota; class Chloroflexia; order QHBQ01; family JADMIH01; genus JADMIH01. The sequence continues at coordinate 36,141 of DAHVFG010000001.1, read as the reverse complement.
ATCGGTCTCGAAGTGCACGAAGGGCCGAGCCTCAGCAAGCTGTCGGAAGACACAATACCCGAGGACGCTGTAACGAGCGTCGAACCTGGTATTTACATAGAAGGCTGGGGAGGGGTGCGCATAGAGGACCTTGTGCTATTCCAGCCCAACAAAGTAGAAGTGCTGACGAAAGCTGAGAAGCAAGGGCCTATCAAGTAGTGCATAACGCGTAAGGCATGAGCACAACGCTGGGAGGCTCAAGAGATAACCGTCTTCAGCCCATTACGCACTACAAAATAGGAGTCTGAAAGGATAAAGATGACAGTCACAACAAGTGAGTTAAAAAAAGGGTTGACGATTATGCTCGATGGAGAGCTATATAAAGTTACAGACTGGCAGCATAACAAGCAGGGGCGTGGCAGCGCGCAGGTGCGCTTGCAGCTAAAGAACCTCCGCACCGGCTCGAACATCGAGCGCACCTTCCAAGCTGGCGCTAAATTCGATGATGCACGCCTGGAGCGTCACACTTTGCAGTTCATGTATGCCGACGGCGACCAGTACAACTTCATGGACCCGGAGTCCTACGAGCAGTCAGCGCTCAACAGCGATTTGCTCGGCGACTCGGTGAACTATATTAAAGAGGGTGATACGGTAGACATTCTAATGCACAACGACCAGTTTGTAGATATAGACCTGCCTGCTGCTGTAGTGCTCAAGATTGTGCAGAGCGATCCCGGCGTGAAAGGTGATACAGCCACCGGCGCTGTCAAATCCGCCAGATTAGAGACGGGCCTCACCGTCAACGTCCCCCTCTTCGTCAACGAAGGCGACAGCGTCAAGGTAGACACACGATCCGGTAAGTACCTGGAACGAGTGTAGGGACTTGTAATACATAATGCGTAGTGCGTAAGGTACAAGCGCAACGCTGAAGGTTAAAGAGACACCCAATTACGCAACACTCAACACTCAACAGATAGCGGAGTTCACATGGTAAGGCTTCCCGATAAAGGTGATGAACAGGGCCAGGCTGATGCTCCAACCCTGGGTGATTTGAGCCGTGAGGTCAAAGAGCTAGTACGTCTCATCTCGTCCACTGACATAAGCGAGCTTCAGCTGGAGAGCGGGCAGGTTCGGATTATTATCAAGCGTGGCAGCCAACACCCCGGCGGTCATGTCACTCCCATTTATGCGCCGATCTACTCAGTTGCTGCTGCCGAGGCCGCAAGTCCCGTGAGCCTTATCGGCCACAATCCGGCGCATGGTGAAGACATTGCCCTTGCCGAAGGAGAACAGTTGATCGTTGCTCCTATGCTTGGCACCTTCTACTCCGCTCCCGCCCCCACTGAGGACCCTTTCGTCACGGAAGGCGATTCCGTCGAGCCGGGGCAGGTGGTCGGCATTATAGAGGCTATGAAGATGATGAACGAGATCGAGTCGGAAGTCGCAGGCCGTATCGCTCGCATTCTGGTCCAAAATGCTCAGCCCGTCGAATACGGGCAGCCGTTGATGGTAGTCGCAGGTTAGGCTGTTGGAGCCACGAGCTTTGCGTCCGCGCTGAGAAAGTGCTTGCTCGGACCTGGTGCAAAGAGAATCCACCTGCAAGGGCTTAGAGCATTGCAAGATATATAACGCCCTCTGCTTTTACCCCTTTACCTCTCTGTCCGCTAACGAGTGGAAGAGTGTGCCTGGAGTGTGCCTGACATGAGCATACGCAAGATTGGCCTGGGGCTGCTGGTAAGTGGCATTAGCCTCTACTTTGTTCTGCGCAACGTCGAGTGGCGCCAGGTCTGGGATCACTTGCAGCGGGTGAACATCGGCCTTTTCCTCCTTTCGATGCTCCTTATGCTGCTGGCCTATTTTTTAATGGCCTGGCGGTGGCAGCATTTACTCGATCCTCTTGAAATCTCTGCTTCCGCCGGAGCGACTGACGGCACTGCTCCCCGGGGAGTGCGCAGCCGCGAAAGTGTCTTTAGTCTTTATGGCAAGGTGCTGACAGGCTACTTCTTCAATGCCTTTTTCCCCGCCAGAGCCGGCGATATTGTGCGTGCATACCTGTTGGGTCGCACAACAGGCTTACGCAAGACCACCGTCATAGCGACTATCGTTATCGAGAAAGCCTTCGATGGGATCGCGCTTCTTCTGATGCTGCTGCTCAGCCTCCTGCTCCTTCCTTCAGCCACTTCTGCCAGAGGGATCGGGATTGACCCGACGGGCCTCGCATGGGCAGCGGGCATTGGGCTGCTGGCCGCTGTGGTGGGCCTCGCGCTCTTTTACTTCTACAGCGCCCTTATAGCTTCCTTCGCGGAAAAGATCATGTCGCTTTTGCCACTGCCGCAGAAAGTGCGGCGATTGCCTGTGCGCCTTGTGGAAACCTTTGCATCTGGTATGCACGTCTTCAAAAGCCCGCGCCCTCTGGCAAGCGCGGCTCTCATCTCGCTCGTCGTTTGGGCGGTGGTGGCGCTCATGTTCTTCGTGGCGCTCGCCTCATTTCAATCTCCTCTCTTTGGCGACCTCGAAAATCCCGTTGGACTTCTATTTATGACCGCTATCGTCAACCTGGGGCTGCTGGTACCCGCTTTGCCCGGTAATGTGGGCACATACGAGGCGCTCTGTGTGGCAGCTATGGCCTTTTTCAAGGTGGACAAAGAGTTGGCCGTAGCCTTTGCCCTCATATTCCACGTCGGCCAGCTTATCACTACACTGGTAGTCGGCCTCTTTGCCTTCTGGTCGCAGAATATGTCCCTCTCTGAGATGCGCCCCGTTGAGACGGAAGCCGAGGAGGAAGTCACCAACGCGCTGGCATAGACGCGTGTGGAAAGAGCACGCTAAGCTGCTCCTCTTGCATTGTGCTAAACTAACACCCATCCCCTTCTCTCAGGGAAAGGGGAATAGATTAGATGAACACAGAGCAATAAAAGCCCCTCCCATTTATGGGGAGGGGTCCTTCCCTAGTGCAATGCTAGGGGTCATAACCCCTGGCTGGACAAGACCATCTGTAGCTCAGATATCCTCTGCCGTAGCCTACTATACACGGGCTGGCGCTGCTTGCAGATCAGTAACCACCTGGCTAGCTTTTCTGCTTGCCCGGACCTTCGTGGCGCTTGCGCCTCGATGGGCTCTTCTCGAAGCGCACCCAAGGTTCGTCGCTCCACTCTAGCTCGGTGTGTGCTATGGTAACTGTGTCGCCTGGCTCGATGCCTGCCTCCCTTAGCGCGTGAGTTACCCCCAGCTTCTCCATCTCTTTTTGCAGCCGCTCAAGGGCGAAGGGATTGCTCATGTCCGTCATCGTGACGAGCCGTTCTATGCGGGGGCCGGTAACCCGGAACATCCCTTTGCCCTCCTGTGCCACTTCATACCGGTTAGACTCGGCGGCTACGTGGTGCGGTCGCACCACTACCTCTTCCCCTTCCTCTTCCTCCCACTCAGGCCTGGGCAGTTCACGCAGCCTGGCCGCAACCACCCGCATTAGCTCCTTCACCCCGGCTCCTGTGGCCGCAGAGATAGGATAGACATCATAGCCCATGCCGTTGAACTGCTTTGTGAGGGCGGGCAGGCGATCACGCACTTCTTGCAAGTCAATTTTGTTGATCGCTATGATCTGCGGCTTGGTCGCCATAAGAGGATCATATTCTTCAAGCTCATCATTGATCCTCTTGAAATCGGCTACAGGGTCGGTAGTCTGCGAGACGTGCGCCTCTACCGAGGATGGGGCCTCCACGCCGCTCTCCGCGGCAGCTTGCCGCATTTCTTCTTGCCACAGCCCTGCCGAGCCGTCTACCATGTGTACTAGCAGACGGGTGCGCTCTACGTGCCGCAGAAAATGCAAGCCGAGGCCAGCCCCGCCACTCGCGCCCTCTATCAGGCCGGGAATATCTGCCATGACAAAGGTCTCATCGTCCACAGTCACTACCCCCAGCATAGGAGCAAGGGTAGTAAACGGGTAGTCGGCTATCTTCGGCTGGGCGGCGCTCACGGTGGCGAGCAGAGTAGATTTACCAACGTTCGGGTAGCCGAGCAGACCTACGTCGGCGATAATCTTTAGCTCAAGGTGCAAGAGGCGCTCTTCACCGGGCTCGCCTTTCTCCGCGAAGCGAGGAGCCTGATGGGTCGAAGTGGCGAAATGCACGTTGCCCAATCCGCCTCTGCCACCACGCGCCACCATAAGGGTCTGGCTGGGCCGCACCATATCCGACCGCACTATCTCGGAGGCCGCACCCGACACAGGGTTTTCGTCAACGACCTCAACGAATGTCCCTGGGGGCACATCTATATAAAGGTCCTCGCCTGCCTTGCCGTGCTTCTGGCGGCCACTTCCTGCACCTCCATGAGTTGCCTTGAAGTGCTGTTTGAAGTGGAAGGGCAAGAGTGTGTTAAGGTCAGGGTTGACGCGCAAGTATACGCTGCCGCCCCGCCCGCCATCTCCACCGTCGGGGCCGCCCTTCGGTTCGTACTTTTCTCGTCGAAACGACGCGCTGCCATCGCCGCCGTTCCCGGCCTTTACCCAGATGCGTGCTCTATCGTAAAACATGGTCTTTGGGATTGGGGATTAGAGGCTACGGATCAGTAGCTGCTCTCTAATTCCTTGTTTTCAGCAAAACCTCGGCTTTGCTAACTATCTCCTTATCTTTTCGGTAGGTGAGTAGACTCGATGCCTGGTCAATGGGTATCCAGCGAACTTCAGATACCTCCCAGTTTGGGCCACCGAGGAGATAGTTATCTGCCCTCATAAGGTAGTGATATACAGTCTTACGGGTAAGGCCCTCCTTCGGACGCCTGTAGAAGTATACCACTTCATCAATGGGCAAGAGGATATGAGCATCGAGGCCTGTTTCCTCCCTGACCTCACGCACGGCGGCTTGCTCACGGCTCTCCCCAGCCTCTATATGCCCTTTGGGAAGCGACCAATCATCGTGCCGCGCTCGCTGCACAATCACAATCTCGTAGCCCTGATCAACCTGACGGTAAACAACGCCTCCCGCCGAGTATTCGCTTGTGGTTTCTGCTCCTGCCATTTTTTGCGCTCTGAGGAGGGTAAATATGCAAGCGTCCAGATAAGAGCAAGATGGGTGCCCTTGCCTACGAAGCAGGGTAAAGCATGAGGGGGTAAGGATAGTACATGCATGATCCCTTACGTTTCACGCATCTGCCTTGCAGTCACCCGCAGGGGTGCTATCTCAAGGAGATCACCCATACTTTCAAGCAGGTAATCAGGCTCGGCGGCAGCTAACTCCTGCTGAGAGCCTGCACCCCACAGAACGCCTGCCGTGTGCATGCCTGCCCCCTTGCCCGCCTCGATGTCTACTACCGCATCACCTACGTAGAGCATTTGAGAGGCCGCTATATTCAGCTGCCTGGCTGCTACGAGCAGCGGGTCGGGGTGGGGCTTGTGCCGGGTGGAGTCCTCGTGCGTGACTATCATGTCGAAGTATGACGCAAGGCCGAAGAGGTCAAGACCTTCGGTTGCTACCTCTATTCCCTTAGAAGTAACCACCCCCAGCTTCAACCCCATATCGCTCAACCGGGTCAGCGTCTTGTGCGTGCCGGGCACAAGGGTCACCGCAGTGTCGTGTGTGGACCGCTGGTAGGTACGGTAGACGTTGCGTAGCTCCACGCTGCGCCCAGGGGCTAACTCCTCAAAGCATTCAGGCAAAGAGCGCCCCAGAGTGGGCAGGATTTCTTCGCGGCTCATCTCACGCCCCAAACAGGTGCTAGCTGTATGCTGCCAGCAGTCAATGATGTGGTCAATAGAGTGAATGAGCGTTCCGTCAAGGTCAAAGAGTACAGCTTTTAGAGGTTGCATAGCTTTCTTATAGCCGGGCAGGGTTTGCGCTGCATTCGTCCGGTGGTGGCGCAGATGCATGTAAACAAAGGCATGAGCTAAGCCCCTACCCTGTGGTGAGTAGGGGTTGCGGTCTACTTCGCGGGGCTTAGCCGACTTTCAGGATGGTGAACTCTTCGATGCCTCCGGGGGTCTCGACGCGCACTTTGTCCCCCTTTTTGTGGCCCATGAGCGCCTTGCCTACGGGCGATTCGTTTGAGATACGCGACTGCCGCGGGTTGGCCTCGGCAGAACCAACCATCGTCCAGTCGTACTCCTCCCCTTCGCCATCGCGTAGCTTTACCTGTGAGCCGAGCGCTATCGTGTCGCTTTTTACTCCCTCGATCACTTTGGCATTCTGGAGCATATGCTCCAGCGTGCGAATGCGGCCTTCGACCCAGGCTTGCTCATTTTTGGCGTCTTCGTACTCGCCACTCTCCGATATATCGCCATCCAGCTTGGCCTGCTGAATGCGGTCGGCCACCTCCGGGCGGCGTGTCATCTTTAGATGTGTAAGTTCTTCTTCGAGAGACGATTTACCCTCAGCAGTGAGGTATACAGGCTTGTCCATTACCATATTTAACTTCCTCTCAGGGTAACTCTTACAGAGCGCCCGCAATAGAAAAAACTGAGAAGCCTAACTTTCCGGCGCTCTCAGCTCAGTAAACCCTTCGGGTTGGCGCTATTATACGCAAAACGGGCGTAGCGCGCAAGCTTTTGCACATACCAATTGGTACTACCCCTTCGGGGGCCGCTCCTTTCGGGACCTTTGTTGCCGGTAAGCGCCTCCTCTACGACATCTCGCCTTGCCCAACCTGGAATCCACCGCTTTTGCTTGCAGCGGCCTGCCGTAAGGCCATGCGAACTAGCTTGACCTGTCCTGAAGTTATCGCTTGGGGCAGTCCGTCGGGCGTGAAGAAGCGAGCTTCATCAATTTCGGCGTTGGACTTGAAGTTGTCTAGTGTCTCACCGCCCGCCGGGTGGCAGGCGAAGATCATATCTACGACCCTGCGATTGCGGTGCGACGACAGGGACAAGAGAGCATCTATCTCGACCTCGATGCCTACCTCTTCGCGGATTTCTCTACGCAGGCACTCCTCCAGCATCTCGCCCGGCTTCAATCCACCCCCTGGCAAGCCCCAGGGCCTTCCTCCACGATAGGTATGGCGAAGTAGCAGCACATTGCCTTGTTCGTCGCGCACCAGGCCCATCACCCCCACGTTGAACTTGGGAGTGAGCCAGAAGATAATAGCTCCGCGCATTGCTCGTGTCAGCGGCAAATGACCCCAGAGATAAGTTACCGTTCTGTTCAATAGTTGTCCTCTCCGATGATTGTGTAATAGTCACGGTGCTGAACTATCCAGCACCACCTCACCTGTCATCGCATCAAAGAAGATGAAGGTCTGTTTTGCAGGGTCTGAGCCGAACATTTCGTAAGCCAGTTGTGGGGAAGAACCCCCGGCTTGTGGAGTGGGGAGCGGGCCGAGGCCGAGGCCGTCAGGGGCCAGCAAGGCCACACCTATCTCAGCCGATTTGCCGCGCGCTCCCGCTTTGTCAAGCACTTTATCTGAGTCTACCATTTTAGAGAGATCAAGCGCGGAGAGGCTAAGGTATGACATGTTATCTGCGGCGAAAGCGTTAACCATGTCGCTGTTTACCCCGCCTTGTTTCACCAGGTCTATCTGTGTGCCGTCGATGCTAACTGCTATTGCCCCATTCGCCGACGGCGAGAAGACCACAAGCGTCCAGTTGCTTCCCTTGCCTCCGGGTGTTGTCTCGTTGACGCTTGGATCGCCTAAGCTGCTGCCCAGCACATTCTTTTGCTGGCCTGGGCGCACGTTGCTAAGCAGTGCAAAGCGGGCATCAGATTGCCAGGCCAGCGCCTTTGGCTTAAGGCTTGCGAGCGCTTGCAGAGCAGTTATCTCCGCGCCTGTGCTTGTGGCTGTCACCGGTGTGGGGCTGGGTTGGTTATCGCTAACCGTAGATATCGCGGGGGCGGCGGTTCTATCTACTACGCTGCCTGTTGGGGCCGGCATGGTTCCTGTCAGGATGCCCTGTGGCGTAGCCGCCAGGTCAGTTGGTGAAGTCTCTCCCAGCGTGAGCGTTGACTGTGGTGTAGTTATGGTAGCTATCATAGCTGTCGTTGGCGTGATGTTCGGGGTAGCGATGCTCATCGTAGGGCCGGGTGTCGGCGTCATGCCGGCGGGTTGGCTGTTGTCGCATGCGCTGAGAATAATCGTGCTTACCACCAGCACGCAAAGTAATCTAGTCAACGGCGTTCCGCTGTGTGTCAAAATGCTATCCTCCATTGTTTTTGCGTAAAAGGTGATATTGCCTTGCAAGGATGAGGCACATGTTGCCTGCCGACTTATATCCTTCATAAGCCGAAGTTTGCTCCCCAGAGTCTTTGGCCCGCCTTATTATAACCCAGGCGCGTAGTCTGGGCTGCGAGTCGGTCATTCTCCGGCTCCTTGACAACACTGTTTGCTCTTTGCCAAAGAAAAATCCCCAGCCATGGGGAGGGGGTCTTGCCAGGTGTCAGGCGCGGCTAGCTATCAGAAAGGCAGCTACCGCTTGTTCTTTAGCACCCCTATGTACGGAAGGTTGCGGTAGCGCTCATTGTAGTCAAGCCCGTAGCCGATGACAAACTGGTCAGGGATCTCGAAGCCTATATAGGCCGTTGGCACATCTATCAGCCGGACGCTCGACCTGTCGAGTAGAGTACATATCCGCAGCGATGCGGGTTGCCGCCCGCGCAACAATTTCATCAGGTAGCCAAGAGTGAGGCCGGTGTCTATTATATCTTCGATCAGCAGCACATGACGGCCTGTGATAGGCTCGTCAAGGTCTTTAAGTAGCCGCACGCCGCCCGAATTACGGGTTTCGGGGCCGTAGGGTGTGATCGCAAGGAAGTCTGCGCTGACGGGCACATCGAGTGGTATGGCACGCATCAGGTCGGCCATGAAAGGCACCACGCCTTTGAGTACCCCAAGCATATGCAGCGGCTTGTCGGGTGTTACGCCCAGGCTGCGGTAGTCCTGGGCTATTTCATACGCCAACTCACCAATGCGGCTCTGTAGCTCATCTTCGGAGACAAAGACTTCCACATCAATATCGGCGAGTATAGAGGATTCGGTTGTCAGAGAAGGGGTCTCGATCATAAATCACTAGCCCTGGTAAGGAGGCTAATTATCGTTCGGTTGGGGTTGCTCTGCTTCTAGCTCTTCGGTGGGTATGCCAAATCGCTCAAGGAGGCGTTGGTAGTCGCGCCGGTATATGAGCTTGATATTGATCTCAGGGTAGAGTGCGCGCAGCAATCGCAGCTTGCGGTTCTTTCGCCGCACAAGCGATTGTCGCATGGTGGTCAACTCTATGTAGAGGTCATATTCGGTGAGATAAAAATCGGGGGCGAACATCACCGTCGGGCGGCCCTCTCTCCACTGTAATGGGAACTGGTTCGGCTCGTACTGCCATTCAATGCCGTAGTAGTTGAGCAGGCGAGCAAATTCCGCCTCGCTCTCGTGGTGGAACTCTATACCCGCTATCGAGATGACGCCCTCTTTGGCTTTCGTTGGGATAGAGTCGTCAGGAGTGTAGGGGCGGGTGCTGGCTTGAGGTTGGAGGGGGTTAGCAGGGGCCGGACTGTTGATGGGTTCTGTAAGGTTACTGCTTTGTGGGGGAGATGCTGGCGCTGGCGGGGTCAGAGAGTTAGTCTCTTTTTTAGAGACGATCTGGGGCTTCTCTGTGCGTCTTTTGCGCGGCTCGGTTGTTTTAGGCCTCTTCATCTTCTCTGCTGCGTCCAAATCAGCAACGAGAGGGGGTGAATGGCGTATGGGCATCTATTGCTCTATTCTAGGCGCCGTCAGTCACCTCAAGGTAAATTCAGCGTGCGGCTGTAAGTTAATTATATCAGGCCCATAGCACTGGCACAATATGCTTTTCCACATCTTTTACATAATGTGTTAAGCACTTTCTATACCAGAGAGGCAACACTATAATGTTACGCATCCCTTTGTCTGCGGGCACGCTGCCTTTCCACAAGCTCTTGCTAAGAGTACGCTTACCAACTTTCCACAGGTTTGACCCAGGTCAGAGCCAGGGGGTATAATTCTGGTGCGGCCAGCGTGCCGTGCTTTGTTTTGCGGTGGGCTTCGGCTTTTGGACTGGAGATAACTGTGCAGGCTTTGCAACGCTTTGAAGAGTTCGTAGAAAGACTAATGGAAGGGTCGTTCGCACGCCTCTTTCGCAGCCCTATTCAGCCTGCCGAGATTGCCAAGCGCCTTGAGCGCGAGATGGAGGCCCACCCCACGATAAGTGTCGGGCGCACCTATGTGCCTAATGTTTACGAGGTGACACTTAACCCGGAGGACTTCGCTGAGTTCGAGCCTTTTCGCCATTCGCTTGAACACAACATGGCCGAGTTCGTCTCCGATCTCGCATCTGAGCGGGGTTATTCACTCGTGTCGCGGCCCAGGGTTACACTCCAGGCAGGCGAAGGCACACCGCGCCGGGGCATCGAGATCGATTCCCAGTTGAGTGATCAGCCTGCTGCCTCAACTATCACGAGTAGCGCGGGTGCGCCCACGGCACGGCGTAGCGGGGGCGAGGAGCCGCAAATAACGCGTACTCATGCTATGCCGCAGATAACACGTAATCGCCCCCAAGCAGGCGTCGCCGGCTCCAGGCCGGTTGCAGCTCCCCCGCTCGCCTATCTTCAGCCGCAAACAGGCGATATGGTGGGACGCGACTTCCCGGTCAGCAAAACACTGGTGTCTATGGGACGTGGACTCGACAACGATCTTGTGGTAGACGATCCGCGCGTCTCTCGGCATCACGCGCAAATCACCTTCCGCCATAGCCACTACTTGCTGCGCGACCTGCGCTCCACCAACGGCACATTTGTCAACAACCAGCCCGTCGAGGCTGTAGTGCTCGCCTCAGGAGATATAGTTTCCCTCGGCGGCTTTGAACTTACCTTTGTTCAGGAGTAGCCTCGTGAAACGTGAGGGATTATAGATACAGTATCTTTACCCCGCGGCTCATGCAGTAGATAGTACGTCACGTTTCACTTGATATATGCCTAACCTCCAGACACTGCCGTTCGATATATTCATTCTCGGCTTACGCATTGCGTTTATCGGGCTTATATACATCTTCCTCTTTCAAGTGATGCGCGTTATCGTCCGTGACCTGAGGCAAGTTGCCCCAGCCGAGCCGGTGCAACCGAGATCAAAGTATGGCAAGCTGGTAGTTGTTGAGCCGGGACGGAGCAACCTGGAGCCGGGCACAACTTTCACCTTGCAATCTGTCACTTCGTTGGGTCGGAAACCGAGCAATAGCATAGTGCTTGACGATGACTTTATATCAGCCGAGCACTCCTTGATAAGCTGGCGCGACGGCCGTGCCTGGCTTGAAGATGTAGCCTCCACTAATGGCACCTTTCTCAACGACGCAGAAGTCACGCGCCCTGTAGCCGTTTCAGAAGGCGATATCATAGGAGTAGGCGGCGTCCGCTTCAAGTGGACAGAGGCGTGAAGTAGGTATTAGTAACCGGCAGATAGCAATTTGTTGCGTAGGGTACACGACCGGATAACGAGAGGGTTGGGGGTTTGTTATGGATAACAGAAGCAATGGAGAAAGCCCGGGTAATAGCCGGGAGAACAGTCTCAATGGAGACATGGACCAGAATGCCGGCTGGCCGCAACGCCCCACCTGGCCGCGCCCTGAAATTTCGCGGCCTCGGCTCGATCCGCCCCAGCAGGCAGACAGGCTCAACGCATCCCCGGCCCAGTCTGCGGGGCGGCAGGGCTATTCACCTGCCTCTAAAGCCCCTGGCGCACCTGACCCCAGGCAAGGCGAAGGCGAGACCAAAGAGACGCGTCTCCTGCCTACAGTTGAGCCTTCGCGCTTCGACCGCAACCAGGGCGCACGCACAGCGCCAACCTCTCCGCCCCGGAGCAGCAAAGCGCAGCCGCCACCCGCACAGCCCAGGCAGCCCTACACGCCGTCTCCACCTCCACCTGTGCAAGGCCCGCAAGGGCGCAAATCCGGTGGGTGGCAGTATGAACGGGATGAGCAGCCGGAGTATGAGGAGAATGAAAGCTATGCGCCTGCACGTGATTACCGGCCCCTGCCTCAGGCGAAAAATCGCGCTGTAAATGTCAACACCAACCGTAGCTACCTTGCTGTTGATGTTGAGGGCGTAAAGAAGCGTCGCGGCGGGTGGATCCTCTGGACGCTTGGGGGCATCCTGGCGATAGCAGTGATAGCTGTAGTTGCCTTCTCTCTAGCCTGGCAGGGACAATATGCAGGCAAGATATATTCAGGCGTTTCGGTCCTGGGCGTCAACCTGGGCGGGAAGACGCCGGACGAAGCAAAGAGCATATTGAACGACAAAGTGCAGGCTTTCATCTCGCAGCCTGTGGTGCTTACATGGCGCGGTAAAGAGTGGCGGCCAAGCGCCGACCAGATAGGGGTGACGATAGACGTTGGCGGCACAGTGAACCAGGCGTTTCAGGTAGGCAGGGATGCGGACATCGTAGCTAACGCCTCTCAACAGTGGACTGCTGCTCAGCAGGGCTACATGGTGCCGATTACACTACGGTTGAGCGAGCCTGCTTTGCAAAGTTACCTCTCCACCATCGCCGCTAATGAGATAGATGAGACGCTATTCGACGGCGATGTGCGACTAAACGGCACCCAGATAGTCGCCATGCCGGGTAAAGAGGGCCGCAGCCTACGTACCTATGACGCTATAACTATGGTGCGCGAGGCGATGCGCGATACAGTAGCCAAACTGGAGCAGGGCACGGCGAAACCCGCATCGGTAGAGCTGCCTGTAGATGTGCTTCAGCCGACCGTTTCGGCCCAGGAGGTGTCGTACGTGCAGGGGCTGCTGGCAGTGCGTATTAGCTCGCCTATAACCGCCACCGCCCCCGGCAAGACTTTCTCCCTCTCTCCCGACGCACTGGTGAGCCTTACCACTATAGAGCGTAACCCTGATCGCTCGGCACAGCGTCACATTGAGCTAGGGTGGAAAGAGAACGAGCTAAAGACCCTCGCTGACAAGTGGGCAAGCGAGTCGAACCGCTCGTCCCAAAACGCTCGTTTTGCCTGGAATAACGGCTCCATCTCGGTGCTGAGCGAGTCGGCAGACGGCTTCCAGATAGATGCCACAACTGTGATTAGCTCTGTAAAAGAGGCGACAGGCACAAGCGACAAGCGGCAATACGCGCTGCCCGGCAAGGTTATAACCCCTACAGTGTCGAGTAAAGACATTGGCGCGCTCGGCATCAAGGAGCTTATGGGTACAGGCACCTCTACCTTCAAAGGCTCGTCCCCTGAGAGGGCGACAAATATAAAGGTGGCTGCGAATCTGCTGAACGGCGCCGTAGTGCCGCCTGGAGGCACGTTCTCCTTCTTACAAACGATGGGCGGCATAGATGAGGCGCATGGCTTCGTGCCCGGCTATGTGATCGCCGCTGAAAGGACCCAGCTCGGCGTTGGCGGGGGCGTTTGCCAGGTGTCAACCACCGCCTTTAGAGCCGCCTTCTGGAGCGGAATGCAAATCACTGAGCGCAACCAACACTCTTATCGCGTCGGCTGGTACGAGGCCAATGGCGAGCCTGTGGGTTTTGACGCAGCCGTCTTCGACCCTGGAGTTGACCTGAAGTTCGTCAATATCACCTCTAATTATATGCTGGTGGAGGCCGTTACAACCTCCGATACGCTTGTGATCAACTTCTACGGCACGAAGATCCCCGGCCAGGTAAAGCTTGAAGGCCCTGTGATTTCCAACAGACAACCCGCCCCTCCAGACGTGTACGAAGTAGACACACGGCTGCCCGCAGGCTCTAAGAAGCAGGTGGAAACGGCCCGCGCCGGTCTTGATACCGTTATCACGCGCCGCATAGTCACACCGGGGCAAGCTGATAAAGTGGATCAGTTCTACAGCGCGTACAAGCCCTGGCCCAACTGGTTTATAGTAGCCTCGGCGTCGCAGATACCTGGCGGGGCGAAAGTGGCTTCGCAGCCCACGCCGAATCCATAGTGCCCAGGGGCCAAGGGGTCAATAATTGGAGAGCGCGGATAAGGAGTTAAGGAAAGATACTGATTTTAGCGTAGGTCCTGCTAGAACCGCGAGGGGATTAGGACGTTATATTATATACGAAGACGAACAACTATCGCCCTCAACGTCGATGTTCCGCTCAATGTTACCAGCCCTAGGAGGAAAAATTTGAAAAAGGAGAAGATCGTTTCGCTCGGAGGGGTCGCGGTGCTTCTGGTTACTCTGCTGCCATCGGCTTTGCCAGATAGCGCCGCAGAAGCCGCGCCTACGCAAGCTCTTCCCGCCCAGCAGGACCAGCCGCCCGATACCAGCGCCTTCCAGAGTGTATGGAACCGCACCGACTCGCTCGTCGCTTCGGGGCGTGTTAGCCGCACATGGTTCTGGGGTCCGCAGCCCTTCTGGACCACCCGCGAGGTCTATGTAGATGATCCCACCGGCACAGGCTCTCGCCTCGTCCAATATTGGGACAAGAGCCGCATGGAGATCAATGACCCTAACGGTAACAAGAGCGATCCCTTCTATGTTACCAACGGCCTCCTCACCGTTGAGCTTATCAGCGGCCAGATGCAGGTGGGCAATAGCACATTTGAGACCCGCAAGCCCGCCAACATTAACATAGCGGGCGACTTTGATGATCCTAACGCTCCTACTTATGCATCGTTCGTTGGGCGCGCTAACGCCGGTGGTGACCATCCTGACCCTAACAAGATGGGCGAGAAGGTGATTACCACCATCAATCGCGATGGCACTATCGGCAACGACCCAGGTAAGAGTAGCGTGCCCGGCATCGAGGTGGCTTACTATGATGATGTAACCCGCCACAATGTGCCTAAAGCCATATGGGACTTCCTTAATTCCCAGGGCCAGGTGCAAAATGGCGACAAGGTGGTTACAGAGCCGCTGGCAAACCCCTGGTTCTATGCCACAGGTCGTCCTATATCGGACGCATACTGGGCAGTAGTCAAGATAAAGGGCCGCCCCACCGCCACCCTGATCCAGGCCTTCGAGAGGCGCGTAGTTACCTACACCCCCTCAAACCCGGACGGCTTCCAGGTAGAGAATGGCAATATCGGCGCGCATTACCGTGACTGGCGTTACATGGGTCCAGGTAAGATGAACCCCGAGTTTCCTCTGAAAAGTCCGCACATCGGCTACGGCTTCAACGTGCAGCTTTACTACACAGACAAGGACAAAGTGCTCCAGATTGCCCGCAACGCAGGCTTCAACTGGGTGCGCCAGCAAGTGGCGTGGCAAGACCTGCAAGGCCCCAACCGGCTCTTCGCCTGGGGCGAGCTTGACAGCGTTGTAGAAGCAGCCGCTCGCAATAAGGAAAAACTGATCCTCTCTATCGCCAAGTCGCCGAAGTGGGCCTCGCCCAAGACGAATGGGGGGATGCCTGAGAACCCGCTCGACTTCGGCAACCTGATGTACATGATGGCCCGGCATTACCAGGGCAAGGTGTACGCATACGAGCTGTGGAACGAGGAGAACTTGCAAGGTGAGACGGGCGGGCCTGTCAACGTAGCCCAGTATGTAGATATGCTCAAGTATGGCTACAGCGGCGTCAAGTGGGCCGATCCGAAGGCTATAGTGCTCTTTGGCGCGCTCACCCCAACGGGTGTGAACGACCCTAACCGTGCCGTTGACGATGTGAAGTATTTGCAGCAGATGTACGCTTACCAGGGCGGCATTGCCAAAGATTACTTCGATGTACTGGCTGCGCACCCCGGTTCCAATAACAACTCACCGGATCAGATGTATCCTGATAACCCAGGCGACGGCCACTGCCCGCCCAAGTACGCCTCTCAGGAAGGCACCTGCTGGCGCAACCAGCCATCCTTCTACTTCAGACGTATTGAGCAGCAATACGCCGTGATGAACGCCAGCGGTGACGGCAACAAGCAAATGTGGCTAACCGAGTTCGGTTGGAGCACCTATAACACCGCCGACGGCTACGAGTACGGGCAGCTTATCAGCCCTGAGCTACAGGCTCAATATCTCGTCCGCGCCTTCCAGAAGAGCAAGACCGACTACCCGTGGATGGGCGTGATGGCCGTCTGGAATCTCAATTTCAGCACACTACAGGGTATTTCACTTCAGGATGAAAAAGTACCCTGGTCAGTGCTGAACCCTGATTTCAGCCCACGTCCCGCTTATACTGCGCTGAAGGACATGCCGAAGTAGCAGCAGCGGCGATATAGTTCGGTGATAGCTCCACTATCGGAGTGACACAAACAAGAAAGAGTAAGAGAGGCGACCCTTAGCAGGGTCGCCTCTCTTACTCTTCCGGCCATTTAGCAAGCCGGGTATCTACCTTACGCAAACGGCTCAGATTATGGTGCGCCTGCACAGAGACGCCTTGAGGATTATCTACTCCAAGTCTGAACACTTACTATCTACTTGTGCGTTACCACCGTCGTGCCTATAGGTGCCCAGTCGAACATCCATTTGGAGGCGTCTACGGGCAGGTTGACGCAGCCGTGGCTCATCGGCTGGCCGAAGTTGTTGTGCCAGTAAGCTCCATGTAAAGCATAGCCTGAGTAGAAGTACATGGTATAGGGCACATCCGGTATGTAGTAATAATCGGCCCCAGCACCACCCTGCATTGGGGTGGACTTGTACTTGGCGTAAATACGGTAGGTGCCTTCTACTGTCGGGTGGTCAGCTACTCCTGAACTCATCTTGGAGGAGAAGACGGGCGTCTGGCCTTCATAGGCGTACATCATCTCCGTGGTGAGGTTGACATCTACCCACTTGGGGCCGAACTGCCCCATAGGGGGCGCAGGCTCGGTAGGCGGGGCGCTATTGGCGGGGCTGTTGCCCTGATCGTTGCCCTTCACGATAGTCAACACCTGGCCCACACGCAGGAAGTTCCCATCATTCAGCTTATTCAAGCTGATAAGGGCGTCAATGGTGGTGTTGAAGTTGGCGGCAATCGAAGAGAGATTGTCTCCTGGCTGCACAGTGTATTGTACCGGCTTGCCTGGCTCCGCCGCTGCGGGCACTGAGGCAGGCTCAGGTGTAGTGGTAGCCTGGACCGCAAGAGGCGTGCCGGTTGGAGTGGGCGGTGGAGGTGGCAGAGGTGGTGGAGGTGGTGTAACAGTTGCCGCAGATGCTCCCGGTATAGCCAACACCTGCCCTACATACAGAAAGCTCGACGGTGTTATGCCGTTGGCGGCTGCCAGCGACTCGCGGCTGACCCCAAACCGCTGCGCAAGGGTTATCAAATTGTCGCCTGGCTGTACTGTATAGGTGGCAGGATTAGCCTGGGGCGGTTGGTTGGTGGCTGGGGGTGTGGTCGGCGCGGGGAGGGCGGGGCTGGCGGCGGGTACTATCAGGAGCACCTGCCCGGCGTAAATGTTGGTAGAAGTAAGGCCGTTGGCGCGCATCAAGGCGTCGGTTGTGGTGCCGTAGCGCACTGCGATGGTGCTCAATGCATCGCCCGGTTGTACGGTGTATGTCGTTTGGCCCGATGGCGGTATGCTCTGGGGCGGGTTGGAGCCGGGCGACGGGATAGTGAGCACCTGGTTCACATATATGGTAGAGCGCGAAGGCAGCGAGTTAGCGGCGATGATGGCGTCTACCGTGACCCCGAAGCGTGCAGCGATGCCGCTAAGGGTATCGCCCGGCTGCACAGTATAGCTGCCGGCGGCATATACGCCCGCTACCTGGCCCAGGATCATCAACAGCAAGAAGAGGCCAGCCAACGCCCACCTGCCCCAGGTGCGTCGGAGCTTGGCAGGTTTATATTTCAAATGTTCCCTCCAATAAACAAGAGCGTGGTTATCCACATCCTTTAGCATTCTTATGTATACATGCTCATAATAGCACCCAGGATGTCACACGTCAATAGGCCCTTATGTCTAGCTTAGGGCTTATGCGTGCTAAATCAAGCAGAGGAAAACGTTTTGCCGCTGATTGGTTTTGGGCCTGAGAAGCCCTGGGCCGTAAGCACTGCCCCCAATTGGGAGTTCTCTTGCTGGGTCCTCATGCACACAGAACCGCTCAATTCGTCTGACGCATAGGCCCTGCAAATTGGTGAGGAATAGCCTGATTTCTGTGACTGTTGTGCTCATTCCTTTCTGGACGTAAGAGATATAATGGATATACATCAAGATCATATAAAGGCGCAACAACTATGAGAGCCACCGCGACTACATGGCTATCAGCCGCTACTTCTCGCTCCCATAGCGCCAGATTGCGGGCCTATGCCGCGCTTGGGCTGGGGGCTGTCTGCATCGGCTTTTCGGCTATCTTCACCAAGTGGGCAATTGTGCCTGGGCCTGTCTCCGCCTTTTATAGGGTGGCGATTGCTTCTGTTGCTCTTGCGCTGCCTCTGGCTTTGCATGTGGCTCGTCAGCAGGCCAAAGGCCCTGCGCTCTTGCCTGGAGATGCCAAAAGGAAGATGTCGTCTGTAGGACTGGCTCTAACCGCGCTGGCGGGCCTCTTTTTTGCCCTCGACCTCGGCTTCTGGAATACCTCGCTCGCCTATACCTCGGCTGCCGACTCGACGTTGCTCGGCAATATCTCTACTTTGTGGGTGGCGTTAGGCGCTCTCCTTTTGTTCCATGAACAGCTAAAGCGGCGCTTCTGGAGCGGGATGCTGCTGGCCCTTGTGGGTGCTGCTGTGGTGGTTGGGCGCGATGCTTTTGAAGGAGCAACCCTGGGGTTGGGCGACTTGCTTGCGGTGGGGAGCAGTCTCTTCTACGCATCCTATATGCTCTGCACTCAACGTGCCCGTCGCTATGTGAGCACGCTGCCATTCATGTGGGTGTCATCGGCGGTCGCCACTCTGTTCTTGCTTGCGTATCTGCTTGTGGTGGGCGATCCACTCTCCGGCTTTTCGGCGCAAACTTACCTGGCGTTGCTGAGCCTGGGCCTCGTCTCTCACGTGCTTGGCTGGCTATCCATCAACTATGCGTTGGGCCATCTACCCGCCTCCATCACAGCTGTGACCTTGCTGTTGCAGCCGGTGATAACCGCCCTTGTAGCGGTGCCTCTCCTCAGCGAAAATCTTAGCTTCTACCAGATCGGCGGCGGGGTTCTGGTTCTTCTCGGTGTCTATATAGTCAACAAGCGCTGATATCCTGGGTGTTCAGCTCAGTAGCGCCAGCACAAGGGCGTCGAAGGGGGAGCCAAGGCCTCAGTCAGCCCACAAGGGGTGGGGCCTGGGCCTTGCCTTAGCACAACGCTGGGTTACGGTGGGTAAAAGTGTTCGGGGTAGGCTTTTCCACTATATAATAAGAAGTGCATACTTAATTTAGAGAGGTACCGTCCTTTGGGAGATTACATACAGCGCTTTATGGAAAACCAGGGGCCCCTCGGCCCGCACCCCAAGCATTATACAGGCGGTTGGGTAGAGCTTATCTGCGGCAGCATGTTTTCAGGTAAGACCGAAGAAGTGATCAGGCGTGTGAAGCGGGCACAGATCGCGCACCAGAAGGTACAGGTCTTCAAGCCACGCATAGATACCCGATACTCGACTGGGCAGGTAGCTTCGCATAGCGGCGCACTCTACTCGGCTACCCCCGTAGCGCACTCTTCAGATATAGAGCCTCTCATCGAGCCGGATACGACCGTGGTGGCTATTGATGAGGCGCAGTTCTTCGATGAGGGGGTAGTTGACCTGTGCCGGAGGCTGGCGCATAGCGGCGTTCGAGTGATTGTTGCCGGGCTTGACCTCGATTTCCGTGGGGAGCCATTTGGCCCTGTGCCCCGACTCATGTCCGAAGCCGAAATGGTAGATAAGCTACAGGCGATCTGCGTGGTATGCGGAGCGCCCGCCAGCCGCACCCAGCGCCTTATTGACGGCCAACCCGCAGCTTATAATGACCCTATAATCATGGTTGGTGCGCAAGAGAATTACGAAGCACGCTGCCGACACTGCCATGACGTGCCTGGCAAGCCGAATAGTATCTCCCCGAAGAGTGTATCAGATGATGATACGCCAGCACACCCTGGAAAGAAAGCAGGTGGTGACGGCCAACCCCCTCTGCGTGTTATTCCTAACGACAGGATAGAGCCAAAGCTGGCGCGTCTATAGCCATGTCATTCAGGCGACGATAGCCGTCAAGGGACTGCCATGCGCCATTTGCTATAATTCTTTACATGGAAACAATAATCAAGCCTGAAGTTCAGGCGAATCATCTTAGATATAATTCTGCAACCTTCTCACTGGATGACACGCTGGCCTCAGGGCAGTGCTTCCGGTGGAAGCGGCAGCGCGACGGCTGGTGGCACGGCGTTGTGGGGCGCTCTATAGTCGCTATAAAGCAGGAAGGAGAGCTATTCACGTGGTGGACCTTTCCTGAGCCTGGTAACGCGACGCTGATTAGCGACTACTTTCAACTGGACGTAGACCTCGCGGAGATCGTGCGCCGGATTACAGATGCTTGCCCTTCGGCAGGGGAGGCGGCTGCACGCTGGTCGGGGCTGCGATTGGTGAGGCAGGACCCGGAGGAGTGCATACTCTCGTTTGTTTGCTCCACAGCCAACAGCGTGCCGCGCATCGCGTACTCAATCAGCAGGTTCAGCAAGGAATACGGCGAGCCGCTTGGCGAAGTGGATGGCGAGACCTACTATTCGTTCCCCACAGCGCAGGCTTTGGCGAAAGCCGACCCTGCTCACCTGACAAAGCTTTCATCTCTTGGCTTCAGGGGGCGAAACCTGGTGCGTGTGGCGCAGCAAATCGAAGAGCGCGGGCCGGGGTGGGCCGACTCTTTGCGCGAGATGCCATACGATCAGGCGCACAAGGAGCTTGTGGGTATACACGGTATTGGAGCAAAGATCGCGGATTGCGTCTGCCTCTTCTCGCTTGATAAAACGGAAGCTGTGCCTGTGGATACCCACGTCTGGCAGTTAGCCAGGGCGCTCTACTTCCCCGACTGGACAGAGCGCAAGAGTATCACGAGCGCGACGTACAACATGGTCCGCCAGGCTTTTATCGACCGCTTTGGCGAGCTTGCGGGCTACGCCCAGAACTTCCTATTCTATGATCACTTCTCCAAGCACTGGGGCGGTGTAAGCCCGCTGCTGAAGGGAATGAGGGGTGAGGAGTAAGATGACGCTCGGCTGCTGCAATGCGCCGCAAATGAGTAGCCTCAGAAAGTAAGGCAGGCAAACGGTCAGACAGCCACAGTATCCACAGGTATAGTTGTCGCGAGCAAATACCTGTGCCTGTAGCCGCAGAGGAATTCTATGTTTTGACTGTGGAAGCACTGAAGGCTGGATAACATTCGACAAACTACGCCGCGCGCCATCTTCATTCCCCATCGCTAGATGCTCTAGTGCCCTTCCCACGAATTCAATCCCGGGATTTTTGCCTGCGTCAGGATTCGACTTCATATGAGCGACTCATCCCCCTCCCAAAGGTCGCGCCTTCGCTAGCCCTATCCTTCTTGGGTAGCCCGGTGGGGTTGGTCTGACCTTGCTGATGGCTATTACGTAGCGTTCCTCTTCCTCTCCTTGTAGGCGAAACTGGTGGAGTTTTGGCTCTCCGCCGCCGAGGATTTTGCTCGCTTTCACGGCTTCACGAAGCTCTGTGCTTATATCGCCTTTCTTAGGGGCCAGCATCCAGCCTCCCGCTTTCACCAGCGGCAAACAATATTCGCAAAGCACAGGTAAAGAGGCGACTGCGCGGGCGGTGACGGCGTTGTATCGCGCCCTATGCGCTTTGTTCAAGCCTAGCTCCTCAGCGCGTGCTGTTACGACCTCTACATCTTTGAGATTTAGCGCCTCCGCGAGGGCCTTCAAGAAGGTGGCTTTCTTGCCTATCGAGTCGTTTAGCACCAGATGAATATCAGGCCAGATTATTTTCAGAGGTGCGCCTGGGAAGCCCGCGCCGGCGCCTACATCGAGAAGGCTGAAGCCCGCGGGCGGCTGCTGTGGGCGCGGTTGCCCCACTGGGGTTAGCTCATCGAGCAAGGTGGCTCCTACTGTGAGGCTATCAACGAAGTGGCGTATCTGCACCGCCTCGTAGTCTGTGATGGAGGTCAGGTTGATGCGGCTATTCCAATCGAGAAGAGTTTCATAGTAGAGTTGAAACCGGCTCTGCTGGCGCTCGGATAGCGTGAAGCCGAGGCGTGCCGCGCCCTCAACAAGAGGGGTAAGGTCGTTAGTGGGTTCGTCAGACATAGATGTGGCTAAAGGTACCCTTGCTCTGCGAGACGGTTCTCACAGAGCAAGATTGCGAGTGCGCTCGCCCCGTCGCGAATCCGGCCCGAACGAGCAAACCCAAGCGCCTCAGCGATTGGCACAGGGTAGATTTCTATCAACTCCGTTTCTTCGAGGGTTTGCCTGCTTTGTAGTTCCACGCCCAGGGCCAGAAAAACGTGGAAAGGCTGAGCGCTATTGCCATTGGATGCGTAGAAGTGGGTAACATAGCTCAGATCAGAGCAAGTCCCACCTATCTCTTCGAGCAGTTCTTTGCGTGCGACTTGCGCCAGGCTAGCGCCCTCAGCATCGTGGATGCCGCCCGCGGGCACTTCAAGGCACCACTCGTCTACTGTGTAGCGATACTGGCGTATGAGCGCCAGATTGCCGTCTCCGGTGACAGGCACTATCACGACCGCGCCCGGATTATCTACATAGGTGAAGGTGATTTCGCCTTTGCCCTTTAGCTGCACGCGATCTTGCCTCAGCTTGAGCCATTTTGTGGCAAAGGGGTAAGTCGTCTCGAGCAAATGCCAGCCCGCTTTCTCACCCTCCGGCTTGTCGCCCTTATTCATCTCTCTACCAGCTCGATCCTGTTTCCAAAGGGATCGTAGACGTAAAAGCGTCTAGCTCCTGGTATAATCTCAGCTTCAGAGGTAGGCACATTGTGCGCTCTCAGATGTGTACGCAAAGAGTCGAGCTCGCGCACAAGCAACGCCGGGTGCGCTTTGTGGGCGGGAACGAACGGCTCTTCCAGGCCGATATGCAGGTCTCCGGCTCCGGTGGCGAACCAAACGCCGCCATTTGCTTTTAGAGACTCCGGCTTCTCGAGCTCGCGCAGAGCCAGCAGCCCGCCGTAGAAGGCGCGTGCCTGCTCCTCGGCTTGAGGAGTGCGCGGCGCGGCAACCTGCACATGGTCAAGGCCAATTACTGGCATCCTCTACCCCTTCTCTATCAGGCGATATGTGCCCTTAAGGTCGTGCAGATTTGGGCATCCTATTGCGAACATGGCTATTCTCATCTGGTCGCGCAGCACGCTGCCTAGCTCGACCGCGGCTTCCGCCGATATAGCGGCAGCTTTGAGGAAGGGCCGCGCCACCCCCGCAAGGTCAGCGCCCAGAGCTATGGCTTTTGCGGCGTCTATGCCGTTGCGTATACCGCCGCTTGCGAAGAGCTTCTTTTCTGGTAGGACACCTGCTTCGGCTATTGTTTTGAGGCTGATGGCGGTAGGTATACCCCACTCTGCGAAAGCCTCAGCCACAAGGCGGCCATGCTCTGTGGGGATGCGGTGAAGCTCTACCTGGCTCCACGATGTGCCGCCCGCCCCTGCTACATCAATAGCCGCGACCCCTGCCTCCCAGAGCAACCGGGCTGCGTCGAGCGATATTCCCCAACCCACCTCTTTGACGATCACAGGCACATCTATCTCACGGCAGACTTGCGCTATCTTATCCGCCAGCCCTGCGAAGTTGGTGTCGCCTTCGGGTTGCACCGCCTCCTGCAAAGGGTTCAGGTGCAAGATAAGCGCGTCGGCCCCGATCATATCAACGGCACGCCTGCACTCGTCAACACC
This sequence comes from Chloroflexota bacterium, assembly GCA_027317125.1. GTDB lineage: Bacteria > Chloroflexota > Chloroflexia > QHBQ01 > JADMIH01 > JADMIH01. The sequence continues at coordinate 12,552 of DAHVFG010000001.1, read as the reverse complement.
ATAGGAATAGTTGAGTTGCACCGCGCCGATGTTGGCGAAGATAGGTATGTCGGGCGCGAAGGGGCGCACCTGGTAAGTGGGCGCAAGCTCAGGGTGTCGCAAAGCGGCACGTTGAGAGCCGACGCCTATTGCCAGGCCAACTTCTTGCGCGGCGACGGCCAGGTTGCGGTTTATCTCCTGCGCCTGGGGCGCACCCCCTGTCATCGAGGAGATGAGGAGCGGCACTTTCATCTTCCGACCCCACAGCTCGGTGGAGGTGTCTACATCTTGCAGCTTTATTTCAGGCAACGCTTGATGTACGAAGCTGTAGCACTCAAAGCCCGCTGTAATCTCCCGCCCGCTAACGTCCTCTTCCAGGCAGATGCGTATGTGATCGCCCTTGCGCTTCTCTATGCTCATGGCTGCTCCCCTTTGCAAGCTCCCGGGTGAAAGGTAAGGTTCCAGGGTTTTGTATTCTCAGCGACGATCTGCTGACGCACCGCAAGAGCTTCGTCCAGATTGTCCGTGCATATTCGTTTTATCCCAACTTCAATCATTCTGCGTAGCGTGTCGCTGTCGTTCGCCGGCCCACAACGCACATCCACTCCCGCGCAGCCTATTCGATTGAGAGTGTCGCTCGAAATATGCTGAGGCAACAAGTGGACAGTCCTTGTATTAGCTAGCTGAGCACGATGCACAGCATCATACGCTATTACGTCGGAGTCCATCCAACTTTCTGGACGGCATATCAAAGCAGTGTCGAGTCCTGGGCATGCTTGCTGGATAGCTAAGAGAAGAGATGGCTCAAAAGAAGTAACCGCGAAAGTATCCCACTGCTGCCGGTAATCGCTGAGCGCTTTACTTACGATGCCAACGGCTTCAGGCTCCGGCCCTTTCAGCTCAATTTCCAGCCCGATGCGCCCGCTAAACTGCTGCAACACCTCGGATAGGAGCGGGATTTTGCATTCACTTCCAGCGACTTGCGTGTCCCGTAGCGCATCGCATGTGTAGTCGAAGATGGGGCCGAGAAGTGGCGTGGTCACGCCCATGTAGAAGTGGTGATAAACCACCGCAACTCTGTCCCTCGTGAGTCTCATATCAAGCTCAATCCACTCCGCGCCCAACTCCACAGCACGCTCGAATGCCTCCATAGTATTTTCTGGGGCATACATAGTAGCGCCTCTGTGGGCGACAATCTCAAAAGGCGGCATAATTTCTCCCTGATAACTGCCAAAAGACGGCTAATTTCTGATCCCTGGCCCTCTACTTTACCACTTCCAGCACAAATAATAGCTCCTGCCCTGGGATTATATACGCTAAATGCTCTTCATAGAAAGAAAGGAAGAGATTTATCAGACGCATCAGCGTGCGATTGGCGGGCGTGAGCGGGCGCATGGTCATTCGGGCTACCAGCTTGCGGAAGCGCACCGTTGAGTAGTCGTAGTTGACGAGGCCGGTGCCGAGGCAGAGATAGTCGAAGCTGCGCGAGGAGAAAGCGTGGGTGTGGGTTGGGTCGGTGTTGAAGTTGAGGCTGGTGAAGTACGGTACGCGTATCCATATGCGGCCTTGCGGCTGCGTGATGCGGTGCAATTCCTCCATGACCTGAACGATACTATCAAGATGCTCCAGCACATGCTCGCAGACAACCGTGCCGAAGGTAGAGTCGTTGAATGGGTAAGGGAAGGAGTTGAGGTCCCACACCACATCGGGATGCGTGCGCGGGTTGATGTCGAGGGTAATCGCGCCTACAATTTTGCGCTTACCCGCGCCTATGTGCAGGAGGAGTGATTTATTGTTGGGGGTGTACTGCTCAGGCCGGCTTCTACGTGAAACTATGTTGGAAGGTAGCGAGGCAGTCAAAGGCATTGTATAAATGGAGCATTATCTGTAGGTGACGCCAAGTCGTAACTCGTAACTCTGCCGAAGGCAGGAGATACAGCTAATCTTTGTGCGCGGCTGCTACTGCGCGGCTGCTACTGCGCGGCTGCTACTATCGTGCGCTGCACCAGGTAAAGGTCTGAGAAGTGCTTTTTCACCTCACGTACTATGCCTTCTGCTGACATATTGAACCTGTCGCGCCACATCGCCTGTGGGCCATGATCCACGAAGATATCAGGCAAGCCTATAGAGTGTATCTTCGGCTCAGAGAGGTTGTCGTGCGAGTGAAAGAACTCCAGCACAGCATCACCGAAGCCGCCAGGTATAGCGCCTTCTTCGACAGTCAGGATGCGGCGGAAATTAGCGCCCAGATTGGCAAGTAGCTCTTCGTCTACAGGTTTGGCGAAGCGAGCGTTTATCACGGCAGCTTCTATACCGTCTACAGCCAGCATGTCGGCGGCTGCCATAGCCGCGTTTACCGGGCTGCCATAAGCAACAATCGCCAGGTCGGTGCCTTTGCGAAGCACCTCAGCCTTGCCGATGGGCAGCGCCTGTAGCTCATCGTCCATCTCGACGCCGTAGCCGTTGCCACGCGGATAGCGGAAGGCTATAGGGCCATCATGCTGTACAGCGGTGTAAACCATGTGTCGCAGCTCGTTCTCGTCTTTAGGAGCCATCAGCACCATGTTGGGTATAGGGCGCAGGTATGAGATGTCGAATGCACCCTGGTGTGTGCGTCCATCGTCGCCAACCACACCACCTCTGTCCATCGCGAAGACGACGGGCAGCTTCTGTATGCAAACGTCGTGTATCACCTGATCATAAGCGCGCTGCAGGAAGGTCGAATAGATAGCGCAAACCGGCTTGATATTTTCGCAGGCCAACCCCGCCGCGAAAGTCACGGCATGCTGTTCGGCTATGCCCACATCGAAGAAACGATCGGGGAAGACATCAGCAAACTTGTTGAGTGACGTGCCATCGGGCATGGCGGCGGTGATAGCTACCACGCGCTTATCTATCTTTGCTATCTCTATCAAAGCGTCGGCGAAGACCTCCTGGAACCTGGGCGCTGTGGGCCTGGGCGCTCCCATTTTGCCCGGCGGAGAAACGGCGTGCCACTTTACGGCATCTTCCTCGGCTACAGCATGGCCTTTGCCTTTGACGGTGAGGGCATGGATGAAAACGGGGCGCTCACACTGTTTAGCCGCTTCGAGCACCTCGATAAGCTGGCCTATATCGTGCCCATCTACAGGCCCAAGATAAACGAAGCCCAGCTCTTCCCAGATCATAGAGGGCACTACGAACTCTTTGACCGAGTTCTTGAAGCGCTTGCCGAAGCCGAGCATTTTCCGGCCCATCGGCACATGGGTAAGCACCCGTTCGACGCCCATCTTGGCGCGGCTGTAGCGTGGGTCTGTACGCACGTTATAGAGATACTTGGAAAGAGCGCCAACATTGGGCGCAATAGACATCTCGTTGTCGTTTAGTATTACGATGAACCGGTGATTCGAGTGCCCCGCGTTATTGAGCGCCTCGAAAGCCATGCCCCCCGTCATCGCGCCGTCGCCTATGACAGCCAGCACATGATTTCTCTCGCCTTTGAGGTCGCGAGCTACAGCCATACCATAAGCGGCTGATATAGATGTTGAGGCGTGGCCGGCGCCAAAAGCGTCGTGTACGCTCTCCTCCCGCGAAAGAAAACCGCTGAGGCCCCCGTACTGCCGGATTGTATCAAACTTATCACGTCGGCCCGTGAGTATCTTGTGAGGGTATGCCTGGTGCCCCACGTCCCAGACAATTTTGTCCTGGGGCGAGTTAAAGACCTTATGAAGGGCTACTGTAAGCTCGACGGTGCCCAGGTTCGAGGCGTAGTGCCCACCAATGAGGTTGATTGTGCTGATAATTTCTTGCCGCACTTCCTGCGCGAGCAGTTCAAGTTCTTCGTTGGAGAGACCTCGCAGATCCGAGGGATCATTGATAGTATCAAGGAGTCGTGTCATAAATCCTCTCAGGGCGATTGAGAAAGCCGCCAGATACATTATACCAACCCCGGTGGCTATCCGCCACTGCTAACACATACGTTTGTACTCCCCCTTTGGAGCAGTTGTGATGTACATCTATAGAACGGCAGAGAGGGTATATAGTTACACCGGAATAAGCCTGACGCGAACGATAATGGGCTAAAGCTTTCACCTTTTGGATTCTGTTGGCCCGGGTTTGAAGAAGATATGGACAGCAATCGTTGGGTGCCGGTGTGACGCCGTTTGGCACAAGCTAACCCTATGCGCCTTCCTGCTGCATACAAGACGCTCTTTAGAGGTAATCCCTGAACTTCTCAGTCAGAGCGGGCTGGCGGAGTTTGCGTAGAGCTTCAGCTTCTATTTGGCGCACACGCTCTCTGGTGACGCCCAGATGCTCGCCCACTTTTTCCAGGGGGTACTGGTGCCCGTCGCCTAGGCCGAAGCGCAATTGCAACACTATCTTTTCACGTGGGGTTAGCACTTCTTCGAGGGCGGTCTCAAGTTGATCTTTCAATAGCTCGCGGGTGGCTTCCTCTTCGGGGGTAGCTGCTTCGTCATCGCTGATAAAGTTTTGCAGCTGGTTCTCGTCGGCCTCATCGCCCACAGGCGAATCCAACGAGACCGGGGTCTCCGCAGCGCGTAATATCTCACGTATACGTGCGCCCGACATCCCCATAGCCTCGCCTATCTCCTCCGCGTGGGCGGGGCGGCCAAGCCTCTGCGATATCTCCTGGCTTACGTGCGCTATTTTGCCCATAGCTTCACCTATATGTGCGGGCAACCGAATCGTGCGCGCCTGCTCGGATATTGCACGCAGAATCGCCTGGCGTATCCACCATGTGGCGTATGTGGAGAACTTATAGCCTCTGCCTGGATCAAACTTATGCACTGCCCTCAGCAGGCCCATGTTGCCTTCTTGCACCAGGTCGAGGAGGGTAAGGCCGCGCCCCACATATTTCTTGGCGATGCTCACGACAAGGCGCAGGTTGGCAAGAACGAACTTCTGCGTGGCTTCTACATCGCCCTCGCCTATCTTGCGCGCTAACTCAAGCTCCTGCTCACCGGAGAGTAGAGGCGCGGCGCTGATCTCGCGCAGGTAGAGGCGCACAGGATCGGAGACGAAGCTCGGGTCTAACCTGGAAAGCTTGTCGAGGCTTGTATCAATATCCTCGTTATCATCTTCATCGTCTTCTATATTTGTAGAGTTGCGCCTGACATTGGCTACTCGTATAGAGCGATGACGTCCGTCGTGCGGCTGCTCTTCCCCGTCATGCTGAATGGAAATGCCGCCTGCCTCTATCGGCTCGACTATCGGCAGCGCGTCGAGCTCCTCAGCTGCCGCTATCCCCAACAAAGCATCTTCAGGGTCGGGGTCTTGCAGCGACGCCATCTCCAGCCCTTTGATGTCGCGGTAGAGCTTTTCGCCCTCAGGGCTTTCCGACATGGCGATTGCTGTGCCCGCCGGTTCGGGGGCAGGCACATAATCACGGGCTTTATCTATGTCGCTGTCCTCGCCACATGCGGCGGTTAGATTGATGATTGAGTTGGAAGGTGATGAACCCTCGTTTTGGGTGCCGGTCTCTTTGCCTGCCCTGGCTTTGGCGGGGTTGCCCCCACTCCGCGGTTCTCTGGGCATCGTATGCTCCTTCCAGTACGCCCCGGTCACATCTTTAGCAAGGTGCGCTAAAGGTTACGTTACACCTTATTGTAAAGCAAGTGCAAGCTCTATGCCATTAAAGGATGAGTGCAGAGTACTGTGCATTGCGTCATACTCTTGAGGTAGAGATAAATCATCGATAATCCCTCAACTTTCACCTTTCACACGTCGGCTTCATTGGGCGCTAATAGACGACCGCCAGGCGTTGAGGCGAGCTGGCCCTCCCTGGCGATCTCGTGCCCGCGTAGTGTTACGGAGGCAACAGCGCCGGTTACTTCCATGCCGTCGAAGGGGGTCCAGCCGCACTTTGTTTGTAGATTGGCCGAAGAGATGAGCCACTTACGGTCGGGGTCTACTTCAATATATGTTTCCGCTTGCTCAGGCAAATGAAAAAGCCGGGCAGGGGCGATGCGCATCATCTCAACCAATCTGTCGAGGGTAAGCTTCCCGTTGTGTACTGCGGTGAGCATCAGCGGCAGCGAAGTTTCCAGGCCGGGAACGCCGAAGGCGGGGTTTGGGACGCTCTTCTCTTCCAGAGTGTGGGGAGCATGGTCGGTGGCGATCATATCTATGACATCTATGTTAGCCCACAGCGCGTCTACATCTTTGGGCCGTTTGAGAGGTGGCTTCATCACACCGTAGCCGCCGAGCCGAGGCAGGTCATCTTGCGTAAGATAGAGATGGTGGGGGGTTACCTCGCAGGTGACGGGTAGACCGCGCTCTTTGGCATCGCGTATAAGCTCTATCTCCACCTTTTCGCTGATATGGCAGAAGTGGACGCTCCTATTCACGGAAGGGAGGAGGCCGAGGACCATAGCCACGGTGCGGTCTTCGGCGTGGACGCATAGCGGCTTATACGCGGGCCAGGCGAGCATTATCTTGCGTATCGTTTCAAGCTCCTCTATCTTGAGGCTGCCTGTAGTATGATCCAGGTAAAGCTTCAAGCCAAAGACGCGGCTAAGCACCTGCCCGTAGGTGCCTGTGTTGTCAGGTGTAGCGCCGTAAAAGCAGCCCACGTCGCAGCAGAGCTTGCCCGCCGCCGCGCTTGCTTTGCGCGAGAGGGCATCAGGGCTGATCGCCGGGTCGCCGGGGTTGTTGGGCATGTCGAGCAGAATTGTGAAGCCGCCCGCGACAGCCGCCCGTGTGCCTGTCAAGAAATCTTCTTTATATGTCGCACCGGGGTCACGCAGATGAACGTGTGGGTCTATCAAGCCGGGTAATCGGATCAGCGACATTGGGTGGCACCTGCTTTTCAGGGATTAGAGTAAAGCGTGAAACGGATGCGTGAAGCGTGATGAATATTGAGTAATACCTATCGCGTGAGGAGTGAGAGGTAAAGATAGATTATCCATAATCCCTCACCTTTCACGCTTCACGAGCTTGAGTCATATTTTACCATTCTCAGGTGTTAACTGTAAGGATCGCACCGCCAGCAGCGTATCACCAAAGGAGAGTGCTATTTCTAGTCTGGCTTTTGTTACAGGGAGGCCCAACTTGGTGTCCTATACAGATGGGTACACTGCGCGCTCACTTGCGCAGCCACTTGAGCAACATGGAGACCTCTACGAGTTGGCAAAGCTGGCCCGCCTGGCAGTTAAGCTTATGGCTCTTTGCAGCAAAACAGGGCAAAGCTGGCAAGGAAGTAGGGCAAGGTAGCGGAAGGGCAAAGGAAATATAGTAAAATGGCGGGGATAGGAGAGCGCGTCTGCGGGTATAGATAACAGTAGAGTAGCGCGGACGCCAGAGTTGATAAAGCAATGGATAGTGAAACGAAATTGAAGCTGGCACATCTTGTGCGTCCGGGGAGAGGCGAAGGGGAAGGGGCAGAGAGAGGTCTTCCCGGCTTGCTGCTGCTGCACGGCCGAGGCTCGGACGAAGCCGACTTGATGGGGCTTGTGGATGCGCTGGACCCCAGGCTTACTGTAGTAAGCGCCCGTGCACCTTACAGGTTGCCGCCCGGCTTCGCCTGGTATGTTATGGGTGAGGCAGGCTATGCCGACGCCGAAGCTATGCAATCGAGCATCGGTGATCTGCGAGAGTTCATAGATGGGATGTTACCTGCCTACGGCATAGACCCGCAGCGGCTATATCTGATGGGCTTCAGCCAGGGGGCTGTCATGTCGGCGGCGCTGTCGCTTGTTGTGCCGGAGAGGGTGCGAGGTGTGGTAATGCACAGCGGCTACGTGCCCATCAACTCCGGTTTGGATTTGCAGCCCGGCAAGATAGCAGGCAAAGGCTACTTTGTAGCGCATGGCAAGTACGACGATGTAATACCTGTAACTTTTGGCCGCGATGCTCACGAGTACCTGGAGGCAGCGCAAGCTCAAGTGACCTACCGGGAATATCCGATAGGCCACAGCATCAGCGAAGAAAGCTTGTATGACCTGAGCGACTGGCTGACCAATGAGCTTGATGCGTGAAATGGGCTCGTGTTGCGTATTGCGTGAGTTACGGAGTACGCACAAAGCGATACGAGCGGCAAATTAAGAAGAGCCCGGAGATAATCTCCGGGCTCTTCTATCCATAACTTGTCGCTAGATTTTTGCCTGCGCCCAGGCTTTAGATCCCTCCCCTCGACAGAGATGGACTAGTAGCGGCTACGACCACCACCGCGGCTGTTGCCGCCCTGCTGGCTATAGCAATCTGAGCAATAAACGGGCTTGTCGCCGCGAGGTACGAAGGGCACCTCGGTGTCTTTGCCACAGCTCGCGCATACAACCTGGGTCATGGTGCGCTCGGCGCGGCCGCCGCCATAACTGCCACCACCATAGCCACCGCCGTTGCCGTAGCTATCGCCATATCCACCGCTGTTGCGCGAAGCCTTTTTGGCGGCGCGGCAATCAGGGCAGCGATTAGGCTCGCTGAAGCCCCTCTGTGAATAGAAGTCCTGCTCACCCTCTGTGAAGGTGAAGTTGTTGCCGCAATCCCGGCACGTGAGTGTTCTATCTGCCATATTAGTTTGTGTTTCCCTTTCGAAATAAAAGCCTGTCGTCGTTCAGGTGAGGCCTGGCCAGTGGAGTGCTCCGAGGGGCTTGCTCGCTAACCGGGGAGGGGAACTGCGAGTTACCTTGCGATACATTTTAGCTTGCCAGCTTCTACCACTCGGATTGTATCACAGTTATTGCCGCTTGGCAATAACCAATTTTGCGATTATCAGGAGCACTTTCGCGCATTGGCGGTTCCACCCGGTTTTCATGCCGCGCTTGTGACGGTACAGCCTATTCACAAGCTCAGGTACGCTGATTTCGAGTGAGGCGAATCCAGAAGCATGGCTGATGTTGAAGACACCGGGAGAATCGGTTATAAACAGAAGCGAGCCATCTTTACGCCAGGCAAAATCAATGGAGCAGGAAAAGATGCCATGACAGAAGACGATGATAATATAGAAGAGAGGCGAGACTACGCTACCGAGCTTGGCATGGGCGACCAGGAGCGTCAGCGCCTCAACAAGCTGGAGGAGATGCGGCAGGCGGGTATAGACCCCTATCCGCCACGCTCGCACCGGACCCACACCGCCACAGGAGCGGTCGCTGATTTCGGGCAGTGGGAAGCCACTCAGCAAGAGAGAGAAACCGCACAGGGTGAGACCAATGTAGAGATGGAAGCGCCCCATGTTGTGCTCGCCGGCAGGCTCAGGCTGCGCCGCCCCGGTGGGAAGGTTACTTTCGCTCATTTGGAGGACGAGTCGGGACGGGTGCAGCTCTATTTTCGGGTAAATGACCTGACAGAGCCACCCTGGAACTACGAGGCTGTCAACAACTATCTTGACCTCGGAGACTTCATACAGGTTGAGGGCTTCATGTTTCGCACACGCACAGGCGAAATAACGCTGCACGTCGAGAAGTACCACCTCCTTTCTAAGGCGCTGCACCCACTGCCTGAAAAGTATCACGGCCTCTCTGACGTAGAGACGCGCTACCGCCAACGCTACCTCGACCTAGTCTCCAACGAAGATGCGCGCCAGACGTTTCGCACCCGCAGCAAGATTGTATCGCACATAAGGAGCTTCCTTGACGCTCGCGGCTTCCTGGAGGTAGAGACCCCTGTGTTGCAGTCGCTCTATGGAGGCGCGGCTGCCAGACCTTTTGTCACTCACCACAACACGCTCGACCAGACTCTTTATCTGCGTATAGCCGACGAGCTATACCTGAAGCGGCTCATAGTGGGCGGTTTCGAGCGTGTGTACGAGATAGGGCACGATTTTCGTAACGAGGGTATTGATATAAAGCACAACCCTGAGTTCACCATGTTGGAGCTTTACCAGGCATACGCCGACTACAACGATATGATGTCACTTCTGGAGGAGATGGTTTCTCAGGCAGTTCAGGAGATACATGGTGGCTATAGCTGTGAATATCAGGAGCAACTGCTTGACTTTACCCCACCCTGGCCGCGTGTTGACTGGCGCACCACACTCTTAGAGCGCTCTGGAATAGATATCTCCTTGTACCCAGGAGCGGAAGAGTTGTTGAATGTAGCTCGCGAGAAAGGGGTGCAGGTAGAAACGAACGCCAGTCGCGCCAAGGTTCTAGATGAGCTGCAAGGCTACTTCATTGAGCCTCTGCTGGTGCAGCCATCTTTCCTCATCAACTATCCGGTAGAGGTATCTCCTCTCGCCAAGCGTGTGCCCGGCGACCCATCAGTGGTAGAGCGTTTCGAGCCTTTTGTGTCAACGTTCGAGATTGGCAATGCCTTCAGCGAGTTGAACGACCCCTTAGACCAGTACGAGCGCTTCCGCGAGCAGGTAGAAGCAGGTTTCAGAGGCGATATCGAAGCCCACCAGATGGACCTCGACTACATAACAGCCTTGATGGTGGGAATGCCCCCGACCGGCGGTATGGGCGTAGGCATAGACCGCCTGACAATGCTCCTTACCGACAAGTATTCTATCCGAGATGTGATACTCTTTCCGCATATGAAGAAGCTGGAGAGCTAGGGAGCAGGGATCAGAGCTAGTGCCTGGTGGTCCATCTCTTGCACTGTAGATGGAGCGCTGGAAGGCGTACGTCCATAGTTTATGGATTATCTCTATGGCTGAGACAGCCCAGGCCAAAAGTAAGAAGGACAGAGAAGTGCAGCAAACTATCCAAGAACAGAGCGCCTACTCGCCCCGGGAAGCGCACGACAACGTGCCGAAAGGCGCCAGGGTGAAGGTTATAGTCAACCCCGCGTCGGGGCAAAAGGCAGGCTTCACCACGAATGCAGCAGGCGTTGAGGATGTCCGCCGCTTACTTGAGGCCAACAATATCAACGCCGATATTGTGGAGACCGAGTACCCCAAGCACGCTACCAAGCTGGCAAAGGCCGCTATAAAAGAGGGTTATGAGGTCGTGATCGCCTGTGGGGGCGATGGCACAGTTGCCGAGGTAGCAATCGCCTTGATCAACAGCAAAGTAACCCTTGGGATAATGCCGCTCGGCAGCGCGAACAACGTGGCCCGGATGATGCACGTCCCTTTTGATCTGGGAGAAGCGGCCAAGCTGCTGCGCCTTGGCGAAGTAAAAGACGTAGATGTAGGACGCTGCAATGGCGAGTACTTCCTTGAGACTGCGGGGGTTGGCCTAGACGCTGCCCTCTTCCCTATCCTAAATCACCTTGACCAGGGTGAGTATATAAAGCTCATAGATGTAGCTCGTACCTTCTTCAAGTTCCGCCCGCGCAGCATCACAATTGTGCTGGATGGGCGAGCGGTGAGGATGCGGGCGTTGGTGGTGCTGGTTGCGAACGGCCCCTACTGGGGCTACTCGATACCTCTTGCCCCTGACGCTAAGGTGGATGACCACAAGTTCGACGTGGTGGTTTTCCGCAACTTCAGCAAGCTCTCTTTTATCAGGCACATCCTTGCCGCCCTCATGAGGCGCCAGGCCAGGCCAGGCTCAGTCAATTCGCAGCCGTTAAAGCGCGCTCCATATGACCCCAGATTGCGCACCTATACAGCCCGCCGTGTGCAGGTGCTCACTTCTCGCTGGCGGACGTGGCCTGTTCATGCCGACGCTTTGCCGCGCGGCACCACGCCTGCCCGGATAGATATAGTACCGGGCGCGCTGCGCGTTATTACCGGCCCAGGCGAGCACGTCACAGAGCCTGCATCCAAAGGCACACCTAAGGGCGAGCCGCCTGAGCACAGACTCCGCAAGAAGTAGGGTGTCGCGATTCTGCTTTGCCAGCGAAGTAATAGCTTCTCCACCAACGGAGAATACAACGCCCAGTATCGAGGTCCCCTCCCCACGCGTGGGAAAGGGGGGTCGAGGGCTGGGCGTTTGATTACCCGATCATGGCCTCATAGCCACCGGCATATCCGGCTTCATGCTGATGGGTGGAGCAGTGATAGTCACCGGAGCATCTACATTGCTCCACTTGAAGGTGCCATTGGTGGCGCTGCCGATCTTCACGAGGTCCATAGCCTGGCCCGCCGCGTTTGACGTTGTTTGCTGTCAGGTCAATATCACCCTTCAATGTGACACGTTGCCCTGAGGAAGTAAGGTCAGCCTCCATGTGGTAAGTCTTGGCTGCCTTCATATTAGCTATCGCCTCCTTCAGCAGGTCGGCGTTACTCTTGGCCGCTGGAGCGTCGCTATCACCTCCGCATGCCGTGAGAGAGGCCATCATGGTCACGGCCCGCACTAATACACCTGCAATCCGCAGCCTTAAAGAAGTTGCCATTGTCTTTTCCTTTCCTCGAATGAGATTCTTGCCTTGAGGTCCATATGCTCATCAATGTCACAGTGGAGAACGACAGACCCTGTATGCTCTATTTTTTCTTCTGATAATGAGGACGTGAGTATTCTGAACTCTCACAGGCGAGAGTAAGAGTTCCGAGTATGGGTGGAGGCGTACCCTTACGCACCCTCACCCCATGCCCCTCTCCCATGAAGGGAGAGGGGGCTTTATTGCTGGGGAGTATATCTCCCATCAAGGGAAAGGGGGCCAGGCTAGCCCTTCCACCCCCAACCCCGAACATTTACCACCAACGGGTGCATTTCAGATAGGGGGCAAAGTCTGAGATAATGGGAGCAA
>DAHVFG010000019.1:0-34254 GCA_027317125.1 Chloroflexota bacterium | reverse complement strand
ATATCAGCTCGTGGCTGGCGAAGGCAATGATGAGGCCCAGCGCGCCAAGATAAGCCCACTTGGGCTGGTGAGTGCGCATGAACCAGAGTATCGAAACGAATAGCAGCATCGTGCCTGTCAGCACGAAGATGTCGTGACGGAGCGAGCGCGAATAGTAGGAGATGCTAGGCGACAGAATCACCAGCGCAGCGGCGATGAGCGCACCCAGGCGGCCAATAAAGGGTCGCAACAGCCAGCAAAGGCCCACCAGTATGATGCCGAAGATGGCGGGCATAATGCGCGCTGTGGCGTCGCTCGTACCGAAGAGGAGATTACCGAGAGCCACCATGTGGTAAAGTAACGGCCCGTGATAAGTCGGATCATACCCACCCTGGTAGCCTGCGGTGGTGGTATAATCCCCGGTCTTCAAGTACCAATCAGAGAAGAATGCGTGGATCGACTCGTCATGGCTGAAGGCGCGCGTCCCCAGGTCCCAGAGGCGTGTGAAGACGGCGATAAACATCAGCCCGACGAATATAAGCACCTCCCAGTTCACTCGCGTCAGCTCGAAAGCACGGTCAAGAAAAGAGTAAGGTGTTGCATAGGGCCTGGCTGGGCCGGACGCGCCATAGTCGGCGCGAGCACTCAAACGGCGATTATCCATAGCTTGTTGTTATTTTCTCCTGCTGAGGGGTTCATATTGCGTACTGCGTGTTGCGTATCATGTAAAGGGCTATAAATAGCCTTTCTCTGCCTTACGTGATACGCAACACGCAACACTTCTTCATCTTAGGTCATCTACTGAAGTTGATGGTTGGTATTGCAGATAATGGAACTGCTGGGCTATGTCTTTGCGAACGAACATGATAAGGTCTTCCGAGCCTAGCGGCGTGGGCGTCTGGCGGAATATGAGATAGCGCCAGAGGCTGGCCTGGTACTCAGGCTGTGTAACTGTGACGCTGGCGGCGCGTACGATGCCGCCCACCTGCCCCGCGATAGGCGAGGTCATGTAGTTCTGGCCGGGGAGCAGGTTGGTCTTGTACCACTCTTCAGGGAACCACCAACGCATGGCGTATCGTTGGGGTATGTAGTCGTTCTGCAAAGATACCCATTTGGCCTTCACATCTCCAGTCGAGTTCTTTATCTTGTCGGCTATGGCGCTGGGGTTGGTCTTAGCATATTCGAGGAGCAGCACTGGCATATCAGGCCCGGTGGGCGGGTCGCCCGCGCCTATGAACTGCGCGTTCTTGTAATCGCGCAGGTACCAGGAGAAAGGCCATGATGTGAAGCTGTCATATGCGATTTTGATGTTCTTGCCGCCGGTAACCAGGGTCGAAAATCTATCAATCTCACTTACCAGGCGAGTAACATCGGGCGAAGTCTGCACGTAGACGGCCATTTCTTTAGGCACATCAGGCTGGTTGTAGGCAAGTTGGTCGGCGGAGCGAAGTTCGTAGAAGAGCATCAATCCAAGAACGCCCACAGCCAGGTAGCGCAAGGCACGCCCAACGCCTATCCAGAGGGCATAGGCCACGATAAGCGCCAGCATGAGCACCGGATAGACCCACGTCACGCCCCAGGTGCTGTAACTCGCGGCGTTGCTAGCCCCCGCTGTGGCGTGAGCGTTCATGCTCAAGCCCCACGAGAAGGCGAATACAGCGAACAACCCGACAAAAGAGAGAAGAGGTAAGTGTGAACCTGGGCGGTTCCACGAAACCCAGGGAGGCTCCTGTGTACGCACCACAGGCTGGGCAGCCTTCATTGCGCTCGGTCGCCTGCGGCCCTGGGATATGGGTTCCTCTACATAAGCTGGGGCTGCGACAGCTATGGTCTCACCCACAGCAGCAACCCGCTCCTGGTGACGCCGCGCCAGAGAGAGGGCAAGAGCGCCGAGAAACATGGACGCAAAGAAAATCAGAGGGCGAACCATGTGTATCGTCAGCCAGGGCATCTTCTCACCCGCCCAACTGTAGAGGGCAACCGCCCCGACTATCCACCACCCGGTGAAGAGGGGCAGGAACGAGTTGAAGCTGGCGAAAGGCACGGGACGGTCTACGTTGAACGCCCCGAGACGCGGCCGGTCAATGGTGCGTGCTTCCTGGCGGCGGCGCAACAGCCAGCGTATGCCACGCCAGCTAAAGAAGACGCCCGCTACCAGGCTGAAGAAGACCGCGATAGGCTCGTAAAGAGGGATAATCAGGAAGTAATAGTACCAGGGCTGCCCACCACGAGCCACGCCTTGTTGAGCCATCCAGTAGCCGAGCGAAGCGAAAAGGCCCGAAGCGATACCGCGAGGCACGTCCGTGAAGAAAACTGTGTAGAAAACCGTGAATATAGAAGCGGCTATCACAAAGCCGATCAGCAGTACCGATGGGCGGGCAAAGAGGGAGCCGACCAGGTGAGGCATCGAACCAGGCTGGTAATGCGCCAGCAAGCTCCCCGGCTTGGGGTCAAGCCTGCGCGGATCCCAAACCTCAGTGGCTTCTTCCGAGGAGTTGACAGCGTCACCTTCTGCCTCTGTGGTATCGAGCGGCAAGATACCCTCTTGCGTTTCACCGGCGGCAACTACACCGTTTGCTTCTATTGCGTGCTTGCCATTACCGTTAGTGAGGACATTACCGTTAGTGAGGACATTGCCATTGCGAGCACGACGACTTGGGAGAGAAACTGTTGCGGCACGAGAGGGAGCAAGCGTAGCTACCAGGCGGCTCCGCTCCAGCCTGAATAGAGCTATTATCACACCAACAAATATGAGGGTAATTACCCCCCCACCAAGCACGAGTGGGTGCACGATCAAGCTATTGACAAAAGCCGAGATCTTGTCGTAGGTAGGGCTTACATCAGGTATGTCGGGCAGCTTCGATATTGTGCCGTTCTTCATGCCACTGCTCACGTAGAGCAGCAGTCCGCCCATGCTGACACCATATGCCGCGAGCGCGCCAACAATAGCATAGCCAGCCTGATAAGCGAAGAGCAGAATTAGTAGCCCACCCATTACCGCCACTGACAGGTAAGCCGTCTCTTTGATGGTGAACATCAGCGAAAGGCCGGCGCTGAATATGTAAAAGTCGGCGGGCTTGCGGGTGGAAATGAAGCGCCACAGACCCACTATCATGATCATCTCCATAGCTGCGAAGATCGAATCTTCACGAGCCATGCGGCTGAAGTAGAGAATGGTGGGCGATACGAGCAGCAGGAACGAGCAGATTACAGCCGGAACGCGGCCCATCTGCTTGCGCAGGAAGAATGGCGACATCACGACGAAGATACCCGAGAATGCCGATGCGAAGCGCGTAACGGCGTCTGTGGGGCCGAATAGCCAGTCCATCAGCGCGACCAGATGGAACTGCAAGGGCCCATGCATCATCGGGTCATGGACGTAGCCATTACCTATATAAAGGTTCCTGGAATAAACGGAGTGGAGGCTCTCGTCGTGATGTATGCCCCGGCTGCCGAGGTCCCAGAAGCGGCTCACAAGGGCAATGGCGAATATCGCAAAGTAAATCGCGGTTTCGTAGGTAAGGAAGAAGCGCCATGCGCCATCTGCTGCCGCAGCCAGTGGAGAGAATGGCACAGGAGCAGGCTGGGAGATAACGGTGGTTGCGGCAAGGCCATTCGCGGCTGCCGGTGCGGCTTCTGGTGTTGTGACTGCTCGTCGCCTGCGCTTGGGTAGCGTCGGGACAAAGGTTACCGTCGTCTCATACGCTCCACCTGAAGGGTGGTCGTCGCCATTGCTGTTGCTGCCTTTAGCGGTGCTTGTGCCGTTCGCCCCATTCGAGATATGAACATCATCAGCTTCAATATGAGCTTCCGCATGCCCGTTGCTATTCACTGAGGCAAGGGACTCGCGCTCACCGTCTACTACTATGCTGTCTTCAGCGCCGTCCACGCCTATAGAAACAAGGTCGGAGTCGGGCGTCGGACGGCGATCCAGTTGATCACGCCGGCGCTGCGTCTTCATAAAGCTCCTTAAAGAATTAGCTACAAATAGAACGGCCAAAGCCCCAGCCGCGATAGCACACCGTTCCAGTTGATTGTACTATAATTAAGTAACGTCTGCAAGAGAAATAAGATTACGCTACTTACAAAAGTGTTAACGTTGGAGCACCCCAAACCGATTTATCGCAACCAGAGGTCAGAGATTAGCAACTGGTGGCTACGACAGGCTGGTTCATAGGAGAATCACCTGCGGCTACTTGGGCGCTGACTTCTGAACACCGTCTATTGTTGCTTGGCACGTATCTGGCTACTTACACGAACATCCTCTTTTCAGATGAAGGGGCAGTTGCAGGGAGCACGCACAGGCAAGAGACGAAAGGGTTGTTCATGAACGACAACAATCAGGCCACAGAGCTTACTCCGACGATGGTTGACACCTTATGGGCCGGGGCGCAAGACCTCAAGGAGCCGATGGTGGCCTTCGCCAGGTTGCTCATTCAAACGCCGAGCCTTCCGGGGCAAGAAGAAAAGGTCGCACTTCTTGTGGCTGCCGAGATGAAGAAGCTGGGCTATGATGAGGTAAGCACAGACAAAGCAGGTAATGTAGTAGGCTTCATTCGGGCAACTGCGCCTGAGATGGCGGGTAGAAGCAAGCGAAGTGTGATGTTCAATACGCACATGGATCAGGTAGATGTCGGCGACGAGTCGCGCTGGCCTTACCCTCCATTCCATGGCGTGATCAAAGAGGGGGAGATTTGGGGTCGGGGCGCGAGCGACTTGAAAGGGCCGCTCGCGGCGCAGGTTTATGCGGGTGCGCTGTTGAAAAGGTTGAAGAGGCCACTGCCCAACGATGTTTACGTCGTGGCTGTAGTGCAAGAGGAGGTGGGAGGCCTCGGCAGCGCGGCGCTCGCTGACTACCTGCAAACTGACTACGCCATCATTGGCGAGCCGTCGGCCAACAAACTCGCCCTCGGCCACAGGGGACGAGTTGAAATACACGTCACTATATCGGGTAAATCGGTTCATGCCAGCGTACCGCAGAACGGCGTTAACCCGTTGTATTCAATGTCAAAGTTCCTGCTGGCGCTGCAAAAAATGGAGTTCTCTGTAGACCCACAGCATGATGCTCTTGGGCCAACGTCGGTGGCTCCTACGTTGATCACAACCGATCAGGCCAGCCCCAATGTGGTGCCAGGGGAGTGCCGTGTGCTCCTCGACTTCCGCAATACACCTGCGGACACACCTGGTATACTGTTAGAGCGCGTGCGCGCCATCCTTAACAGTTCGCTTCAGGAGGGGGCAACAGGACGCGCAGAGGTGCCTCCCCTGACGCTGACCAGCTATACAGGGCTCAGCCGCACTCTTGATGTGGCTTCTGCCCCCTTTAGCATAACTCCTAATGGTAAAGTTGTTACCGAGGCCCTCGCTGCGCTGCGGCAGGCGCTGAGGAGAGATATTCCAATCCAGTACTGGCGTTTTGCCACCGATGCGGGCCACCTCGTAGCTAAAGGCATTCAGGTAATAGGCTTCGGACCTGGATACGAGGAAGTTATACACACAGTGAACGAGCGCATTTCGATCAGCCTGATGGTGGAGGGCATGGTAGCTAATGCTGCTCTTGCTCTCGGTTTATCCTGAGCTAAGAAGGAGAAAAGAGAGATGAGATTGGACCTGGACACCGATATCCGGTACCCCAGCGGCGAGCGAGCGGGTATTCTGCGCAAAGTATCTCTCGATGAGAATAACCAGGCGAACTACGTAGTTATGGCTACCGAGGGGTTGATCTCGCGCAACGTGATCGTGCCTGTGGATCTGCTTGCTGACGATCCTGGCGACGTACTCACGATCAATGCTACACCTGAAGAAGTAGACGCTTTGCCTGATTACGAGGAGAACCCTATACCTGTCCTCTTCGACGGCTGGCACTTCAACGAGAATGCAGCGCCTGGCGGCGATGTCTTTCCGGGCACAATCTACGAACCTATAGTACCGGTAGTCGAATACGAGAATCTGCCCGGCGGCAGCGTTGGCCTGAGCCAGGGCACAGAGGTTTCATGCCTGGATGGGCGCTATGGCATCGTAGATGAAGTGCTGGTTGACGAGAGCGGCACGGCCTATGGCTTTGTTGCTCGTCCGGAGGCGGCTGACGAGCACGACCGCGTTGTGCCGCTCACCCTGGTTCAGCAGATTGATACTAACAACGTGGTACTCAACTGCACGCTGGCCGACCTGCCTACCTACACAGAAGAGATTGTAGACGAGCAGAAGGAGCCGGAACCAAGCTAAGAGGTGAAAGGCAGGTGAGAAACTATGGCCGCAGCTCCCGCCGACAACAATATGCCCAGAAAGCCGGATCGAGAGACAGTTGAGCCCCCCCTGATACCCGCCGGGCCGCCTGTGCTTGAAGGAGAAATGAGCATGGAAGGCGAGTTCGTCGCGCCGCCCTCTAACGTGCCCATGATCGAGGTCAATCATGTGACCAAGAAGATAGGCGACCGCAACATCGTAGAGGACCTCGACTTTAAGGTTGTGCAAGGTGAGATCTTCGGTTTTATAGGTCCAAGCGGCTCCGGCAAAACGACAACAATACGCCTGCTAACAGGGGTCTACGGGCCAACAGAGGGCACAGTTCGTGTCATGGGTGTTGCGCCAAGCCACACCTCTCGCAGGGTACAGGAGCGCTTCGGTTACATGCCGCAGCTTTTTGTTCTCTACCCCAACCTGACGGTGCGAGAGAATCTCAACTTTGCAGCGGCTCTATATGGGATGAATCCCTTTCGCCGCAAACGCCGGATAGATGAGATGCTCAGGTTTGTTGAGCTTTGGGAGGCACGCAACAGGGTGGCGGAGAATGTTTCGGGCGGTATGCAGAGGCGTATTGAGCTTGCGGCGTCTCTGCTACATAACCCGCCTCTTATCTTCGCCGACGAGCCTACGGCGGGTATTGACCCTGTGCTGAGGGGCAAGTTCTGGGATGAGTTTCGCAGGCTTCGTGACGAAGGGCGCACACTCTTTATCAGCACGCAGTATGTCAGCGAAAGTGAATACTGCGACCGCGTGGGGGTGATACGCAAGGGCCGCTTGATAGCCCTTGATACCCCTATCGGGCTGCGGCGCACTGCTCTTGGCGGCGATGTTGTGGACATTATGTCAAATGACCTCACACCCGAAGCGGTGGCGACACTGGCTCGGCTGCCTGTTGTAAAGGAGATCAGGCCGATCTCACGCAACGAGGTGCGCGCATATGTGCAGGAAGCTGGGGCGGCGATACCTGCGCTGCTGGAGACGTTGAATGCGGGCAATTGCTCGGTGAACAGGATTGAGGAGTACAAGCCGAGCTTTGATGAGGTCTTTATTGACCTGATGAACCGAGACTCGCAGGCGCGAGGAGAGGACGGCTCTGATGACGAGGCTGCTTAAGCGCTTTATCAGAGCAGGCGCCTTCGTTACGAAAGAGTTCAATGAGGTGCGGCGACAACCACGCCTGGTGCTCTCGCTGATACTGGGTCCATTCCTGATACTTTTCCTCTTCGGCATCGGCTATCGGGGCGAGACTGGCCGCCTCTCTGCCATTGTAGTGACTCCGGCCACAGGCAATTACTCGCAGAACCCCGCAGACTACCAGAAGCTTGTCGGCCAGCAGCTGAACGTTCTCTCGGTTACCACAGACGAAAAAGCGGCTGTGGATCGCCTTAAGAAGCAAGAGACTGACCTCGTGGTGGTGGTCCCAGCGAACGTAAGCAAGCAAATCTCCGCAGGCTCACAGGCCCGCTTGCCCGTCTACTTTAACGAAGTAGACCCTGTGCGGCGAGATTGGATTACCTATCTCACCTATCTATACGTCAGCGAAATCAATAAGCAGACCCTTGCCTCAGCCGCCAGTCGTGGTCAGGAGAGCGCGGGCGACGTGCGCACGGCTATCGTGCGCATGCGCAACTCTCTGACGGCGGTCGAGAAGAGTATGGCACAGGGTCAGACCACCGAAGCAGGCCAACAGGCGCGTAACATCCAGGGATCGAGCTCAAATGTGCAGCTCGCCGTCGGCTTGATGAGTGAGATAATGGCGTCCAACAATGTCATCCTCAAACCTCCTAAACCGCAGGACCCAAACCAGGTGAACCTCGCACAAGGGCAAGCAGCCTCCAGCCGCTTGTCAACGGACGTGCAGGCTCTAAATGACGAGCTAAGCAAGCCAACCCCCGACCAAAACCAAGTGCGCCAGAGGATAGATGCCGTCCGCAGCGACCTCGACAAGTTCGACAAGCTGACTCAGCAGTTCCAGAGCATCAATCCTCTGGTGCTTGCAGCGCCGTTTTATGGCGTCGCCGAGAACAAAGCGCCTATCAAAGCCAGCTTCACCTCGTATTATGCCCCTGCGGTGCTGGTGCTGCTACTTCAGCATATTGCGATTACACTTGCCGCGCTCTCTATGGTGCGTGAGCGAACGCTGGGCACAGTGGAATTATTCAGGGTGTCGCCGACCAGTCCGACAGAAATCCTCTCGGGAAAATATCTGAGTTTCCTGCTCATACTGGGCACTGTAGCGGGGATTCTGCTTGTAATGATGAGCAACAACCTGGATATAGGGGGCTTTCCGCTAAGTCTTGGGGTGCCCATACTTGGCGATTGGGCGGTGCTGCTGTTGGCACTCGCACTGGTGATTTTCGCCTCGGTAGGGCTGGGTTTCTTCATTTCCACTATTTCCAAGTCTGAGAGCCAGGCGGTGCAGCTTTCTATGCTGGTATTGCTAACCTCGGTTTTCTTCAGCGGCTTTTTCCTGCGGCTGGAGACGTTGTGGCCTCCTGTGCAGGCGGTTTCTTACGCCTTGCCCGTCACCTATGGAATACAGAGCTTGCAGGTTGTCATGCTTCGTGGGGGGTTGCCTGAGCCTGCGCTGTTGCTGGCGCTGCTCTTTCTGGGCACATTTTTTGGCCTGTTGAGCTTTATCCGCTTCAACCGCGAGTTCAGACGTGGGTAGGAGAGTTGAGTTGCGGTCCTGGCGTAGCCCAGTGTGGAGTGCCGCAAACCCCAGGTAGAACAAAGCCTGCTGCCGAATGCCTATGTCGAGTGAGACCCCCTTGGGGATCGCCCCTTCTTTACGGCGCGGGGATTGGAGTGAGGTACTTTCCGGCGCACCAGCCTGTGTTCGTTGGATTGGCGGGGTCGAAGTTGGTGATCTGCCACCACGTCAGGCCGTCGGCGTCTGTCGGGCCGCCTATAACCTTTGCTTTGGTGCCGTTGGTGACAACGGTGACTTTGGCAGCCGAAGCGCCGGCTTGCTTTCTTACGTTGAGATTTGCCACATTAACCTGCACCCACCCGCCAACCGCTATTACATTCGAAGGTACAGTAGCAGCTACGGTGGGCGGTACGGCTTTACTCGTGGCGGTGGGGTCCCCGAGGCCGGTAGGTGTAGGTGGGGGCGTAGTAGCAGTGGGTTTGGCGACAGCCAGAGGTCTGCCACCCAAAGGATTCCCTTTGAGGTAGGCTGCGCCGCCTCCGATGGCAGCCAGCAAGACAATCGCGGCCAGCACCATCCAGAGATTCACCCCTACAAGGCCGAGGACACCGGGCTTGCGCTGCCCACGCGCCTGCTTGATTCGCTGGGCGGCGGTGGCAGCAACAACCCCGTTGCTCTGCGGGCCTTCTACCTGTTCAATTTGTTGTGTGACCTTACTGGGGTCCTGGGCAAAGGTAGCTTCCCACTCACCATCAGGAACAAGGTTCGGAGGTGTTTTGGTGCGTCCAAGCGGCATACGCGAGAACTTCCTGGGTGGAGCATCTTCCTGCTCCACCTCCTGGGGCGGCACTGTCTGAGCTTGAGTACGCCTGCCCTGTGCATCCATTGTCTCCATCGGAATAGAGGGAGCTATTCTCGGTTTTGAGCTACGCGCTTGAGGCCCGGGCACCTGAGCGGGACCTTGCATAGGCTCCCAGTAGTCTATGAAGGTGCGGTTGCAGGCAAGGCTATCGGATTCGACCAGGTGGTTTGTGTTTCGGTCGTAAAGCAAGGGGTTGCGACACCAACCCTTCCTCCAAAGCGGGGAAGGCTGGTAGTGCTTGCAGGTGCTGCACTTACGCTCCCTGTTCTTGGCAGGTATCACCCGTGTCACTCCTCTCCAGATTTTTGCCGCGTCCGTCTAGCATAATAACACTTTGACATCAGAGCGTCAACTCAAAGAGAGAATAGACAAGTGGTTCATGCCATATCTGGGTTTCGATATAAGCCAACGATGCCGTCACCCTTTTTGCCAATCCTCGTAAAGGTAATAGTTAGCAGCGGCAGCCGCCATTCCACCTTCATGTACCGCGCTGGTAACTTGATGGTTGTGAAGGCGAGTTACATCACCCGCTGCAAATACCCCCTCTATATTGGTGGTTTGCTCTGTGTCAGCAAGGATGTAGCCGTGCCCATCCAGGATAAGCCCTAGCTGATTGGCTAATTGGGCATTGGGCTGAATCCACTGGGCGACAAAAAGCATCTCCAGCTCGACTTCCGTGCCGTCCGCCAGCGAGAGGGAGGTCAATTGCCCATCTGCACATTTGTAGAGGTTGCAGGAGGAGTCGATAACCTGTACTTTGTGTGCCTTGAGCCACTCCACTTTCGGTTGTGGTATGTCGAACGGCTCATCCCAGGAGATGAGGGTTACATCTTGAGTAAACGTGAGCAGTTCAAGCGCCAGGCTTGCGGCTCGTTCGTTGTGGCCCAGCACAACAAGCTTCTTGCCGATTGCCTCGTAGCCGTCGCAGATTATACACCAGAACATTGACCTGCCGATACACTCTTCGCTTCCTTCGAACTCGGGAAACTTGTCGCTAACGCCGGTCGCCAGGATGAGTGTCCGAGCCTCGACAATGCCCTTTGACGTGGCAACCATGAAGCGCCGCTCGCGCCCTTCACCGGAGAGCTCTACTTTGTCGGCCCTTGCCCGGAAGAACTCCGCGCCATATTTTGCGGCCTGCCGTTCGCCAAGCTCTCTCAACGCTGTGGCGTGAACTCCATCAGGAAAACCCAGGTAATTGCGATTCACCTGGTGCCAGGTGGAGCGACCTTCGTAATCATCTACTACTACTACGCTCCGGCGCATTCTGCTCATGTACAGTGCCGCCGAAAGGCCCGCGGGCCCGCCACCGATGATCGCGCAATCTCGGAGCCCCCCGCTGAACTCCTTTACTTCGTAGGCATCTTCGCTTTTTGTGATTTCGTCAACCAATATAATTTCTCCTCACTGATAAGGCAGTTACGCACACCTAAAGGGCATAGCCTTCTAAGCAACGAAAGGAGCAAGAGACATGCCGCCCAGGAGGTAGGTTGCACAGGCCATCTATACACGACGACATGCTGCTGTCTATATAATTGGGAGAGCGCTGCCGCAGCGCCGTGCCAATTAGCAAAGGAGAGACATCTCCCCTTCCATTCCTTGACATCGCGTAGGATACTGCTACAGGGAAGTTTAGAGTTGCTTCACCGCGCTCGCCAGGCTCTCGGCGGTTTCTTTAGCGTCGCCGAAGAGCATGCTGGTCTGTGGCTCGTAGAAAAGCTCGTTCTCAATGCCCGCGAAGCCACTGCGCATGCTTCTCTTCATAACTATTACATTGGAAGCCTTATCAACATCCAGGATCGGCATGCCATAAATGGGGCTCTTAGTGTCATTGCGCGCTGCGGGGTTGACCACATCGTTTGCGCCTATGATCAGCGCGACGTCAGTGTGGGTGAACTCAGGGTTGATGTCGTCCATCTCGTAGAGCTGGGTGTACGGTACGTCAGCCTCAGCGAGCAGCACGTTCATGTGGCCTGGCATGCGGCCGGCAACAGGGTGAATGGCATACTTGACCTCGACGCCCTTCTGCTCAAGGAGGTTTGCAAGCTCCTGAACGGCGTTCTGAGCGCGGGCCACCGCCATCCCGTAACCTGGAACAATTATCACCTGATTGGCATAAGCGAGCATTGTAGCAGCATCATCAGCCGTTACCTCGCGTATCGGGCGTCCCTCAGCAGAGGCGCTTGAGCCGGCGACTTCGCCGCCGCCGGTGCCGAAGGCCCCAAAGAGCACATTAGTCAACGAGCGGTTCATGGCTTTGCTCATCAACTGCGTGAGGAGGGTGCCCGATGCGCCTACGAGAGCGCCACTGATGATCAGCACGTTGCTGCGCAGGACGAATCCGGTGAATGCCGCCGCAAGGCCTGTAAAGGAGTTGAGCAGTGAGATTACCACCGGCATGTCTGCGCCGCCGATAGGCATAACCATCGCCACACCGAGGGCCAACGCCAGCACGATCATAGCAAAGAGCGCAAACTGGTTGTGATCAATTACGATGACGTAGAGGCCCAACAACACTATAACGGCGAATATGATTCCATTGACCACTTGCTGGCCCTTGTAGGTGACAGGGCTCGCGGAGATGAAGCCCTGGAGTTTCCCGAGGGCAATCACACTGCCCGACAAGCTGATGCTGCCGATCACGACGCCGAGGATCGTGGTTATGGCGACATCGTAGGAGATGGCCTCTCCCGCATTTACCAGCTTGAGGAACTCGGAGGTGGAGGTAAGAGCAGCCGCGCCGCCACCCATGCCGTTGAAAAGAGCCACCATCTGCGGCATGGCGGTCATTTGCACGCCACGCGCCAGTACGAAGCCGATGCCGCCACCGATGATAATGCCCACCACTATGTACCAGGGGTTCAGCACGTTCTGGTCGAAGAGGGTGGCGACCACAGCGATAGCCATGCCCACGGCTGCAACCTGGTTGCCAGAGCGTGCTGTGGCGGGCGAAGAGAGCCGCTTGAGGCCCAGAATAAAGAATATTGCTGCTATAAGGTAGGCAATATTCAGATAAATATGTGGAACATTCAAGAAACCCATACTTTTACTTCTTACCTCCCGGCTGCGGCCTCTTGCGGAACATTTGCAGCATCCTGTCCGTTACTACGAAGCCGCCTACCACATTGCCGGCGGCGAAGATAACGGCGACAAATCCCAGTATTGTAGCCAGTGTTGTGTCAAAGGCTCCCGCCACAACCATCGCACCCACAAGCACGATGCCGTGGATAGCGTTAGTGCCCGACATCAAAGGTGTGTGCAGTGTTGTGGGAACCTTGGATATTATCTCGAAGCCGAGGAAGACTGCCAGCACGAAGATCGTGAGCGACCCCAGCAGGACAATGCCCTGGTCGTTCGACGGCTGGTCAGTCGCCTGTTGCGTTACACTCTGAAGGCTCATGAGCAGATTACCCATTACGCCTGACTCCTTTCTAGGACAGGCTCTAAGGCCGCCTTGACCTGCGGGCTAATGATTTCACCGTTGTAGGTGATGCAGGTTCCCTTGATAATCTCGTCCTCAAAGTTGAGGTTTAGCTGCCCATCTTTAATCAGCAAGTTGAGGAGGTTGAATATATTCTTGGAGTAAAGTTGGCTGGCATGCACAGGCATGGAACTGGGCAGATTGAGGGGACCGAGTATTCTCACGTTGTAGCGCACGAAGTCGCAGCCCGGTTCCGTAAGCTCGCAGTTGCCGCCATTCTCAGCTGCCAGGTCTACGATAACCGAGCCGGGCTTCATATCCTTGACCATCTCTTCGGTCACAAGCACAGGGGCAGCGCGGCCTGGGATCAGGGCTGTTGTGATGACCACATCGGAGTCGCGCACATGCTTGTGGAGAAGTTCTACCTCGCGGCGATGAGCTTCCTCTGACAACGCCTGCGCGTAGCCGCCCGCCGTCTCAGTCTTTTCCTCAATGGGCATTTCTACGAACCTGGCCCCAAGGCTCTCCACCTGCTCTTTGACAGCAGGCCTCACGTCAAAAGCTTCCACAACTGCCCCCAGCTTGCGAGCTATTGAGATGGCGAACAGGCCCGCCACACCCGCACCCAGAACAAAGACCCTGGCCGGGGGCACCGTGCCTGCCGCCGTAGTGAGCAGTGGGAAAAAGCGGCCAAGCGAGTTGGCACCTAGCAGCACCGACTTGTAACCCGCCACCGTGCTCATAGAGGAAAGCGCGTCCATGCTCTGAGCGCGGGTGATGCGCGGAATAGCGTCCATGCTGAAGCTGGTTATCTTCGCCGCGAGGAGCGCACGCACGATGTCGTGATTGACGAGCGGCGCGAAGAAGGTGATAAGGGCCGAGCCGGGGCGCATCATATCTATCTCGCTCTTGCCGGTGGCAGCATTTATCATCGGCTTCTGCACCTTGCAAATCAGGTCGCTCTGGCTGAAGAGTGTAGCGGCATCAGGCACAATAGCGGCTCCTGCCTTCGCATAAGCCTCATCCAGAAAGGCCGCATTCAAGCCCGCATCCTTTTCGACAACAAACTCCAGACCTTTCTTAACCAGCTGTGCCACATTGTCGGGCACGAGCGCGACCCGGTTCTCTCCCGGAAGGATTTCTTTGGGTATACCTAATTTCATTCGTTACCTCTGACTTTAGACATAGTTCTTCCTATTGTACATGATTCAGTCTTTTCTTGCATGCGCACGCGACGGGGCAAGTGTTCAGGTTTAGGGGTAGAATAATTCTCAAGGTGTGTCTGTGTGGGTGCTCTCTCACGCTGCTCTCTGACCCCCAAACTATTCCCTCCCTCACCCCAAGCCCCTTCTCCCATGAAGGGAGAGGGGGCTTTCTTACTTGCGAGTGCAAGGGGGCTATACCAGGCCCCCAATCCCCTACTCTGATCTGAATGTTTATCTCCTCTACTCCTACTGAACATTTATGCCAACGGCTGTCAGGTAGTGGTGGCGTAGAACAGACTGCTCTCGCCCTATGCGGAGCGCCGGGCTTACTGAGGATGCATGGGTACAGCCTCTGTACCCCTATGTTGGCTATTAGACGAAACTCTTGCGCAACTTTAGAGGAGGTCACTAACGTCGTTGCGCTCGGCGATTAGCTCCTGCGTTGTGGTGTCCAGTTTACCTTTCGCGTAGTCGGAGAGATGAAGGCCCTTCACAATCTCATAGTTGCCTTTGCCATCGGAGCGGCATGGGAAGGAGAAGATCAGGTCGTCGGGTATGCCGTAGGAGTTGCCATTGGTGATGATGGCAGCGCTGAACCAGTCGTCTCCGTTTGTTTTATTCAGAGCGCTGCGCACATGGTCCAGGATAGCATTGGCGGCGGAAGCGGCGCTGGATTTGCCGCGAGCCGCCAGGATAGCAGCGCCGCGCTTTTGTATTGTCTCCACAAACTGGTTCTCCAGCCAGCTTCGATCATTTATGACTTCGGTGGCGGGCTTGCCACCGATGCGAGCATGCTCGAAGTCGGGGTACTGAGTGGCGCTGTGGTTGCCCCAGATGGTCATGCGTGTAACCTCAGCAAGCGGCTTGCCCGACTTGATAGCCAGCTGGGCCATCGCGCGGTTCTGGTCGAGGCGCGTGAGAGCGGCCCAGCGATCCGTGGGCACGTCAGGAGCGTGGTGCATGGCGATAAGGCAGTTGGTATTGCATGGATTGCCGACGACGAGAACGCGCACATCTGAGGCGGCTGTGCTGTTGATCCCTTTGCCCTGGTCGCGGAAGCTGGCCGCGTTGATCGTCAGAAGGTCTTTGCGCTCCATCCCCTGCTGGCGCGGGGTAGCGCCCACGAGCAGCGCCCAATTTGCCCCCCTGAAAGCCTCACTGTCGCTATCGGTGAGGGTAACTTTGCCCAGCAAGGGAAAGGCGCAGTCTTCAAGCTCCATCTTTACCCCTTCAAGGGTGCTGACGAATTGTGGCACTTCCTTGATGATGAGATTGACAGGCTGGTCATCGCCGAAGACCTCGCCGTTAGCTAGCCTGAATAGCAGGCTGTAGGCGACCTGGCCCGCTCCGCCCGTGACCGATACTGTTATAGGTGACTTCATCAATGGCTCTCCTTAGAAGTAATATTACAAGTCAGTAGCTGACGCCCTCTTTCTAACTCCCTGAAAGAGGCACATCGCGCAGGGTTTCGGCTATCAGGTAGTCTACAACCGCGCTCAAATCACCTGTTTGCCGGTATACCTCCAGCTGGTGGTCTGCGCCCGTGCCATGCTCCACTATCTTGTAAACGTTATTCAGCGCCTGCCTGCTGCCCAGGTCGTCCACCACATCATCTACGAACTCCAGCAGCTCGATGGCTAGCTGGCGCATGGGAACTTCGGCTTGCTTACCGAAATCTATTAATTTGCCATCTATGCCGTAGCGTGCGGCCCGCCACTTGTTCTCCATAATCAGCGCACGGTCGTAGAGGCGGAAGCCTACATTCTGGATGCGCAGCTTGTAGAGTTTGGCGACTATCGCCTGAAAGAGAGCTACAAGCATGATGGCATCTTCAACAGAGGTGGGCATATCGCACACTCGGAACTCCAGGGTGCTGAAGAAGGGGTGAGGGCGCAGGTCCCACCATATTTTTTTGCCGTTGTCTATGCAGTTGGTCTTGATGAGGACATTTGTGAAGCCCTCAAAGTCGGCCCATGAGTTGAAGGTCGAAGGTATACCTGTGCGAGGGAACTGCTGCCAGACGATCGTGCGATACGACTTGAGGCCGGTGACACGGCCCAACCAGAATGGCGAATTGGTAGAGAGGGCAAGCATATGGGGCAAGAAATAACGCGCTTCGTTCATTATGTCAATCATAATGTCGCGGTCAGGTATACCTACATGGACGTGTAGCCCGAAGATGAGGATAGAGCGCACAACGTCTTGCAAGTCTTCTTCGAGGACTTTATAGCGGTCGTGCTCGGTGATAAGCTGGCTCTGCCAGTGGGAGAAGGGGTGAGCGCCCGCGGCAACGATTGCCAGGCCGTTCTGCGCCGCGAGTGCACCGAGGCCACCACGCAGACGGGTGATCTCCGCCCGCGCCTGCTCAACATCTTCGCACACCGGGGTGACAGTCTCCACCATTGATTGTATCATCTCGCGCTTGACGTGCTCGATGAAGTCTTCCTCACCGCTCTGAAGGATCTGCTCGACGTGCCCCTTCAGGTCGCGTGTGGAGGGGTCCACTATCTGAAACTCTTCCTCAACCCCTACAGTGAATGCTCTTTGCATTGCAGTTACTCCACTCTCACGAAACCTTCTCGACAACCATCGTAGGCACCACCGAGCCTGTGCCTGCGGACACATTAAGGAGGGCGGCTGCGGAGAGACGGGTCAGGATTCCTTGCGTGTCTGTGCCGAAGACAAAAGGGTCGAGATCGGCTGTGAGGTCGCGGAAGCCGACGCTACCATCCTCAAAGTAAGGGTACTGCTCCTGATCAAGCTGAACGGCAGATTGCACCACGTACGAGCCTTCGAGCGCCTCTTGGATCGCGCGCTGCCACTCATTGCTGCCGGTAGCCCAGCCGATCACAACGCCCTTGCCACCATATTCATCGTTGGGTTTGAGCACCAGGCGCTCTCGGTTCTCTGCTATGAAGGGCACAAGGTCGAGCCGCTGCCCATCGAAGTTAGTATATCCCTCAGCCACTTTGCGGGTCCAGGGAATGTGGCGCTGGATTATTTCGTTCTCGTGCGCGGAGAAGAGATGAGCGTTTGCATTATCATGCAAAAGGGCAAAGCTCATCTTCTTATGAAGCAGCTTGGCCCTGAATGAGTTGATAAGGCAAATAACTCCTGCTTCATACGCCTGTATAGTAGCTTTGGCGGCATCAGGCTGCTGAAGCAATTCGCTTGTGAGCACACGTTTATAGTACACATCTACGACGAATTCACCCGCGTACAAACGGCCGCCTCTGAACTCAAGCGCACGCGGATCCGCGATGACAGTATCTAGCCCCTTACTCTCGAAGTATCGTTTGAACAACTCGAACTCGGTGGAGGTGGGGACGCCTTCCCAGTCAACTATAGCTATATTAGGCCGCTCATTGAAGCTTGCGCCACGATTGCGGCGGAACTCGCTCCACGCTTCATGGATGGCTTGCATGAAACGCTCGCGGGCATAGAGCGGGGTCAAATGGTAGCCGCGCTGCTCAGTCCAGGCGCGGAGCGCCGGCAATTCGGTGAATAGATCACCAAGAACGTCTTCATATGAGATAGCTGCGGGCGACTCGGCGTTCATCTCCACAAAGCGCCAGTCGCGCTCGGACCAGAATGAATCGAGCCGGGCGCTGGGGGAAGGCTCTTCGTAGCCGGGATCAAGCTCCACGAGGCGGCGTTCTTCGGGGGTGAGGTCCAGCTGCGCCATAAGTTCGGCATCCTGCAAAGTGGCGCGGCGCAACTTTGCCATTGCCGAGGCAAGGGTCTGCACCACATCGGTAATGACGATATGTTGCCCCGGCGTGATGAGGTGTGGGCGCAGATAGCGGCTGAATGGCACGCCGCCGAAGGTAAGGAGGCGCTCGATGCTTTCCCTGCTTAGCATCTCCTGCGAATCGGCTGCCAGTTGTGGGTTGGCGACGAGAAAGTCGTGCAGGTCCTCTATCGCGGGGTGAGCGCTCTGAGCGGCTATAGCTGACGATCCAGGGTTCATGGGGTAGTCTCGCCATCAGGCACAGGGTGTGGGAGAGAGGGGCCACCGTCAGAGGGCATGTCGCGTGTCTCAGGCACGCCGCCCTGCCCCGACTGCACCTTGCTCTCCTTCTGGACGGACGGGTTGGGGGCAGTCGGGGCTTTCGCGCTTTTCTGCGTGGCTCGCTGCTCTTCGTGCGCGCCTATTAGCTCTCCATGCGCGAACTCTGTCCAATCTCTCACGGGGAGGCCCGCCGGGGGCGGGGCCGCGTCGAGGAATCTGTCCCAACGATATTGCGCGCCTGGGGTATAGCCGTTGAGGGCACGCTCGATCACCAGGTTTGCCATATTCTCAACGACCCACTCGAAGTAAGTAGGCGTTACCGAGTAGTAGTCCATGTCGGGGGCAGGATTTAGCCAGTCTATCGCATAGGGGATGCCGTCGCGTACCGCGAACTCGCAAGTATCCATATCGTAGCCGAGGCTGGAAACCAGGGTGCGAGCGTCGCGCTCGATTCGCGCCAGTAATTCTTCGCCGAAGTAATCGTCATCTACCACGTAGCGCATGTGGAAGGGGTTGCCCGGCTCATAGCGGATTACCTTGATGTTCGACTGCCCAAGACATATGCAGCGGGCGTACTTCTCAAAGTCGATACCCTCCTGGAGTATCATCCCAAGCTCGCCTGTTTGGTCGAAGGACCAGATTAGCTCGTCTATAGAGTGAACTTTGTAGACGTTCTTCCAGCCGCCGCCGACGAATGGCTTCATGAAGGCGGGGAACCCCACATAGTCGGTCAGCGACTTCCAATCGAGCGGGTAATCGAGATTGCGGAGTGATTCGGCCACCACGCCTTCAACGTACGACTTCTGAGGCAACACCACCGTCTTGGGGACCGCCACTCCCTGTCTGGCTGCAAGGCAGCACTCGAAGAACTTGTCGTCGGCGGACCACCAGAAGGGGTTGTTGATCACCACGCAGCCGTCGAGCACAGCTTTCTTGAGATAAGCCCTGTAGTAAGGGATCTCGTGCGATATGCGGTCAACGATCACGCTGTAGGGCATAGGGTCGTCCATACGGGTGCCGCCAAGCTTGCAAAACTCGGCGCGCACGCCCATCTTCTTGGAGTTGACTCTATCTATAAATGCGTGAGGAAAGGTGTTTTCCCTGCCAACCAGGATGCCTACTACTTTTTCGTCAGCCACGCTCGTCCTCCTTGTTGTCAGTGGCCAGCGGCCTGTTGACCACTAGCCACTAGAGATACTTCAAGGCCATCATTTTCCACCAGGGCCAGTCGTGCCAGGCTCCGGCCCAGATATCTAGATTGTTGGGCACCGCCTTTGCCCATAGCTGCTCGGAAAGCTGCTGTGTTGACGCGCGGCAGATGTCCTCCGAGCCAACAGCCAGGATGATGTCCTGTTGGCGCATACGCGACAGATACCAATCATCGTTCAACTTCGGCAGGTAGTCAACGGGCGAATTGAAATAGACGCCGCTGTCATAGTCGGAGTGAACAAGGAACCGCAAGGAGTAGGCCCCGCTCATCGCGATGATGCGATGCACCAGATCGGGGTGCTTAAAGGCGATGTTCACTGCGTGATATGCTCCGAACGAAGCACCCATGAGAGCAAGATCACTATCGACAGCCTTGTTCCTCTCACGGAAGAATGGCAGCACCTCCTGGATCAGATACTGTTCGTACCGGTCGTAGCGAGTGGCACGTTCTTGCACAGGCAGCGAGCGATTGTACCAGGTTTCGTTGTCAACACTGTCAACGCAGACAATCTGCACAGCACCGCTATCTAAACGCTCGCTGAGTGTGCCGATAAGTGAGAAATCCTCATTCTGATAGAAGCGCCCCATAGAGGTGGGGAAGACGATCACCGGTGGGCCTCCGGTGCCGAATAGTAGAAGCTCCATCTCTTTGTTGAGGCGAGGGCTGAACCATTTGTGATACTCACGTTGCATGGAGACAATACTCAAGCTAAGGATGGGAAATGCGCTGCAATGGACGCTAACGCCTGTACAGTGCGGAGCAATTGTAGCATGTTTGCTGCCCAATGGCAACCGAGGGCTCGGGGGGTAAGGGTTCAGAGTTGGGGTGGAGCAATCTGCAAGGAGTAGGGGTGGAGGCGTACCCTTACCTACCCTCACCCCATGCCCCCTCTCCCATGAAGGGAGGAGGGGCATGGGGTGAGGGAGAAGGCCCCCTCTCCCTTCATGGGAGAGGGGGCATGGGGGTGAGGGTGCGTTGGGGGTGAGGGTAGGTATGCCCGCACAGCTACTCCTTGCAGATTGCTCCACCCCAACTCTGAACATTTACGAGCCGCCGCCGCTTTGCGCCTGCGCATGGGCGGTGTTATACTTATTGTTGGGCTTGTTTGGACCGCATAACTATGAAAGTACTTTCTGTGGTAGGCGCTCGTCCCCAATTTGTCAAGGCGGCTCCGGTCAGCCGCGCCCTGCAGGATGCAGGCATCAGCGAGGTGCTGCTACATACAGGCCAGCACTACGATCATGGCATGTCTGGCGTCTTCTTTGATGAGCTGGGTATAGACGAGCCACGCTACAACCTTGGAGTTGGTTCAGCTTCACATGGAGCGCAGACGGCGGCTATGCTGGCGGGTATAGAAAACGTCTTACTGACAGAGCGGCCCAACGCGCTCCTCATCTATGGCGACACCAACTCTACCCTCGCGGGCGCGCTCGCGGCGGCCAAGCAAGGAGTGCCTGTGGCCCACGTAGAGGCAGGCTTGCGCTCCTACAACAGGGATATGCCGGAGGAAATTAACCGTGTGGTGGCCGATAGCCTCTCCACTCTCCTCTTTTGCCCGACGCAGCTTGCCGCCGCTAATCTGGCCCGCGAGGGCATTACAAAGGGAGTGCATATCGTAGGCGACGTGATGTACGATGCTCTGTTATGGGCGGACCGACAGCTTCCTGAGCAACTGGACAGCCCGAACATCCTTTGCAGGCTAGGGCTTGAGCCACGTGGGTATTTGCTGGCAACTCTGCATCGCGCCTCCAACACAGATGACCCTGCGAAGCTGCAAGAGATCGTCTCCGCCCTCGGTGCGGCTGGCGAGAAAGTAGTATTCCCGGTCCACCCTCGCACGCAAAAAGCTCTTGAGGAGAATGGGATCGCGCTCGGCGGCAATTTACACGCCTTAGATCCCGTATCATACATGGACATGCTCGAATTAGAGAAGAATGCCCGTGTAATCCTTACCGACTCGGGTGGAGTGCAAAAAGAGGCATTCTGGTTCGGGGTGCCATGCATAACTATGCGCGCCGAGACCGAATGGGTCGAGACGGTAGACTCCGGCTGGAATACCCTCACAGGCACCAACAAAGATCGCATACTGACAGCCCTACAAGCGCCCCGCCCCAACGCCAACCCACCACCCATCTACGGCGACGGCCACGCGGCGAAGAAGATAGCATCGCTGTTAGAGGAGGGGCACGTGAAAGGTGAAACGCAATGAATATGGCGTACTGCGTATTACGTGAGCCTTAGAAGGTAACGATAGACAATCCATAATCCCTCAGTTTCACATTTCACGCCCCACAACCAAAAGCATCATGAACAACGTATACATACACCCCACAGCCGACGTATCACCGAACGCTACGTTGGGTGATGGGACAAAGGTTTGGCACCAGGCCCAGGTCCGGGAGGGGGCGGCGCTGGGGCGCAACTGCATCCTCGGCAAGGGGGCCTATATCGACTTTGGCGTGCAAATCGGCGACAACGTCAAAATACAGAACCGCGCCAGCGTCTATCATGGCGTGACCCTTGAGAATGGCGTCTTCGTAGGACCGCACGTTATATTCACAAACGACAAGATGCCCCGGGCCGTCAACCCAGACGGCTCCCCTAAAAGCGATGATGACTGGGAGCTTGGGCACATCCTGGTGAAAGAGGGCGCATCCCTCGGTGCGGGGGCGATTATCGTCACCGGCGTTACTATAGGCCGCTTCGCGATGGTAGGCGCGGGCGCGGTAGTGACCAGAGATGTGCCCGATCATGGCCTTGTCTACGGCAACCCGGCACATCTGGCAGGCTACGTTTGCTCCTGCGGCCACAAGTTGGCAAAAGCAGAGAATAGAGCCAGCACCCAAACGTGGCGCTGTCCAAGCTGTGGTAGAGAAGAAGTTATTGCATAGCATGTGGTGCGTGGTGGTCAATTGCGAGTTGGATCGCCATAACTCGCAATTGACCACCACGCACCACCCATAAGGACCATCCATGATACAAATGGCTCGCCCCCAGATAGGGGAAGAGGAGAAAGCGGCGGTCATGGCCGTGCTGGATTCGGGGCAACTTGCTCAAGGCGCTGTAGTCGCTGATTTCGAGAAAGCCTTTGCCCACTACTGCGGCGTCAAGCACGCGGTGGCAACAACCAATGGCACCACCGCGCTGCATGTGGCGTTGCTGGCGCACGGCATCGGAGCGGGCGATGAGGTAATTACCACGCCATTCACCTTTATCGCCTCGGCAAACTCTATAGTCTACGTTGGAGCGCGGCCCGTCTTTGTGGATATTGACCCTACCAGCTATAACATAGATGTTGAGCAGATAGAAGCAGCGATCACGCCGCGCACCAGAGCGATAATGCCGGTGGACCTCTACGGCAATCCCGCTGAGATGAAGCGCATATCGGAGATCGCCCAAAAGCATGGCCTTGCCGTGATCGAGGACGCGGCGCAGGCCCACGGCGCGGCAATCGACAGCAAGCGAGCCGGAAGCTGGGGCACAGGCTGCTTCTCGTTTTATCCAACAAAGAACATCACCACAGGCGAAGGTGGTATGATCACCACCAACGATGACATAGTAGCTGACCAGGCTGTAATGATCCGCGGTCACGGCATGCGCAAGCGCTACTACCACGAAATGCTTGGCTATAACTTCAGAATGACTAACATACACGCCGCCATAGGGCTGGCGCAGCTGCCCAGGCTGGAGAGCTTCAACGAGCGCCGCATCGCCAATGCGGCGTACCTTAGCGAGCATCTACACTCTGAGAAAGTATTGGCCCCACATGTGCGTCCAGGCACTCGCCACGTATTCCACCAGTACACAGTTCGTGTCTTGCCTCCCCTGGACCGCGACAATGTGCGCGAGCAGCTAGCGGCGGCGGGCGTAGGCACAGAGGTCTATTATCCTGTGCCTGTTCACAAGCAGCAGGTCTTCGCCGAAATGGGTTATAACGACCAGAGTTACCCTGAAAGCGAAAAAGCAGCAAAGCAAGTGCTTTCCCTACCCGTTCACCCCGGCCTCAGCCAGCAAGAGCTTGAGACCGTAGTGGCCGCTGTGCGGAACTTGCGGGTTCAGGC
Organism: Chloroflexota bacterium; assembly: GCA_027317125.1. Taxonomy (GTDB): domain Bacteria; phylum Chloroflexota; class Chloroflexia; order QHBQ01; family JADMIH01; genus JADMIH01. The sequence continues at coordinate 10,605 of DAHVFG010000019.1, read as the reverse complement.
GTGAGCGCTTTGTGCAGCAACACACCCCAATACCCAACTCGTATTGCCGTTATCGGTGCGGGCGCTATGGGCCGCAACCACCTGCGGGTGCTCAACGACCTTGAGCAGGCGCGGCTTGTGGGAGTGGCTGATGCCGATGCCGCCACCGCCCAACGTGCAGCGCGGCACTTTGGAATCGCGGCGTACACAGACTATAGAGCACTCCTCGAGAAAGCTCATCCAGAAGCAGTTGTCATCGCTGTGCCTACGATCATGCACCGCGAAGTAGCCCTTGCGGCAATCGCTCGCGGTATGCATCTACTGGTGGAGAAGCCGATAGCATACACCCTGGAAGAAGGCCAGGAGATGCTAGATGCGGCGCGGCAAGCGGGCGTGATACTCAGCGTGGGGCACATAGAGCGCTATAACCCCGCCATCAAAGAACTGCACAGGCGATTGCGAAGCGGCGAGCTTGGACGCGTCTTCCAACTGCACGCTCGCAGACTTGGGCCTTTCCCGCCACGCGTGCGCGATGTAGGGGTGGTAATTGACCTGGCGACCCACGACGTTGATATAATGCGCTACCTGAGCGGGTCGGAAGTGACACGTGTCTATGCTGAAACCGCGCGCCAGATACACACAGAGCATGAGGACCTCTTATCGGGCCTGCTCAGGTTCGCCGATCAATCTATTGGTGTGCTGGATATAAATTGGCTCACCCCCACGAAGATACGTGAGCTTATGGTGACAGGCGAGAAGGGGATGTTCCACGTCAATTATCTTACGCAGGAGCTATACTTTTATGAGAACAATTACATCAAGACTGACTGGAACGCAATCTCAAACATCTCAGGGGTGAGCGAAGGCGACATGGTACGTCCGCGCATAGATAAGGCCGAGCCGCTGAAGGTGGAGCTAGATCACTTCTTACGCGCGGTTCAAGGCGAAGATGTGCCTGTTGTGTCAGGGGAGGACGGCCTGACGGCGCTGTATATAGCTCGACTGATCGTGCGGTCAGGTGTCGAAGGTATGGCTTTTGAGGCTTAGGGGGCTTCTTATTGGCACACTATAAAGTGAGTGTAGTTGGGCTGGGCAAGATCGGGCTGCCTCTGGCGGCGCAGTTTGCTCGCAGTGGGCTGCAAGTTGTAGGTTGCGATATTTCGCCGGAGGTAGTCGCGGCCATCAACGCAGGGCAGGCGCACATCAAAGAAGAGCCTGGGCTTGCCGAACGAGTGTCGGAGGCGGTGTCAAACGGCTCTCTAACCGCCACCACCAACACAACAGAAGCTGTCAGGCAGAGCAATGTCGTAGTCATAATAGTGCCCCTCATAGTAGACGAGCAGCACAACATAGACTACAAGAATATAGACGCCGCGACCGAAACGGTGGCGGGCGGGCTGCAACGCGGCGCTCTTATTATCTATGAGACCACCCTTCCCGTCGGCACAACCCGCAGCCGCTTCGGGCAAGCTCTCGCTCAACATTCAGGCCTCGAATTGGGCCGTGACTTCTCCCTTGCCTTCAGCCCGGAGCGCGTATACAGCGGGCGTATCTTCCACGATCTTCAGCAATATCCCAAAGTAATAGGCGGGGTGACGCCCCAATGCACAGCCGATGCCGTGGCCTTCTACCAGGCAGCCCTCCCCGGCGCGGCTCTGCTAACCGTGCACAACTCGGATGCCGCCGAGATGGTCAAGCTGGCCGAGACCACATACCGCGATGTAAATATCGCCCTCGCCAACGAGTTTGCGCGTCTGGCAGCGGCGTACAACTTGCCTGTAGATGAGGTTATATCCGCCGCTAACACCCAGCCATACTCCCACATTCACAGGCCGGGTATAGCGGTGGGAGGCCATTGTATACCTGTTTACCCATATTTTCTCATCAACCAATCTCAGGGCGAAAGGTTGGGCCTGCTCACCGAGGCCCGGCAGATAAATGATGGTATGGCTGGTTGGGCGCTCGACAGGTTAGACGAAGCGTTGAGCGGACTACAGGGCAGGCGTGTGCTTGTGCTGGGCCTTGCCTACAGAGAAAACGTGAAAGAAAGTGTATTCTCAGGCGCGGTGCGTATTATAGACATGCTCAAGAAACGTGGCGCAACTCCGCTCGTTAACGACCCGCTATACACATCCCAGGAGATAACCCACTACGGCGGTGAGCCGGTAACGCTTACCGACTTGCCGCAGATAGATGCGCTGATTCTGCAAGCATACCATTATGAATACAGATCGCTCGACTGGTCGCAAATAGCGGAGCTTGGATGCGAGGCAGTGCTGGATGGGCGCAACAGCCTGGAGCGCGAGGCGATAGAGAGCACAGGTATGCAATACCTGGGGATAGGGCGGGGAACCACGAATTATGAATTATGAATTAGTAATCAGGAATTATGAATTGATTATCGGTTGTTCTTCTGTACATCACGAAAAACTATCCGCTGCTGCTACTCCCCCATTGATGTTACCAGCCGGTAACTCGTAATTACCAATTTAGGACTTTCGCTTGGACCAGATCAACTCGACTTTGTACAGTAACAATTCAATAGCAGACCGCGTAAGCCAGCCTCTCGAGGTGTGAGCGTGGAACTAAACAGACATCAGGGTTTGTGGGGGATGTTTGAAAAGTGAAGTTGCCCCACAGATGACGTCTGACTTCTGCTAGCACGTCAGAGAAGGTAGCCTCGCTCTTGTCGTACCAGGCCGTACGCTGCACAGGCACTTTGCCATCCGGGTGCAACGCCTTTCCAAACAGCGCCACTGTTTTTAACTCCCATGAGCCGTTTGCATCAACAAAGTCACCTGCACGTAGAGAGTTCCTGGGCAAGCCAAGATACGCCTCAAGCATGTGATCAACCCAACCTTTGTTGAAGCCGCCCTCCGGTTTGAAGATGGTTATATTGCACTGCTCCGCCAATGGTCGAAGATTCGCCCCACGTAACAACTTTATTTTCTCAATAACCAGGTCCCTTTCAAGCCAAAGCAATTCTGCCATAACACACTTTCCTCCTCAGGAAATAATGATGTAAGGAATCGGCCAACGCATGCTTCTAAACTCGCCCGTAGAGTGATATTACCATTACAATACATAATGCGTGTATAATAAAGCGTCGAATAGCACCCATTATCTCCCCTCACGAAGGAGTGAAGCATCATGGTAGATACAGTTTCCAAGCCAGCCGGTAGCAGGCCAACCAACGGACGCGCTCGTGCTCAGTATCGCAACGGGGCAGGACGCAGGTCGCGCTCGAAGCAACTGTCGCCTGAGCAGCAGCAAATGGCTAACGAGCGCAGGCGGTGGGAAGAGACCACCGTCGCCCATTCGCTCAAGCGTCTGCCGGAGCGTGCAGCCGAAGCCTTTACCACTATTTCGGGCGAGCCTATCCAGCGCATTTACACCCCAGCCGACTTGCCCGGCTTCAACTACGATCAGGACCTCGGCTTCCCTGGCGAATACCCGTTCACACGCGGCGTTCACCCCACAATGTACCGCTCGCGCTACTGGACGATGCGCATGTTCGCTGGCTTCGGCTCGGCTGAGGATACTAACCGGCGCTTCCGCTACCTTCTCGACCATGGGGAGACGGGCCTCTCCACCGCCTTCGATTTCCCCACCCTTTACGGTGTTGACGCCGATGATCCTCGCGCTTATGGTGAGTTCGGCAAGGTTGGGGTGGGTGTTTCCTCATTGCAGGATATGGAGATACTCTTCAACGATATACCTATTGACCAGGTTACTACCTCTATGACGATCAACGGCCCTGCTGCTGTGGTATGGGCCTTCTACATCGCCGCTGCTGAGAACCGGGGCATACCGCGCACGGCCCTTGGCGGCACCACCCAGAACGACATCCTCAAAGAGTATATCGCCCAGAACACCTTTATCTACCCGCCTGAGCCTTCTATGCGCCTGGTGGTGGATACAATCGAGTTCGCCGCCAAAGAGATGCCCAGGTGGAACCCTGTCTCCATCTCCGGCTACCATATCCGCGAAGCAGGCTCTACCGCCGCGCAGGAGCTGGCCTTCACCCTGGCGGATGGTCTTACCTATGTGCAGTGGTGTGTTGATAGGGGAATGAACGTTGATGATTTCGCCCCGCGCCTCTCCTTCTTCTTCAACGCCCATAACGACTTCTTCGAGGAGATTGCCAAATATCGCGCGGCTCGCCGCATCTGGGCGCGCGAGCTTAAAGAAAGATTTGGCGCGAAGAACGACCGCTCGCTCTGGCTCCGTTTCCATACGCAAACTGCGGGCTGCTCGCTCACCGCGCAGCAGCCGGAGATAAATATCGTGCGCACCACGATTCAGGCGCTTGCCGGGGTACTCGGCGGCACGCAGTCGCTTCACACCAACTCTATGGACGAGGCTCTTGCCCTGCCTTCCGATAAAGCTGTCCGCATTGCTCTACGCACTCAGCAGATTATCGCCGAGGAGTCGGGAGTGGCAAACAGCGTAGACCCGCTTGGCGGCTCCTACCTGGTGGAGGCGCTTACCAATGAGCTTGAAAGGCAGTGCTACGATTACTTCGACAAAATAGAGGAGTACGGCGGCGTTATACCCGCTATAAAAGCTAACTTCTTCCAGAATGAGATCGCCCGCGCCTCGTACTGGTACCAGCAAGAGGTAGACAAAGGCCGCAAGACAATGATAGGGGTCAACGAGTACATCATCGAAGAGCCGGTAGAGATACCGATCCTGGCGATGGATCCGCAAGGCGAGGAGAAGCAGCGCGAGAAGTTAGCCCGATTGCGAGCCGAGCGCGACCCACAGCGCTGGCAAGAGAGCCTGGAAAATGTGCGGCGCATCGCCCAAACCGACACCAACATCATGCCTGCTCTCATCGAGGCGGCCCACGCCTACGCCACCCTGGGCGAGATAAGTGACGTTCTCAAGACCGTCTTCGGTGTGCAAGAGTTCAGTAACGTCGTCTAGCCAGGAAAGGATGGCAAATCGTGAAACGTGTAACCGGCATTGGCGGCGTATTTTTCAAGGCTGCAGACCCTGAGGCACTCGGTGCCTGGTACAGAGAGCACCTGGGGCTTGACCTGGACGACAGCGCCCACACGATCTTCACCTGGCGCGAAGCCGAGAACCCATCTGATCAAGGCGCAACGGTATGGAGCCTCTTTCCAGCCGACACTGACTATTTCAGCCCCAGCCGGTCCACTTTTATGATCAACTACCGCGTTGACGACCTCGACGCGGTCCTTGCCGCCCTACGAGACGAAGGCGTATCTGTAGACGACCACACCGAAGAATACGAGTACGGGCGCTTTGGTTGGCTAATGGACCCCGAAGGCAACCGTATCGAGCTGTGGGAGCCACCCAGGTCGGGTGAAGCTCGCGCCACCGACCCTGATAGCCCAACGCCTATCGCTGGGCCGGCATAACTGAAGCCAAGCCTGCCGCGTCTGAAGCATTTTGCGCCAACAACTGTTCAGAATTAGAGTGGAGGGCTAGCTTAGCCCCCTCTCCCATGAGGGGAGAGGGGCATGGGGTGAGGGTGCGTAAGGGTACGCCTCCACGCTACTCCTTGAAGATTGCTACACCCTTAATCCAAGCCCTGACTTGCGCCAAAGATATTGCTTAGGGCACCTTAATATGGTACAATTGCCACCAGGCTGTCTCGTAAAGGTGCTCCATTTCCAGGGGTAGATTGCGCCTACGTGGTCAGCCCAGAATGGAGAATATCTCTTTTATGAAGCTTAAGGCTGTAGATCAACGCTTAGAGGGCAAGCTCAAAGAACTCTACAAAACGCATATGGAGCGTACAGCAAGAATAGATTGGAGCTATCATTCCCTCATCCCGTGGGAGCGCGGGCGCAACTTTACAACCGACCCCTGGCACCCAACGCAAGCTACCATAACACCCGAACTCGCTGTCGCAGTAGAAACTGCCCTGCTTACCGAAATCAACCTTCCCTGGTTCACCACAGGTCTCACCAATATATTCGCAGGCTCGCTTGAGGTGCTGCAAGACTTTGTGCGTACCTGGACTTCTGAGGAAGACCAGCACTCTAACATCCTCGAAACCTATCTCCTCGTCACCCGTAACGACGACCCCGACCGCCTGCACCGCCTCCGCAAGACAGTTGTGCGTAACGCCTGGACCCCCGGAGAGGCTACACCCTTTGAGGGGATGGTTTATACGACTGTGCAGGAGCTTTCGACACAGGCTTTCTATGTGAACGTAGCTCGCGTAGCGGATAGCGAAGACCCTATTCTCGCGCACATCCTGCGTACCATCGCCAAGGACGAAACGCTGCACTACACCTTTTATCGTGAGGCGGTGAAGGCCCACCTCGAGATAGACCCTAACTACGTTTGGCCCGTATGTGATGTGCTGATGAACTTCGCCATGCCCGGCTATCTTATGCCCGACTTTGGGGAGCGCCAGCGCATTATATCCGCCGGGGCAAACTACGGTATCGCCGAGTACTTCCGCCAGGTGATAGATGTGGTGGTGCGCCTCTTCGACATCAAGAACCTGCACCCCACCTACCCCGAAGCCCAGCACGCCCTCGACAGGCTCAACCGCTATCTTGATAGCCTTGCCCGCATAGCTGCCCGCGCCGAGAAAAAGACAGCAATCACCCCAGAAGAGAATCGCATGGCCGCCAACCGCTTGCTCGGCTACCCAGCTGAAATCCAGGCAGCAGTTTGAGAGCTGCTTAAGTGTAGGCTTCCAGGAGGGGAGCAGCCCGCCCTAGACCCACGGGTCGCTGCCATCTTACGGTCCTGAGGCTTGATCAAGCCTCATCCGCCCTCCGCAGGCGCTCACTGTCGCCCACAGCCGTAATCATTAACCGGCCTCTAAGCCCCCTCGCGCTTTACTTCGCCCGCCCGCCTTCGGGTAGCCATATTATCTTTCGCCCCGATGTAGGACTGGGGTCGTTCTCATTTAGCGCAACGCTGCTTTGTGACGTGGGCACTTCTGCGGCTGTCCGCTTCACCATGTACTTGACAGTGTGATAGCCTGTGGCCCCATACGGGTAGGGGTCGGTAACTTTAGCCGTTTGCAAGTTGCCTTTGCCATCTGTGGCGCGCACCTTTACAGTGTACTGCCCCGCAGCTGTGGGCGCCCAATCATATCCCCACAGTACCCATGATGTGTTGCTGAGAGGCGGCTTCACGTATGCCTGGTCCCAACTCCTCCCGCCGTCAACGCTTACCTCTACTTTGCTGATGCTCCGGCTGCCCGCGAAAGCTACCCCTGATAAGCTCTGCTTCTTAAGCTGCAAGATACCATCCACAGGGTAATCTATGCGGCTCATCGTGTTCACAATCGCCGGATCGCTCCACCCTTGTTGAGGCGATTGCCAGAAGCCTTTGAAGTCGTAGCTTACCGGCTCGAAGGAGGTAATCCATTTCACATGCTTCATCCCGTAAATGCCGGGCACAAGAAGCCTGGCGGGGAAGCCATGCTGCGCAGTCAGAGGCGCGCCGTTCATCTCCCACACCAGCACCACGTCGGGGTCCATCGCCTTCTGCAACGGTATAGAGTCGGTGTAGCCATCCACCGCCGTCATCGAAATATCTACGATGCCCGGCTTCAGTCCTGCCTTCGTGAGGAGGTCGGCCAGCTTCACACCCTTCCATCTGGCGTTGCCCGCCAGCCCTCCGCCTATCGGATTGCTGATGCACATCATCCCTACTATTACCACCTCAGCAGGGAGAGCCGTAAGCTCTTTGTATGTGAGCGTGTAGGGCTTTTTGACGTAATTACCTTTTATCACCAATTGCCAGCCGTTAGCTGAAGGCGCCGGGTCAAAGAAGTTCTTGGAGACATGATAGAAGCTATTTGTAGGCGTTATCTCTTGCACGCGCATGACCGGCAGTGGAGGGGCGGCTGTGCCGGTGGACGGTGGAGGTGGCGGCGTGTCAGCAGGCAGTGGAGGTGGGGTTTCAGTGGCCTGCTGAGCTGCTTCCGTCGTGGGCATCTCGGTGGATACAGGCGCTGGCGTTGAGGTGCCGGTGGGCTGTGGAGCTTGCGTTGGCGTCTCATTGCGTTGGTACTGTGTAGGCTCACTTATCGGTGTGTTACGCGGCGGCTCAGGTGTGCTTTGCACCTGGGCGGCTGCACCCCCGGCGGGATTACTGCTCCCTGCGCCTTGTGCGCCAATGCTGTCATCGGCGGCTCTGCGGTCCACAGGGTTGGTAAATCCGCCCTGGTTGACCACCGTGCCTGCGCCCGCGAATATGAGACCACCAACGACGGCCAGTGCGGTGCTGCCTGCTATGCGTAGAAATCTCCTGCGGCCCTCGTTAGCTGTTACAGGCTCCTCTTCCTCTATTTGGTCGCTCGTGTCAGCCGCAGATATGGAAACCCTCCGCAACGGCAACAGCCAATCCAGGGTGACACCGTAGAAAAGCGCCAGCAGCATCAGCCCGAACCATAAGGGAAAGGTCGAGCTGCCCGAGCTGGCCGATGGTCCGAAGGTGCTGCTCGTAAAGATGGGCAGCCCCACTATCTGTAGGAAGAGGGTGTTCAACAGTAGGCCAATCACCAGGCCGTAGAGAATGCCGCCGAAAGGACTGTTGAGTAGCAGCATCCTTCGCCCGGTTGCCGCATCAGGCCGCGCAAGCCATGCGTAAAGAAGGCCCAGCAGCGCCCCCACCAGAAGGATGCCCTCCAGGATGGCGGCAAAGAGGAGGGGTCGCCCGGCATAGAAGAGCTTATCCAGCGCATCGGAGAAGCTTTGCCCTCCAAGCAGATTGAGGAGAGTACTTAGCATAAGCTCCGGGATGGTAGGCACATTGAAGCTATAACGCAGCAACCCCATGACTGCCATCATCGCGAGCGCAGCGCCCGCCCCGGCTCCCAGCCCCGATACAACGTTGTATGGCTTACTTGATAACGTCGTTGCCATTGCCTCAGCCTTTCCTGATGAGTTACCCACAGCCCTGTCTCTGCTAATTAAGTATAGGAACTGCTTACACAACTATTACGTAAGCAGGAACAGCTTTGGGTTAGCAAAAGCGACTTTTGGCAACAATGTACACCTCTTTATGTTGCGCCCACTACCTGTTTAGTATACTACGTAAGTAAACCCGGTTGGCGCAGCAATTTGCAGGCAGTTGGTACAACAGAGGAGGCTCTTATGAATACAGATCCCAATCCCTTCCGCAACTCTCCCGATGCTGATCGTTCTGATAGCACCACTGAGGCGGCATCTACCGATACTCAGGACTTCGCCGAGGACACCGGTATCGAGGTAGCCGACGATGACTCAGTAGACGATGCGGGCTCCGCCGCCGCGAGCATGCTTGACATGCCGGAGATGGCTGTGGATAGCACAACTTCCGGCGGTAGCAACATAGAGGCAAACACGCCTCCCGGCGTGAGCGACCTGCCGATGTAAGCCGAGATGGCACACCCATATCTGACTTCGCATCAGCCCTGCTTGGCGTTATCTCGGCTTACATCGGCAGGTCGCGAAATGTCCACTTCGTAGAGCCTGTACATCAAAGCGCATCTCTTGAAACGAGGTGCCTCATAGACTATAATTGCTACAGACGCGCCCGTAGCTCAGTCGGATAGAGCACTGGCCTCCGAAGCCAGGCGCGGGGGTTCAAGTCCCTCCGGGCGTACCAGGCCAAAGCCTCGTGCTGAGATATTGTGAGTTCTACGACAATATGGCACTGAATGCTACATTTTAGCTATAAAATCGCAGTGCCAGGTTTTACCTAATAAAGCACGAAACGTGCTGAAACCATAGAGAAGGGGCTACGACCTTAATGGTGCGGCCACTATCTTTGTCTCGCTATGCTGGCATAGTCTTAGCACCTCTACCTATTGCCCTCATGCTTTACCGCAGATAGCGCCAGTTATGGTGACCCCCATTGTCGAGACAATCAAGAGGCAATTTCTAAGGTGAGATTTCCTCCTTTCAGGTGGGGTGTTGATAGCTCCGTTGAAGCCGCTGTCCGGCAGTAGATAGCCGCCGGTGTCTGGTAGCCGAGTGCCTGGTGTGGCCGCTCATTGTTGTAGAACTCTATGTAGTCGTTCAGGCTCTGCCTCGCCTGCTTCGCGGTAGAATATTCGCGCAGGTACACCTCCTCGTATTTGATTGTTCGCCAAAGCCGCTCCGTGAAGATGTTGTCCACAAACCGACCTCTCCCGTCCATGCTGATGCGTACTCCCGCCTCTTCTAACAGGCTCGTGTACTGAGGAGAGGTAAAATGGCTCCCCTGATCTGAGTTCCATATAGTAGGTGTAGCTCTGACAAGAGCCGCTCGTGCTGCCAACATGACGAAGCCCTGCTCCATGTCACGGCTCAACTCCCAACTCAGTAAGAGGTCTTCCACAGATAAGTTGCCACAAGGCGCGGGAAATGCTAAGATTGAGAGTATGGAAAAGCTCTCAAGCGAACAAGAATACCAACAGTTACGAACAGTGCTAAATGAAAAGCAGTGGAGGCAATACCTGGCAGCGGAGGCTCAACGGAGAGGAAGCACCAGCACGGTAGCCCGAGAGGCAGGGGTCTCCCTCAACACGGTCAAACGGGGTCTGAAAGAACGGGAGGCGGGAGACAACTATCAACCAGGAGAACGCATCCGCAAGAGGGGAGGGGGCAGGAAAAAGCTGGCACAGACCGACCCCACGCTGCTTATTGATCTGGAGGGGGA
>DAHVFG010000199.1:0-1101 GCA_027317125.1 Chloroflexota bacterium | reverse complement strand
GCGCAAGCGACATCCTCTACTGCCAACGTTACAACCTACGACCCGATGGTGAGGGTACTGAAACGGTAGGCTATCTGGTAAAGGTACTACTGCCCCAGGTGTTACAACCTACGACCCGATGGTGAGGGTACTGAAACGAATAAAGGTTGACATAATCCTGTAAATCCTATCGCGTGTTACAACCTACGACCCGATGGTGAGGGTACTGAAACCGGGTCAGGTCACGCGTGCCGGGCATAAATGTTATGTGTTACAACCTACGACCCGATGGTGAGGGTACTGAAACATATTGTGCCTGTCGCACCCTCGGCGGAAGCCGAAGCTGTTACAACCTACGACCCGATGGTGAGGGTACTGAAACTGGCGGCTGTGCGTGCGGTGGCGGCTGTGGTCGGTGTGTTACAACCTACGACCCGATGGTGAGGGTACTGAAACGATGAGTCCTCTCTGGCTTTCTCGGCGTTCGTCGAATGTTACAACCTACGACCCGATGGTGAGGGTACTGAAACTGCCCACGCTGACGCGCGTCAGCGGTGCCGAGCAACGGGTTACAACCTACGACCCGATGGTGAGGGTACTGAAACTTCTGACTTGCAGCGTGGACCCAAATCTTGATAGTCGTTACAACCTACGACCCGATGGTGAGGGTACTGAAACTTGGGCGAGGGCGCGGAGTAAACGGGACCGGGCACTACGGTGTTACAACCTACGACCCGATGGTGAGGGTACTGAAACGCTACAAGCCACTGGGCTTTAGCCCATGTGGTTCATGACGTTACAACCTACGACCCGATGGTGAGGGTACTGAAACAAGTACTACGCTGGTCTGGCGATTACTGCCCCCCCCCGTTACAACCTACGACCCGATGGTGAGGGTACTGAAACCCTGCAACCTTAGCCTTTAGCGTTAGCTGGTTGGTAAGGCTGTTACAACCTACGACCCGATGGTGAGGGTACTGAAACCTGATCAGCGCAGATGTCGTACACCGATGCCCCCACGTTACAACCTACGACCCGATGGTGAGGGTACTGAAACTTGTGGGCTATCTGGTAAAGGTACTACTGCCCCAGGTGTTACAACCTACGACCCGATGGTGAGGG
>DAHVFG010000198.1:0-1357 GCA_027317125.1 Chloroflexota bacterium | reverse complement strand
GTACCCTCACCATCGGGTCGTAGGTTGTAACACGCGCACGATTACGCTCGTACCTGCGGGGCAGACGATGTTTCAGTACCCTCACCATCGGGTCGTAGGTTGTAACCCAAAAGCTGGCAGAGTTATGCAACGAGTTCCTACAGAAGTTTCAGTACCCTCACCATCGGGTCGTAGGTTGTAACCACCGACCACTTCCAAACCTGCCCATCTGCAAATCAGGTTTCAGTACCCTCACCATCGGGTCGTAGGTTGTAACCCGCGTTCCCTGCCTGCCTTGCGTCGTGCAGCTGCTGTTTCAGTACCCTCACCATCGGGTCGTAGGTTGTAACCATCTTGTGCTTCACACAGCGCTGCCTCTCAACCCCTGTTTCAGTACCCTCACCATCGGGTCGTAGGTTGTAACCAGCGTCAAGGTCTCTCTGGCCCATCGCCTCTTTCACGTTTCAGTACCCTCACCATCGGGTCGTAGGTTGTAACTAGGGATTGGGGTTGCGGGTGCCGTTGGGCAGATAAAAGAGTTTCAGTACCCTCACCATCGGGTCGTAGGTTGTAACTGTGAAGCCTGTGGAGTGCCCCGACTGCCGCGGCAGTGTTTCAGTACCCTCACCATCGGGTCGTAGGTTGTAACTGTAGAGTGTGACCCACAATTTGGTATTCACAAGTTGGTGTTTCAGTACCCTCACCATCGGGTCGTAGGTTGTAACCCTAGCATGCTACAGCACCAGAGTAGGAGATAGGAGATGTTTCAGTACCCTCACCATCGGGTCGTAGGTTGTAACGATACCCTGTTGTCGTCAACTGCCGGCACCATAACAGGTTTCAGTACCCTCACCATCGGGTCGTAGGTTGTAACCAGTGAACTACCCCACACCTAAAGGCGGGGGCTTCTACGTTTCAGTACCCTCACCATCGGGTCGTAGGTTGTAACAGGACATGGACAAGAACGCAGAAGCGAGTAGTACAGGTTTCAGTACCCTCACCATCGGGTCGTAGGTTGTAACCAATCTTCGATATAGACAGCACTTTCTTCGCCGAGGTGTTTCAGTACCCTCACCATCGGGTCGTAGGTTGTAACTACGTGGCGGCGGTAATAGCCCAGCCGAAATCGTCGCGTTTCAGTACCCTCACCATCGGGTCGTAGGTTGTAACCCGGAGAAATCATAGACCCGCCAAAGGGCAAGGTAAGTTTCAGTACCCTCACCATCGGGTCGTAGGTTGTAACTGCGGATAGCGGCGAGTAGATAGATATAGAGAAACAGGGTTTCAGTACCCTCACCATCGGGTCGTAGGTTGTAACCAACGCTGCTTGGCGCAAAGACGCCCGACCAGATAGGTTTCAGTACCCTCACCATCGGGT
>DAHVFG010000197.1:0-1744 GCA_027317125.1 Chloroflexota bacterium | reverse complement strand
GTAGAATAGGGGACATATGGTTGTTGAGCTATCCCATCAAGCGTGACAGGATCGAAAATGTTATCGCAAGTTGGTGTATCAAATGTGCAGAAGAGCCGATTGCGATGAGGCTGCTATGTTGGGGGGTGATGAGCAGAGGATGAAGAGCGTAGAATCGCCCAGGAAGCACGCAAGGCAGATGGTTGAGCAAACATGTGTAAGATATGCTAGAATCCGTTAGGGGGTTACAACCTACGACCCGATGGTGAGGGTACTGAAACTTAGCCCCCGTGCCGTACAGAATAAAAATAGTGCGCTCGTTACAACCTACGACCCGATGGTGAGGGTACTGAAACCGAACTCTTCCAGGGTCATGTTCCCTTGTGCCGCCGCGGTTACAACCTACGACCCGATGGTGAGGGTACTGAAACATTGATACACAGGCAAGGTGTAGCTAATGGATATGCAAGTTACAACCTACGACCCGATGGTGAGGGTACTGAAACAGGGCTATATCAAACAGCCCCTTGATTATGTCGAAAGGTTACAACCTACGACCCGATGGTGAGGGTACTGAAACACAGTCACTACGCCCACAATTCGCTCACCGTCGGCATGTTACAACCTACGACCCGATGGTGAGGGTACTGAAACATGCGACGTGATGGATGGCAAGGAAAAAGACTACAAAATGTTACAACCTACGACCCGATGGTGAGGGTACTGAAACCATAAATGAGTGAGCGCAGTGCCCAAAGATGACACCGGTTACAACCTACGACCCGATGGTGAGGGTACTGAAACATGCTATTAGTCTTTGGCCCTTCTGCACCGACTACCGAGTTACAACCTACGACCCGATGGTGAGGGTACTGAAACACCAAAACGACGCTCGGAAGAGGACGAGCCATCTTTGTTACAACCTACGACCCGATGGTGAGGGTACTGAAACGAAACACCCCGAACGCATACGCCACAAGAGCTACAGCGAGTTACAACCTACGACCCGATGGTGAGGGTACTGAAACACCATGCTGTCAACTGCCCAATCCCCACCGTTTATGGGGTTACAACCTACGACCCGATGGTGAGGGTACTGAAACGGACAAGCTGCTGCCGGTGCCGCTGTCGAGCACGGTGGTTACAACCTACGACCCGATGGTGAGGGTACTGAAACATGTGGTGGGCGTCGCCGGTGGAGGCGCGGTTGGTTATGTTACAACCTACGACCCGATGGTGAGGGTACTGAAACGTCTCTCGAAAGTGACGTATCCGCCTGAAACTGTCAGGTTACAACCTACGACCCGATGGTGAGGGTACTGAAACCGTACTTGTCCCTTCGCCCCGTAGTTCGTAGCTCAGGGTTACAACCTACGACCCGATGGTGAGGGTACTGAAACGTAGATACTGTGCTTGGTATATCCATGCACAACGAGGTTACAACCTACGACCCGATGGTGAGGGTACTGAAACCTAAGATTTGTTTGTCCAGGATGTCGAAGTCCCAGTTGGTTACAACCTACGACCCGATGGTGAGGGTACTGAAACTCGCCGCCTGTGCCTGCTTTGTTACCGCTACCGCTGTTACAACCTACGACCCGATGGTGAGGGTACTGAAACCCGTCGCGGCTATGGCCGAGGACGAAGGCATCCCGGCGGTTACAACCTACGACCCGATGGTGAGGGTACTGAAACCGACGGGCTACTTGTGCTCTTGCAGTGCTCGCCTGATGCCGTTACAACCTACGACCCGATGGTGAGGGTA
>DAHVFG010000196.1:0-1807 GCA_027317125.1 Chloroflexota bacterium | reverse complement strand
AGTGAGTTATGGGGGTGATTTGGAACCGCCACGCCTCTTGTAACTGTTCAGATTTGAGGTGGAGCAATCTTCTTGGGGTATCTGATCCGTACGGGCGTACCCTCACCCGCCCTCACCCCATGCCCCTCTCCCATGAAGGGAGAGAGGGTTGTACTCATGCTGAGGGCGGGGACACCCTGTAACCCCATCAAAGGCTTGCCCCTGATACTCCCAGCAACAAAGCCCCCTCTCCCATGAAGGGAGAAGGGGCATGGGGTGAGGGCGGGTGAGGGCAGATGGCGCACAGTTACCTCTTGAACTTTGTTCTGCCCTGCACCTGAACAGTAACCCCTCCCCTTCCAGGTTGACAACCACCCCACCTCTTGTATAATCAATCAATAAAGGCGCAATGGCACACCGAAAAAGATTGGCTGCGCTGATGCCTCAACTGCTCAGGATTGAGATCCATCCTCTCAATCTCTATAGCTCTTTCCTCAGCCCCACTGAGAGGAGGCCCCACTATGAAGGCTGTTATCATGGCAGGAGGCGAAGGCTCTCGTCTTCGCCCACTCACTATCCGGCGGCCCAAGCCGATGGTCCCTGTGGTAGATCGCCCCGCTATCGTTCACATTATCGAGCTTCTCAAGCGTCACGGCATTACCGAGGTTGTCATCACCTTGCAATACCTTGCATCTGTTGTGCAGGAATACCTCGGCGACGGCTCCGGCTTCGGCGTCAAAATCCATTATACAGTTGAGGATAGCCCTCTCGGCACCGCAGGCTCTGTTCGCCAGGGGATAGAATGGCTGGACGATACCTTTATGGTTATCTCAGGCGATGCCCTTACCGACTTTGATCTGAGTAAAGCTATCCGCTTCCATAAAGAAAAAAGTTCGATGGCTACTATCGTCCTCAAGCGAATGCCTAACCCCCTTGAGTACGGTGTGGTTATCATAGACGACGAAGGCCGGGTCAAGCAGTTCCAGGAAAAGCCAAGCTGGGGCGAGGTCTTTTCCGACACCGTCAACACCGGCATCTATATCATCGAGCCTGAGATCTTCAAATATTATGAGGCGGGCCAGGTCTTCGATTTCAGCAACGATTTATTCCCGATTCTCCTGGAAAAGGGCGATCCGATGTACGGCTACGTCGCCGATGGCTACTGGTGCGATGTAGGTTCCATCCCCGATTATATGCGCTCCTGCGGCGACTATCTGAGCGGGCAGGTAGACCTTCCACGCCTCGGACACGAAGCCGAGCCAGGCTCCGGCATCTGGGTGGAAGACGAGGTTGAGATCGCACGCGACGCTCAGATCACAGGCCCTGTCTTTCTGGGGGCAGGCGTAAAGATTAACTCAGGAGCCACAGTTCGCGGCCCGGCGGTCATACGCGATTTCTCGATCATCGACACGCGAGCTACAATAGATCGCGCTATCATATGGCGCAACTGCTACGTCGGCGAGCGTGCCGAAGTGCGCGGCGCTATCCTGCAAACCCAGGTGAACGTAAAACCTCAGGCGATGATCTTTGAGGGAGCGGTAGTAGGTGATGGCACTATCGTCGGCACCGGCTCTGTCATCCACCCCAACGTCAAAATCTGGCCTTCTAAAGAGGTGGAAAGCGGCGCGACCGTCACCTCCTCGATCATCTGGGGGTCGCAGGGGCGGCGCAACCTCTTCGGACGATGGGGCGTCACCGGCCTGGTAAACGTAGACCTCACCCCGGAGTTTGCCGCCAAGCTTGGCGCGGCCTACGGCGGCGTTCTATCCAAAGGCACTAGCGTCACTGTCAATCGCGACAGCCATTACACCCCGCGTATGATCAAGCG
>DAHVFG010000195.1:0-1936 GCA_027317125.1 Chloroflexota bacterium | reverse complement strand
ATATACTCCCACGCGCGCTCAGGCACATCCAGGCCCCGCGCAACTTCAATCGTGACGTTGTACAAAGACATCATGACCCAAGTGGGTCACCACCTGTGACCAAAAAAGGGTCAGCGGCTCTGGTGCCCATGACGCTTGGAGCTCGTTATTTTCAGAGCAGTCGAGCTAAGGGCACCATGGGGTTTCAGTACCCTCACCATCGGGTCGTAGGTTGTAAGGCGAGCCGGAGCGCTCCCCCGATAAGCGTTACGCCTCCGTTTCAGTACCCTCACCATCGGGTCGTAGGTTGTAAGGCCGTCTTCTAACGCCTGTATGCGCTTTTCCTGGTTGTATGTTTCAGTACCCTCACCATCGGGTCGTAGGTTGTAAGCCAGCCCGCCAGCCAGACGGCAGCGCGCGGAGCAGCCGTTTCAGTACCCTCACCATCGGGTCGTAGGTTGTAAGGCTCTTTTGAGCGTGCGGCGGAGTTATCTTCGCGCTTGTTTCAGTACCCTCACCATCGGGTCGTAGGTTGTAAGGCGAGCCGGAGCGCTCCCCCGATAAGCGTTACGCCTCCGTTTCAGTACCCTCACCATCGGGTCGTAGGTTGTAACCGCCGTTGGGCTGGTCCTGGCGGGTGACCGCGATGCGCTGGTTTCAGTACCCTCACCATCGGGTCGTAGGTTGTAACACGCGCCTGGCCAAACCGCGCAGCGCCGACCAACCCGGCGTTTCAGTACCCTCACCATCGGGTCGTAGGTTGTAACCTTCGGGCGGCATCCTCGATACAGTCAAGAACTCGGTTGTTTCAGTACCCTCACCATCGGGTCGTAGGTTGTAACTCCGCTGTGGCATTGACGCCGTCCAGCTCTGCCTGCAACGGTTTCAGTACCCTCACCATCGGGTCGTAGGTTGTAACGCCCCAGTTGTCTACCAGATACTCAAGCTCATCCTCGGACCAGTTTCAGTACCCTCACCATCGGGTCGTAGGTTGTAACACCAGCTAAGGCATACACAGTGGCCGCGAAGATATTCGTTTCAGTACCCTCACCATCGGGTCGTAGGTTGTAACGGCGTGGCCCCTAACAAGCGCGGCCTAACAGAAGTCATGTTTCAGTACCCTCACCATCGGGTCGTAGGTTGTAACATCCCCTAAATCGCTTCGCATCTTGCCTGTTGTGATAAGTTTCAGTACCCTCACCATCGGGTCGTAGGTTGTAACTCGTTATTATCGTTATCAGGCTTTCAAGGCATATATGGGTTTCAGTACCCTCACCATCGGGTCGTAGGTTGTAACCGTCAGAGTCATAAGCCACCTTTGTTAGCTGCGATATTGTTTCAGTACCCTCACCATCGGGTCGTAGGTTGTAACAGCTGTTGAAGCAAAAGACTGGATCCGTACTCATGCTAGGTTTCAGTACCCTCACCATCGGGTCGTAGGTTGTAACCCCCACCCTGATAATCTCCTGCTGCATTTCCTCCCACTGTTTCAGTACCCTCACCATCGGGTCGTAGGTTGTAACAATACGGCAAGCACCCCACCTACGTCCAACGTAGAGGGGTTTCAGTACCCTCACCATCGGGTCGTAGGTTGTAACCCAGTAAACCCCTGATAAGCCGCCCTCTATTTGTTGCGTTACAACCTACGACCCGTTTCAGTACCCTCACCATCGGGTCGTAGGTTGTAACGACCGTAGCCGGCTGCGGTCAGCTCCGCGCAAATGCTCGTTTCAGTACCCTCACCATCGGGTCGTAGGTTGTAACACAGCCGTCCAGACCCTCACTACTTCGGGCGTGCCCACGGGTTTCAGTACCCTCACCATCGGGTCGTAGGTTGTAACAGGCGCTATCGGGCCTGCACTCTCAGGAGGCATACAGGCTGTTTCAGTACCCTCACCATCGGGTCGTAGGTTGTAACAGGCGCTATCGGGCCTGCACTCTCAGGAGGCATACAGGC
>DAHVFG010000194.1:0-1953 GCA_027317125.1 Chloroflexota bacterium | reverse complement strand
GCCCCTGCACACAGGTGATGAAGTAGAAGACAGTGCCCACCATCACAAACTTCAGCGGCAAGCTTTCGTATATCTTCCCCCAGTTGCCGCGCATAGTCAGCCATATATTAGTCAGGAAGGTAATCACCGGAATGAAGAGACCGAGAGAACCTACCACCGCCAGCGTCTTTAGCCACCCTGGCGTGGGAGTTGCCAGTATATGGTGTTGGCCCACCAACCCGTAGAAAAAAGCGATTGACCAGAAGCCGATCAACGAAAGGAGATGGCTGTAGAGAGGCGAGCGCGTTATTACCGGCACAAGGTAGTAGACGATAGCCACCCCTGACGTGGTGAACCAATAGCCGAGCACATTATGCCCATAGAACCATTGCCACGTCACGTCGGCTATGCCCGTAAGCCCGCCCGACGGGAAGCCCGCCAGGTTCGTCTCCGCGCTCGGCAGTAGAGGCTGCCACATCACATTGCCGACAAAGTAGAGCATCGGCATCCAGATCATCGTGCCCATGATATACCACAAGGAGACGAAGAGCTTTTTCTCCTTGCGGCTCATAATCGTCCGGAATATGTTGAAGCCCACCATCAACAGAGCGATCATCACCATGATGTCAAGAGGCCAGATTAGCTCGGCATATTCACGGCCCTGTGTGAGGCCGTTTGATAAAGTGAGGTATGCGCCGATGCCCATGACGTTCCACAGGATCATCGTCATGTTGCCCAGTGTCTCGCTCCACAGCTTGACCCCGCAAAGGCGTGGCACTATGTAGAAGAACGCGCCGACCTGGGCCATCGAGAGCCAGAGGAATAGCACCCCATTGACATGCATCTGGCGCATACGCCCGAAGACGAACCAGGGGATCCCCGCCAGGAAGTCGGGGCTTATCATCTCGGTGGCCGCGATAAGCCCCACGAAGTCCGCAATCGTCAGCCAGAGGATCGCCGAGTAGAGAAAGTTACGTGAAGCGCTACCCTCTGCCGACAAAAAGCCCGTCCGCCCCTGCATGTAATCCAAGTCTCTAGCTTTTACACTCATCTGCCGTTGCCCTTCCTCTCAACTATCGAGTATAATGCTGCCCGCTCTCAAGCAAGGCGCGGTATAGCCCTGTGCCGGATTAGAATCTCCTTTACCGCGACAGGCGGCGCATCGCGTACGCGATTATGCCTGCTGAAACCACCACAACCACACCCAACGTAACAAGGTTGCCCGCCTGGTTCGCCGGAGGAGTGCCGAACTGCAAGTTGTTCCAGGTCGAAACTGCCTTCATGCCGCGCACTTCGCCGCGTGCTCCGTTCCACACAGCGAACGCAATAGAGCTGCTCCCACCTATAACCAGAGGCGCGCTACCCAGGTCGCCCTTCGACAGCAATCTGTAAAATACAACGTGCCACTGCTTGCCATCATAAAAGGAGCGCACCTGCGGCTCAAGACCTGGAGTATCCACGGCCTTACAAATGCCGTTGCTTGTCAGGTTACGCACACCTGCGCTCACTATGTTGGCCGATGCCCCCGCGTCAATACTTTCCCGCTCAAGTGCAGCCTTCCACTGCCAGATGTTCACCTTGCTCGTGCTTTGCCCCATGCACTGGTACGGAAGGTGCGTAGGGTCTATCGGTAGTTGTATAGCGGCTGCATCTGTGGCTACTGCGCCTACCGTGTCGTTGCGTGTGTCGTCATCCCACGAAACCCGGAAGCCAACCGTCTGGCCGTCCTCGAGCGCTCGGACCAACACCTGGCGTGTTGTGCCGCCGCCCGGTTGGTAGATCTGCTGTGCGCTGAGTGGTACTTGCGCTTCCTGCGCTTTGTCCCAGAGCGGCGACATCGGGTCGGTCGGCACCGCCTCGGCAATGTGCACTACACTCACGTCATTGGCCGCCGATGAAGCCAAGGGCACATTAAAGACGCTCAACGACCCGCCGATCAATAAGAGCACGCCAAGCATCGCCACGGCTTTGCCA
>DAHVFG010000193.1:0-2266 GCA_027317125.1 Chloroflexota bacterium | reverse complement strand
AACGCTTAGAAACACGTTATAGTACAAACGTTCGCTAGAGCGTGGAAAGGCTCCGCTCGCTCTAGCAGAAACCAAAGACACTCCTAACGCTTTGAGTAGAAAGGAATCCTATATGCAAGCAGTAGACAAGAGGGCCGCCAAGAGCGCTACCGCGACCGGCAAGAAGTCCAAGGGGTTCACGGACGAGGAACGAGCCGCGATGAAGGAGCGCGCCCAAGAGCTGAAGGCGGTCGCAAACAAGGCGGATGGGGAACGCGCTGTGCTCGCCAAGATCGCCGAGATGGGGGAACCGGATCGCGCCATGGGCGAGCGGCTCCATGCTATCATCAAAGCCAGCGCGCCAGCCCTCTCGTCGAAACTCTGGTACGGGATGCCCGCGTATGTCAGGGACGGCAAGGTCGTCTGCTTCTTCCAATGTGCGCAGAAGTTCAACACGAGGTACGCGACGCTCGGCTTCAACGATAAGGCAAACCTCGATGAAGGTGCCATGTGGCCGACCGCCTTCGCGCTGAAGGAGTTGACCGCCTCTGAAGAGGCAAGGATCGGCGCGCTCGTGAAGAAAGCCGCAAGCTGAGGGCGCGCCGTCTACCCGTCTGCCCGTCTGTGCGGCGGCAGACCGTTTGATGGCCCTCATGTTGTTGGGCGTACTTAGAGCAGAATCTGAGGCTACTCAGCCTTAGCTGCGGGCTTCCCGGTCTGTAATAATTACATGGGGTGCACAGGTGAGCAAGATGAGCGAGGCGTTTGACGTGGTGATAGCAGGAGAGGTCTACTGCGACCTGATATTTACAGGTTTGCCTCGTATGCCTGTAGCGGGGGAGGAGCTTTTTAGCACCGACTTTGATATAGCAGCAGGTGGGGTGTTCAACACTGCGGTTACCCTCCGGCGGCTGGGGATGAAGGTGGGGCTTTTCACTCATGTGGGGACCGATCCATTCAGCTTGTTCGTCCTCGACGCTTTGCGCTCGGAAGATATAGACCTCAGCCTGGTGCAAAGGGCCGATCACAACGTTCGCACCCTGTCGGTAGCCCTCTCTTTCGCGCACGACCGCAGCTTCGTCAGTTTCGTGGACCCGCGTCCTGCAAGCCCTTCACCCGCTAAGGCGTTGGCGCAGCGCCCCTTCCGCCACATTCATATCCACTGGCTGGGCCAATTGTGGGATCAGCCTGATCTGCTGCAACTGGCGCGCCAACAGGGAGCAGGCATATCGCTCGACTGCCAATGCTGTCCCGATACTATGGCTCGGCCCGATGTGCCGGAGAAGTTGGCGTTGGTGGATGCCTTTATGCCTAATCGTGCCGAAGCGTTACAGATTACAGGCACAGATAATGCTGACGAGGCGATAAAGAAGCTTGCTGCCTGGACGCCTACTGCAATTATCAAGCTGGGGCCGGAAGGGGCAGTTGCCAGCCGCGAGGGAGAGCTTTACAGATTCCCCGCCTTGCCTGTCAATGTTGTGGACACCACAGGCGCGGGCGACGCCTTCGCGGGCGGCTACCTTTTTGGTATATTGTCGGGTATGTCGTTTGAAGAAAGTATGCGGGCCGCCACGATATGCGGGGGGCTTTCGGTCACAGCGAGGGGCGGGGCTACCAATGTGCCACGTCCCGACGAACTACGCGAGTGGATGACGAAAGAGTGGGGCAGGTAGAGTGAAGCTGGCGTATATCGGCGGCGGCAGTGCGTACGCGCCTGGGGTGTTACGCGCCATCATCGCCTCGCAAGAGGTCTTCCAAGGCAGCGAGATAGCCTTGATGGACATAGATGGCGCAAGTCTGCAAGTAATCAGGCAATTGGGTGAGAAGATGGCGCTCGCCGTGCACGCCGAACTCAAGATCACAGGCACAACTGACCGCCGGATAGCCCTGGCGAAGGCGGATTTCGTCCTTACCTCTTTTCGGGCCGGAGGCTTCCAGGCACGTGCCCTTGATGAGCGCATCCCGCTGAAGTACGGCATTATAGGGCAAGAAACAGTTGGGCCGGGCGGCTTTTTCTTCGCTTTGCGCAACCTCAAGGTTATACGGGAGTTGTGCGCCGAGATGGAGGAGGTATGTCCCGATGCATGGCTTATCAACTACGCCAATCCCACCAACATTATTGGAGAGGCGGTAAGCCGGTTTTCGTCCGTCAAAGCGCTGGCGCTCTGCGATGGCGGCAAGCACGATGCCTTCAACGTAGCCCAACTGCTGGGGCACAGCGCGGAGGAAGTGGAGTTTATGGCTTTCGGGTTGAACCATGCGACATGGTCCACGCGTTTTACCATTG
>DAHVFG010000192.1:0-2296 GCA_027317125.1 Chloroflexota bacterium | reverse complement strand
GTCTTCAACACCGGCGGTGGCGGCATGGACCTGATGCAAGAGGCGAGCATCCTGATTCATGAGCGCGGCCCCCGCGCCATCACCCCTTTTATCCTGCCGGGGATGATCTCCAACATGGCCTCCTGCCAGGTATCACTCACCCTCGGCACGCACGGCCCTGTGACTACTGGCGTGGCGGCCTGCGCCAGTGGCATCTTCTCTTTCGTAGACGCATATCACTTTATCATGCGCGGTGAGGCTGATATGGCGATTGCGGGCGGCACCGAGTCGTTCCTGACCGACCTTGCCATTACCTCCCTGGCTAATATGCAAGCGCTGTCGCGCAACACCGAGCTGCCGCCCGAAGAAGTGAGCCGCCCATTCGACGCCACACGAGACGGCTTTGTTTACAGCGAAGGTGCCGCCGCCGCCATCCTTGAGACCGTTGAGAGCGCAACTGCACGCGGGGCGCACATTTACGCAGAGGTGCTTGGCGGCGCTTTCACAGGCGACGCCTATCATGTGACCGCGCCCGCGCCCGGCGGGAGAGGGGCTGCGCTCTGCATGACCCGCGCCCTGAAGTACAGCGGCCTTACACCTGACGACATAGATCACATCAGCGCGCATGGCACTTCCACTCCCCTGAATGATGCTGCCGAAACCGCCGCCATCAAGGGTGCCTTTGGCGACCGAGCTTATAAAGTAGCCGTCTCCTCCAACAAGAGCATGATAGGGCACTCCCTGGGGGCTGCCGGGGCCATCTCCGCTGTAGCTGCCGCTATGGCTATCCGAGATGGCATAGTGCCTCCCACTATCAACTATCATCACCCAGACCCTGCCTGTGACCTGGACTACGTGCCCAACCAGGCCCGCCAGATGAAGGTGCGCGCTGCTCTGGTAAACGGCTTCGGCTTCGGCGGGCAAAACGGTGTGCTCGTGCTAAAAGAATGGCGAGAATAATTACGAGTTACAAACTTCCTCTAAGCTAACCCGTAACTCGTAATGGGTCACAGTCTGTTCTCGCCGCGCCTGGAGCTTGGAGTCTCCAGGGTATTGAAGGTGCCTGAGCCTGTATCTACATAGAGGAGGCGTACACGATCAATTCGCACGCCGCCGCTGCTCCCGCTCCCCGCAGGGTCAATTCGCAGTCTCGCCAGACGTCCCCTCCACTCGGCATTGTTGCCCAAAATCGCCAGGTAGGTGTGCGCTTGCCCATCTGCGTGACCCGCCAGCGTGACCGATTGGCTCGCCGAGAAATCAGCTTGCCCTATGGTAGAGAAAAAGACCTTGATTGTCGGGTCTGTCACAGGTATGCCTGTTACCATATCTATCTCCACAGCGTTGTAGCCATCTAGCGGTATATCGAGCTGCGGGCTGATCAGCTGCGGGCTGGAGCCTGCGAGTGGGTAATACCAGCCCGGCCCGCCGCTTGCGCCCTCTCCCAGGCCACGCCCTTCCCAGCCCGCCGCGCCCGCCCAGAAGCTCCAGGTGGTGCGCGTATCTACTTTGTAGTGGATAAAGCTTGTGCCCATTGCCGCCGGATAATTGCGCCTGTTGACGCGCCCGCAAGCCGCAGAGCCTGCTGCGCAATCGGCTTCGTCCGTCTGGCTGGTGGCGTAACTGCCGTCACCAAGCACTTGCTCTACTACAGCTACATGCCCTGTCACATCTGCACCATACTCGCCAGGGCCAAAAACAGCTATGTCGCCCCTGCGCGGGTACCGGCTAACGGGCCAGCCTTGCAACGCTGCGTTGGTGCCCCAGTCTTTGGCTTCGCCCAGATTAGCGGGCAGGTCGGGCCTATTCTGCCACGCCCAGTATGTTGACTCGTCCGGCGGGTAAGGGTTGCTGGGATAGCCTGCGGCTTCCGCTCCCGCTATTGTCGGCGTCGTCCACAGCGTTGCGGCTATCAGCGCTGCGCCCAATACCATTACCAGTAGCTCTTCCAATCTCGCTCTCATGAACTCTTTCATATCCTCTCTTACCTCGTTGTCTCTCACTCTTACCCCCTGATGGGTATATAGAACTTACGTTCTGTTATAGGATAGCTCTGTTATTGCCGCCTGTCAACGGGGTTTTCCACATATTTTTAGAACTCCCTTTCTATTCTCAATACAACAGCCGTGCCGTACTGGCCCTATTTCCCACTTATGTAACTGTTCAGATTCAAGGGGGCTAGCTTAGCCCCCTCTCCCTTCATGGGAGATATACTCCCCAGCAATAAAGCCCCCTCTCCCTTCATGGGAGAGGGGCATGGGGTGAGGGTGCGTAAGGGTACGCCTCCACAGCTACTCCTTCAAGATTGCTCCACCCTATT
>DAHVFG010000191.1:0-2578 GCA_027317125.1 Chloroflexota bacterium | reverse complement strand
AGCTATCCTTGCGGCTCATCGAGATGCCCGGCGCTAACATATCGCGGGGGCGCAACACCGCGATAGAGGCCGCACGCTGCGATACTGTTGCGGTCACCGACGCCGGTGTGTGGCTCGATCCGCGCTGGCTGGAGTCGCTCGCAGAGGCGTTGGGCGCAGGCGTTGATGTCGCGGCTGGTTTCTTCTTGCCCGATGCGCGAACTACTTTCGAGCGCGCAATGGGCGCAACGGTCCTCCCTGCGCTTGAGGACATACAACCCGGTAAATTTCTGCCTTCCAGCCGCTCGGTAGCCTTCCGCAAGGAGGCATGGGCGGCGGTTGGCGGCTACCCTGAGTGGCTCGACTATTCGGAAGACCTGGTGTTCGATTTCGCGCTCCTTGAGGCGGGGTGCCACTTCGTCTTTGTTCCCCAGGCGGTCGTTCATTTTCGCCCTAGATCAAGCCTGAAATCCTTTTACCTGCAATACTATCGCTATGCCAGGGGCGATGGCAAAGCGGACCTCTGGCGCAAACGGCACGCTATCAGGTATACGGCCTACACAGTTGGGCCGCTCCTTATGATGTGGGGCTTGAAGTGGCGGCACTCATTAAAGGGAAAGGGCTTGCTGGCGCTAGCCGTCGCAGCAGCAGCGCTTTACTGCCGCAAGCCCTACCTGCGCCTCTTGCCCGCGTTACGCAGGCTGTCTCTGCGCGAGGTATCATACGCGCTTGCTCTGGTGCCACTCATACGGCTGACGGGAGACATAGCCAAGATGGTGGGTTATCCCGTTGGCCTCATCTGGAGGCTCCGAAGAGCATCGCATTGAGCCTTTTGCCCCCTCTTTCGTTACAGGCAGGAACTCTGTAGCCCTTATCGGTGAACAACCCTGTAAAGACGTGACTACGATGCAACAAGATAGCAAAACAAGCCCCTCCTCTCCCTATAGGCTTATGGCGCTCGCGCTGGCATCTGCTGATGGCTTCAGGAGCCTGTCGCTGTCAGCAGATGGCGGCCTGGTGGGCAGCATCGGCGGCGCTGTTTGTTGGTACTCCGCATCTTATGCGCCTGTCTTCAATGGAGCAGGTATCTTCTCCGAGGAGATGGTTAATCTTGATACCCTGGAGATCATAGACAGCTACTTCCGCGAGCGCGAACGCCCATATTGTCTCATGGTGCTCGACCGTCTTGTCTCCGACGCCCCCAATCGCCTCGCCCACCTCGGATACGTGGAGTACGATTCTATGCCCGTGATGTGTCTTGATGGACCGCCGCACGAGTGGGGTATATCAGCAGCTACGCCCGGCGATCTCGCCCTGTCACGGGTGCAGACTCCGCCCGATATGTCCACCTTTCGCTTGCTTCTGAGCCGCATCTTTCATCTCCCATTCGCCGACCTGGAGCTGATCCTGGGAGCGAACGCACTGCGAGTAGAAGGCGTGCGCCATTATCTGGCACGGTACAATAGTGTTCCTGTCGCCACCCTCACACTCATCCTGAAGGGGGAGATAGCGGGTATCTGGAATGTGGGCACGCTGGCCGATTACAGGCGGCGCGGAATAGCCGCAGCAATGATGCGACATGCCATAGCAGAAGCAGCTATGCTTGGATATACTTCAACAATGCTCCTGGCATCGCACGACGGTGAACCCCTCTACGAACATCTAGGCTATATAGCTCAGGGCACAATACAGATATTCGTGCCCGCGCGGCAGGCGGGGTGAGGCGATCTGTAATCCGGGCCGAAGTTATAGCGCGGTTGGGCCAGGCGTGCGTCTTCTAAAAACACAAGTAGTGTGCTAAGGTTGATCAACACTTATCTATCCGCACCTCATAGCTTTCGGCCTCAGGCTCTATGAAGCGCACAAGCCTTGCTCCTTCTTCCTCAAGTGTGCCACGCACTGCCTGCTCGAGAGGACCGAAGGGTTTGAGCGTTAGCAAAGCGGCGTTCCGGTTCACCGCGACCGCCCACATGCCTGCAACCATACCATCCACCAGGAACGTCGGCATTACATCGCCGTTTATTCTAATGACAGTTTTGCGGTAGCAAGCAGGAAGTACTCGCTCGCGGTTGTCGTAGGCAAGTAGCAGATTGTCCCACTTTGGGAGAAAGCGCGGCGACGCAGGTAGATCGCCGCTGGGCCTTGGCGCGTCCACCAGGTCGTAGAGCGTATTACCACCCTCACTTTTGAACGATACAAGTCTGTCGCCCAGCGCTTGTAATGTCGAGTCAATCCGGCCCATCCTGCGGATGCCGCCCCATTGGGCAATATCGGCACGGGAAGCAGGCCCAAAAGCCAGAAGGTAGTGCTCCACCAGCACGCGCATAGCCTCTTCCAGGGAAGGCTCCTCTAATCCTTTGAGCCACAGGCGCGAGTCGATATACGAGTTCTTGCCTTGATACCGCCATGTGCCGCTTGGAGGCGTATGTACAAGGCCGCCGTGCGAGCTCGCCAGGTACCACATATCCTCTCGGCTAAGCCCTTCATGAGACGGCATCTGATTCTCCAGATACTCCTTAATATCACCCAGGAGGCGCGGCTCGGAGGCGAAGTCCATCAGGCTTTTGTGCAGAGCCACAGTGTCTACTCCGCGCTGATG
>DAHVFG010000190.1:0-2647 GCA_027317125.1 Chloroflexota bacterium | reverse complement strand
ACTGGCATTGCGCGCCATGTGACCGACCTTGCTAACAAAGCCAGAGCCAACAAACTCACCCTCCCTGACATTCAGGGTGGCACAATCACCGTTAACAACACAGGCGCACTGGGCGTGATCATGACCCACTCGATCATCAACCAGCCACAGGCGTGCCTGGTCACAATGGAGGCCATAGTCAAGCGCCCTGTAGTGATTGACGACGCTATCGCCATCCGGTCTATGATGTACTCGACGATAGCTCTTGACCATCGCGTTCTGGATGGGGGTGTGGGCGCAAAGTTCCTGCGGATCATTAAAGAATCGCTGGAAAAGTTCAATCCGCAAACAGCCGGCCTTTAGACGGAGCCTGCTAGGATAAAGCAAAAGCGGTCCCCGAAGACCGCTTTTGCTTTATCCTATTTGGAGAATCTCCACCTGGTCATCGTCGTGGGGAACTCACTCCACGCGAGCACCTTTTGTGGACGTAGGGCAAGCAGACCGCTCTCTACCCACTGGCCGGAGTTAGGCGCATACCCGTATTTAGCCACAAAGAGCTGCGTCAGCGATTCGGCGCGCGCTCTGTCAAGTTGCGCTATGTCCTCTACAGTACCCTCGAGGATCACCACCTCATCCCCGCTCTCCAGGTGGACTGTGATCGCCGGATTCTTCAGTAGGTTGTCCACCCATCGGGTCATAGGGTGCCCGTCAAAATAGAGTGCGCCGTCCAGCCAGGCGGCCCACACCGGCACCGCATGCGGCTTGCCGTTTGGCCCAACCGTACATACCCAATAGTTGCGCGCCTTCTCCAGCCGCTCAACCGCCCAACTCCAGGGCAGCATATTCTCGCTGCCTGTGGGCACGCCGTACTCTTCGGGTAGTTGGGGTCTCTCCGGCTCCGGCTCTGGTGCTTCTAAGCCGTTCGTTCCACCCCTCTCATTGTCCTCTTTCATATTTTACCCCCTTCTTGGTAGTGCTCCCGTCGTCCGCCTACAGTCATTTTACCTGTAATTACTGACACCTTCCGTCACCTTCTGTCACCTTTGCCCCGAAGTTCCCGCTACAGGTTGGGGATCTCCCCACTATGTTATAATGAACCAGGTAAAAACGCCACCATATAACGAAAGTAGGCATATACAATGTCGGATATAACAAGGGATGCTCCGCCATACTCCCCTCTTGAATTGAAACCTTATAGCCGCCCAGGTGGGCCTGCCCGCCCGGTGAGCGCAGAACCTGTGCCGGTGGAGCGCAAGCCGCCCTGGCTGACGGTCAAGTGGCAGCAAGGTGAGAATTACCGCGACCTCAAGGGCTTGATGCGCGGGCTGGGCCTGCACACAGTGTGTGAAGAAGCTCACTGCCCCAACATCTCCGAGTGTTGGGAGCACCGCACTGCAACCTTCCTCATTCTTGGTGACACCTGCACGCGTTCATGCGGCTTCTGCGCTATTAAGACAGGCCGACCTTCTATACTCGATAAGGAGGAGCCGGAGCGCGTCGCACGCGCAATCGAGACGTTGAAGCTGCGCCATGCGGTGATCACTTCGGTGAACCGAGATGAGCTGGCTGATGGAGGGGCCTCCATCTTCGCTGAAACGATCAGGCTTTCCAGAGAGTACACGCCCGACTGCGGAATCGAAGTGTTGATCCCCGACTTCAAGGGCGTCTGGTGGGCGCTTGAAATAGTGATGAACGCTCGCCCCAGCATCCTGAACCATAATATAGAATCTGTGCCGCGCCTCTATTATATTGTGCGCCCACAGGCCAAGTACAGCCGCTCTCTGGAGCTGCTGAAAAAGGCCAAAGAGATGGACCCCACCGGAGGCGATATATACACCAAGTCGGGCTTGATGCTCGGCCTCGGAGAGGAGTGGGACGAGGTGGTGCAGGTGTTACACGACCTGCGCGACCACGATGTGGACATTGTGACAATAGGCCAGTATCTACGCCCCTCTTTCAGGCATTTGCCTGTTATACGCTATTACACTCCAGATGAGTTCAAGATGCTGAAAGAGATCGGGCTTGAGATAGGCTTCAAACATGTTGAGAGCGGCCCGCTCGTGCGTTCGTCTTATCATGCCCACGAGCAGGTAAAGCAGGCAGCCGGGTAAGTTGACAATGTTGAACGAGCTAACAGAGAGGGCGCGTTCAGCAACGCGTCCTCTCTCGGTTGTGGATTTGGGCGTCATCGGCTACGCAGAGTGCTGGAAGATGCAGAACCGCCTGGCCGCGCAGGTGGCGAGCGGCGAAGCGTCCGACACCCTTCTTCTCCTTGAGCACCCTCATACCTACACCTGTGGCAGGAGAGGAGGCCGTGATCACATTCTCGCGAGTGAGCACGAACTGGCCCGCGAAGGCATTGCTCTGCTTGATGTGGATCGCGGTGGCGATGTGACGTATCATGGGCCTGGTCAACTTGTAAGTTATCCTATTATCAATCTACTCCGTGATACCCCGACTGTTGACTACCACGCCTACCTACGTTCACTCGAATGGGTACTGATTGGCACATTGGCCGATTTCGCCATCAACGCATATCGTTTGCCCGGTTACAGCGGCGTCTGGGTAGGCGAAGCGGGCTGTGAAGAGAAGATCGCAGCTATAGGCGTCAGAGTAGATGGTCGGGGCATAACCACGCATGGCGTCGCGCTCAACATCACTACTGACC
>DAHVFG010000018.1:0-36296 GCA_027317125.1 Chloroflexota bacterium | reverse complement strand
AACGATGAACGTGCCTGCCGCCAGCAGAAAGACGCCTATCATCCTGTTCTTCATGATCTTTTTGCGCCAGAAAACGAAGCCGGACCAGAGCGCGCCACCCACCACCAGCAGGGTGCCTATAGAGTTTGTGATCGCGGCAAGCAGACGGGGCAGGGTGAACTTCTTGGGGTCCAGCGCGTCAATGGCGACAGCCTTCCAACCCGCCTCCTGGCCAAGTATCGCCTGATTGATAGGCGCGGTGAAGATAACGTAGATGCTGATAGCCGTCACCGCGAGGGTAATCGCCAGGGCGACATTGGCGACGCTGCGCGGGAAGATGAGATAAACGGTGCCCACCCCGAGGAAAGCTACATTGAGTATGGCCCCTGCCAGATAGTAGAAGCGCGCTTCGAGGGGGGTCCAGCCGCGAAGGTCGGCAAGGACCTGCGCCGCGCCTGCGAGGGCAAAGAGGATAAAGGCCACGCTCCAGACAAGCTCGTGCGGCCTGTGCTTGGTGGCGAAGTAGTGATTCAGGATGACTATAGCAAAAGCCGCTCCAATAATGGTGACGGTGAGCGGCAGGATCGTCAAAGCAGACATATTCTTCACCTCAAGCGCAGGTGGGGCACCTTTGCAAAGTGATGCAAAGCCGTGCCCTCAAGCTTATAAGAACGAAACCACTAACGAGTAGTTTACCCCACAAAGCCGAGCAAGACAATAGCAATCCTCATGCAAGAGCATATAAGTTGTATATAAATTTTGCGCTCATAGTTTGCGAGTTAGGAGAGACTACCTCTTTCTAATTGCAGAGTTGTTATGATTCGACTTCGCGCTCTGCTATATCTTTGCGGTATTGCGCGCCGATGATCTTTATGCGGGGGATATTGCGGTATACCACTTCGCGGGCCTCGCCGATAGTCGCGGCTTTGGCCACGACCGTGAGGATGCGCCCTCCGGTGGCGGTGATACCTGCATCCAGGGGTAGAGGAGGGTTAGAGTTAGCAGCCAAGCTCGACCGCGGGAAAAGTGTGCGGAAGATAGAACGCTCTCTGGGGGAGGCTGCATGCTCAGGCTGGAGTGATAACATACCTTGGGCCTCGGTACCTGCGTGAAAAACCAACACACCTTCGTCCAGGTCGCCCAGGCCGCTAATCTGAGCCGGCGCGGAGTTACGCAAGGGGTAGCTCTCCGATGCCAGCACCACACCCACCGCAGCCTCATCACTCCAGGAAATAGCGCCTGCTCGCGATAGATCGCCGGCGGCGACAGCCGTGCAGATCTCATCAAGTGGCGTTTGGAGACGCGGCAATAGAACCTGCGTTTCGGGGTCGCCCAGGCGGCAGTTGAACTCCAGCACCTTCGGGCCGCTCTCAGTTATCATCAGCCCTGCATAAAGCACTCCCTTGAATGGGGCACCCTCACTCGCCAGCCCTTGTACTGCTTTGCGGATTATCTTCTCTTCGATTTGCTGCCGCAATTCGGGGCTGATCATGTGGGTAGGAGTGTAAGCGCCCATACCGCCTGTGAGAGGGCCATGATCAGCTTCGAGCAGCCTTTTGTAGTCGCAGGCGAGAGGCAACATGGATATACGCTCACCATCTGTGAAGGCGTGCGCGCTCACCTCAAAGCCTTGTAGAAACTCCTCCATCACCACCTTTATGATGTCAGGCTCATGAGGCAGTGCGCCGCTCACCTGCATCTGGGCAATGGCGTCTTCCGCCTCGCTCGCATCGCCAACGACCGCTGCGCCCTTGCCCGCCGCCAGGCCGTCGGCCTTCAGCACCAGAGGGTAACGTGTGGCAGGCGAGCGAAGCACGTCGAGGAGCGCGGCCATCCCCTCCGCCACACTGTAAGCTGGCGACGGTATGTCGTGCCGCTGCATGAAGTCACGCGCCCAGGCCTTACTCCACTCTATGCGGGCGGCGGCTTGCGTTGGGCCGAAGACGGGCACTCCCAGCAGGAGGAGCGAATCGACGATGCCGTGACGCAGAGGCACTTCAGGGCCAACAATCACCAGGTCAATATTGTTATTAAAGGCCCAGCCCGCCAGTTGGTCGCAGTTGGTTTCGGTACTGATCTGCATGGCGAGGTTCTGCGCGATGAGTGCGGTGCCGCCGTTGCCGGGGGCGCAGTAGACCGTATCAACAGCGGGGCTGGTCGCTAGCTTCCAGACAATCGCATGTTCACGTCCCCCTGAACCCACAACAAGCACTTTCATCTAGTCTCTGCTCCCTCTTTCAACTCCTCGGAATTCGGAATCTCTCGCCGCGTCAGCCTATCCACTTTGCGCTTGCGTAGATGTAACTGCACCATGCCAGCAGTGCTAAAGAAGAGGCTATGAAGCCCACTGCCGCCCACCTCTGGCCCTTCTTCAATGTGCCCAGCCAGATGAGGCCCGGCCACAGCGGCAGCACGTAGCGCGCCATTGAGAAAGTAATATTGGTGCTGAGCGGATAGATAATACCCAGGACAAGCCAGACCCACTCCGACGCGAGGAGCTTCTTCCGCGCCGCGAACGCGCCAGCCAGCAGTATGGCTGGCATGGCAAGATCAAGGATCAGATAGAGCCTGCTGCCGTTCCCATAGTATAGCACAGGGTCTTTGTCCACAGGCACCAACCCTGCTACACTCTGCCAGAGCTTCGCCGCGCTCTCCCAGTAAGTCAACAGGAAGAAGGAGGCCTGATGGTTCCACCCCTTGAGCATACTATCGTTGAGGGCAAATGGGGTGCCGAAGCGCCACCACAGGAACCCTGCGTATATCCCCACACCGAGAGGCGTTAGCCCAAGCCAGAGGATGTCAGCACGCACTTTGCGCCACCGCCAGTTGCGCTGAGCCAGATAGTCAACCAGCAGCATAGCCAGCAAAAGCACTCCCGTGAAGCGAGTGAGTGAAGCTAGCATGCCAAGCAGCCCGGCGCAAAGCCACTTCTGCCGCCAAGTGGAGCGCGCCACAACGAGCGATGCCAGCACCAGCATCAGGAAGAGGCCCTCTGTGTACAGCGCTGAAAAGAAGAAGGCGGTGGGCAGAGCAGCGAGAGCTAATGCCACTATTGCGCCACCCACCACGCCGAGCCTGGGAGCAAGCAGGCGCATCAGCAAGATAAGCGCAACGAAAAAGCTGAGGTTGCTGATCAGAAAACCTGCGGCGATGAGAGCGCCATAGGGCTCGTTGCCCCAGTTCCAGCCGAAAGTCAGCCAGCGAAGGAAGGTGGCAATGGCGTTCATCAGGAATGGGAATAATGGAGCAAAAGCGACGTTGGTGCCGCCGGGGGATGCCGGATCGTAGGTATATGAATGTTGGGCAATGCCTGCGTACCAGGCAGCATCCCACATCAGCGCCAGCTCTGCCAGCCACCCTTTGCTGCGCGCAGGCTCAACTGCAATGAGCCGACTAACCCCTGAGTAGGCACTCAGGAGGGCTACGCCCCTTGTAAAGAAAAATATGAGAGCGGCAGTAGCCCATTCGTTCGCCAATAAGCCAATTGCGCTTTTTACGTAGGTGCTCTTACTAGCTCTATCTCTTGCGGGAGCCGCAAGCAACGCGGCGAGTGTCTGTTTCAAGGTGCTCTCTTCGTCAGCAATTGCTCTATAGAA
Source organism: Chloroflexota bacterium (assembly GCA_027317125.1). GTDB lineage: Bacteria > Chloroflexota > Chloroflexia > QHBQ01 > JADMIH01 > JADMIH01. The sequence goes on along the minus strand of DAHVFG010000018.1, from coordinate 32,721 downwards.
GGCGTGGATTCATTCCCACTCTATTGTAGCCGGGGGCTTGGAGGTAACGTCATACACCACTCGGTTGACATGAGGCACCTCGTTGACAATCCGGTTAGAAATCCGCCCCAGCACGTCGTAGGGGATCTGCGCCCAATCAGCTGTCATCCCCTCAACAGAGGTAACGGCCCGCACAGCTACCACATCCGCATATGTGCGGTTGTCGCCCATGACACCTACACTCTGCACAGGCAAGAGCACCGCGAACGCCTGCCAGATAACCCTTTGTAATCCGGCATTGTGAAGCTCGGCCCTGACTATGGAGTCCGCCGCCCTGAGCGTCTCCAGGCGGGGGTAGGAGACAGCGCCCAGCACTCGTACCGCAAGTCCAGGACCCGGAAAGGGCTGCCGCCAGACAATTTCTTCCGGCAAGCCAAGCTCCAAACCCACACGGCGCACTTCGTCCTTGAAGAGATAGCGCAGAGGCTCTACGAGCTTGAAGCGCAAGTCCGCAGGGAGACCTCCCACATTGTGGTGCGTCTTGATGCGCGCCGCCGAGGGCCGCTCAGGGCTGGCGCTCTCTATCACATCGGGATAGACGGTGCCCTGCGCAAGGAACTCGAAGTGTCCCAGCCTGGCCGCTTCGTCTTCGAAGACCCTGATGAATGTAGCGCCGATACGCTTGCGCTTCTCTTCAGGGTCAGTAACGCCCGCCAGCGCTTCCAAAAAGCGCCGCGATGAGTTTACAGCCACGAGGTTCATATGCAGGTTGCGGCCAAAGGTTTCTTCAACTTCACGGGCCTCGCCCTGGCGCAGGAGGCCATTATCAACAAAAAGGCAGGTAAGGCGGTCGCCAATGGCTCTGTGAACCAGCGCCGCGGCCACCGACGAGTCTACGCCACCGCTCAAGCCGCAGAGCACACGACTATCACCCACTGCGCTCTTGATTTGGCCGACGGCTTCGTCAATGAATGAGGCTGCATTCCAGGTGGGGTGTAGCTTTGCCACCTCGAAGAGGAAATTGCCGAGTATCTCCTTGCCCTGCGGAGTGTGTACTACCTCCGGGTGAAACTGGATGCCGAGCGTGCTGCCCCGACCCATCGCAGCAGTCGGAGCATTGTCCGAGGAGGCCAGCACCTCAAAGCCTTCCGGCAAACGAGCAACATGGTCACCGTGACTCATCCAGACCGCAAGATTGCCGTCCAGACCGGCAAAGAGAGGAGAGTGGCCTGTGCGCGTCACGCGAGCAGGGCCATACTCGCGATGCTCGGCGGCCTCAACATGCCCACCGTAGGCTTGTGTCAGCAGATGCATGCCGTAACAAATGCCAAGCACAGGCAAGCCGCTCTCGATGACGTAGGGCGGCAAGGCTGGCGCGCCAGGCTCATAGACACTGGCAGGCCCGCCGGATAGTATATACGCGCCAGGGTGCAGACGCTGCACTTCAGAGATAGGAGTATCGAACGGGAGCAGCTCGCAGTAGACACCAAGCTCGCGCACCCTGCGAGCGATAAGCTGGCTGTATTGCGAACCGAAGTCGAGAATAGCCACAGTGTCGCGCTGCTTCAATGGGCGCGGAGCGGCGACGAGAGCTCCTTTAACAGGCGCAGCGCCTTCGCGCTCGGCTGTCTCCTCTTCCGCTACGAGCAGAAGGGTGTCCATAGCTACTGCTTCCATACCCTCCGGCAGTGGCTCGGTTATACTGGTTTCCTGCATACTTTCTCCCTGTTTAGCTGTTGCACATCTGCTAGCCAACGGCTGGTCCGGTGTCATCTTTTCCGTCTACTCCGACTTCCGCAAGAAACTCAAGACGATGCGATTAAACTCTTGCGGCTTCTGATAGAAAGGCATATGCCCCGCACCACGTATGATGGCGATCCGCGCACTTGCAATATGTTTGACCAGGAAAACGCCATGCTCAAGAGGCACGATGCGGTCACGTGAACCCCAGACGATGAGGGTAGGCATTGTCAGCCCGGGCAGGTAGCCGTCCACGAACTCACTTTGCAGCATTTGTAACGCGGGGCGCAGGGCTGTGGCCCTGGTGGAGAGCCGGATCATAGTTGGGTAGATTCCGAGATGGAAGGTGCTGCGGTCAGCGATCATCTTAATGGGAACCTGCCATCGCGGTTCGGTGCGAGCAAGACCGGCGCTGTCTACCAACACCAGCTTGCGTATGCGGGCAGGTTGCTCCGCAGCGGTGGCTATGGCTACCTGGCCGCCCATAGAATGGCCCAGCAGGTCAGTTTGCTCTACGCCCAGGCTGTCGAGAAAAGCGTTGAGAATGTTGGCGAAGGCTGATAAATTGTAGCTTGGTAGCCGTCCTGAATAGCCGAACCCAGGAATGTCAGGAGCAATTACCCGACGCTCAGCGGAGAGCGCGGGCAGCAGATGTGGATACCAGTAGTCGCCTCCTGCCTGATAACCGTGCAGCAAAACTACAGGTACGCCTGCGTGGTCAGCGCCCGCTTCGATGTACCTGATGCGCGTGCCATTTACCTCCGCGAAACGAATAGCATCACCTCTACGGTTGGTTCGTAGCTTGGGGGGTGCTGATATAGATGTATTCGTCATCGAAGTGCCAATCTTCTTCCTTTATCGCTTCCAGGGTGACATCAATCCGAGGGTTGAGTGGGTCTATACGCTTGACAAGGTGTATATCTACAACTCGATTGTCATTGATGCCAAGGGATTCGCAAAGTGCGTCCTGGGTTATCTTCAGACCGCCGTCGAGGTCGCGCTTCATGGGCGTCTTGAAATAGAAATCTATGAAAAGGGCAAGATAGGCTGAACGCAACGCCTCGATCATTGCGGCGGGTAAGCGGCCTGCGTAGCTGAGCGACGCGATCTCAGACTTGACCTCAGCCTTGAAGCGACGCGCTTCCGCAGAGAGCACGCGGCGGCCCTTCACCGTGGCGTACTGCTCGTTGATACCAGGCGGCAGAGGCAATCTGATGAGGAGCATACCCTGTCTGGCTGCCGAGCTTTCCTTCTCACCACCCATGAGAAGATTATAGCATACCAGGGGTTGGAGAACGGGAGATAGGATTGTTGGCTACTCTCTGCCGTTTTGCGGCTCCTAACTCGTAGCCCCTGATCTCGCATCTCCCGTATGCTATAATCTTGGATAGCACCAAAAATGAGGAGAACCAGCCATGCCCGACGAATTACAGACCCTGTTGAACTATATAGTCGCTCATCCGCTTATGGAGCGCGAAAGCACCGAGGCGCAACTTGACGCATCAGCGGTGCAGGACGTGAACCGGGAGATAAGCGAAATAGACGCAGACCACAGAGCAGACGCCGAGAGGTTAGCGCCATACTTCGCGCGTGGACTGCGTATGGCGGCGGGAGGCTCTCTGGTGGTGGACGATACCGATCCTCTGGGCAACTCTGTAGCCGACGCCTTTGCCCGTTTTCTCGTGACGACCAACCTGGCGACATCGCGGAGCACGCCTCTCGCCAACTCACACTACAGGTACACCTTCGACGTAGATTGGCGCCGGCTACGCTCTCTCGCAGAGCAGGCAGGCATCAATCTTGATGCGGCGTTGGCGAATACAAAGTAGTAATGCTGTTGGACGCACCGAGGCCGAAGGAGAGCAGGGCACACGATACAGCGATGGGTGCGCGCACGGAGACAGGCGCGCCACCCAAAAGGCCTCTTTCTGAGCTTGAGCAAGCAATCGGCTATAGCTTCAAGGAGGAAGATTACCTGCGGACAGCGATGGTACATAAGTCTTACCTGCATGACGTACCGGAGTTCAGCCTCGGCTCCAACGAGCGGCTTGAGTTCCTGGGCGATGCGGCGCTCGGCTTCATCGTATCAAGCGACCTCTTCAATGAGCACAGGGATGTGTCGGAAGGGCAGCTAACCGCCTGGCGCGGCGCGCTGGTGAGACTGAGCACGCTGGCCGAGGTCGCTGAGCCTTTGGCGCTCGGCGAATATCTGTATATGAGTCGCGGCGAAGAAGCAGCAGGCGGCAGAGCGAGGCCCAGCAATATGGGTCGGGCGGTGGAGGCGCTACTGGGAGCAGTATACCTGGATGGAGGGCTTGAGGCTGCTGCCACTGTCTGGCATAAAGCTCTGGGAGGCAGGAGCATAGAGCAGATGCAAGCCGTGTTGAGCGGAGATTACAAGAGCCAGCTTCAGCAATTCACCCAGGCGCACCTCAAAGCGACCCCCGTCTACCGGCTCGTAAATACCAGCGGGCCGGCGCATGCACAGCACTTTCATGTTGAGGTAGTCGCGGATAACCAAGTGCTGGCAAGGGGCAGTGGTAAGAACAAGCAAATCGCTGAACAGGCAGCAGCGCAACAAGCATTAGGGGCGCTAACGAGCGAAGAAGCAGCAGATGGCGGAGGCGACGACGAAGCCGAAATGGAGCTAGAAAGGTCTTGAGCGTGCACTTTGAAGACTTGACGATATTCACAGGCAACGCGAACCCACAACTGGCCGAGGCAATAGCCGCCGATCTGAAGGTGGGGCTAGGCAATCTACAGGTGACGGAGTTCTCTAACGAGAATATCTTCGTCAAAATAAATGAGAGCGTGCGTGAGAACGACGTCTTCATAGTGCAGCCTTTTTCATCGCCGGTCAACAGGTCTATCATGGAGCTGTTGATTATCATTGATGCTGCAAAGCGAGCATCAGCGGGCCGAATTACAGCAGTTGTGCCTTACTATGCCTATGGACGAACCGATAAGAAAGATCAGCCACGAGTGCCGATCACCGCGCGTCTGATCGCAGACCTGATCACAACGGCGGGGGCGGACCGTATTCTCACGGTCGATTTGCACGCGGGGCAAATCCAGGGATTTTTCAATATTCCGGTAGATGAGCTAACCGCCATGTACCTCCTCGCCAACTATTATCGTGCGAAGAAGATCAGGGACAAGGTAGTGGTCTCAACCGACATCGGTAACGCCAAGCGAGCGCGAAACTTTGCCGAGCTGTTGGATGCGCCCCTTGCCATCGTGGAGAAAAGGCGACTAGGCAACGCCGACCGCACGGAGGTCATGAATCTGATAGGTGAAGTGGAAGGTAAAACAGCTATCCTGGTGGACGATGAGATAGATACGGCAGGCTCTGTAACTCAGGCAGCCAACACAGTTCTGGAGCATGGCGCGAAGCAGATTTATGCAGCTTGCGTACACCCCGTTCTATCAGGGTCAGCCATTGAGAGATTGCGCGAAAGCCCGATCGTTGAGTTCGTAACCACCGACACTATCCCTATACCACCTGAAAAGCGGTTGGACAACATGCGAGTGTTGAGCGTCGCTCCCATGCTCGCTGAGACGATAGCCCGCATACATACCGGCGGGTCAATAGGCGCACTCTTTGAGGCTAACAGGCAAGGTATCCTGGACAACAGCTAGGGTGTGAACGGCTTCGCCTCCTCAAGGTTCAGCAATCTCCACCACACGTACATACGGCAGCAAGTACCACGCATCTGTCTTAACACGTAGAGCAGCGTCGCGCCAGGGACCGGAAGAACGCACACCCCGGTACTTGAAACGCACCATCGTCACCCACTGGCCGCTCAGAGTTTGCTCTCGACTGGTAGTAACGTTTGATAACTCAGCGCCTTTGAGCCAAAGCGAGTCACGCTGTACGTCCAGAGCTAACGATTGTCGGTTCCAGCCTTTGTTCTCCGAGAAGTGATCTCCAAGGAACTCTGCGAGGGCGGTGTTGCCACTGCTGATGGCGTTTACATAGGTAAGGCCGAGGAAAGCGGTCTGGTCGGCAGCCACAAGCAAAGCGAAAGAGCCGGCGCAAGACAGGGCAAAGAGGAAGGCGGCCAACCAGAGCCACAAGCGGAAGCGCCTGCGCGGGTTAGCGCTTGCACCGGCAAGGGAAGTGCTACTGTCGGCTGCTACTGACATAGCCCTATTGTAAGTTGCATCAGCCACTCAGGCAAGTTCAACATTGCGCGCTTTAGGTCAGCCGCCTGCACTCAGCCGAGCCGCTATAGCCCCGAAGTCGGCGGCTGACTGGCCTCTTATCCTCTCTAACGCTTCGCCTTCCTGCCGCATGATGTAGGAGGGATGATAAGTCACCACCACCTCGCTCTTTTCCATCCCTTCTATGGGCAAGGGAAAAGGGAGCCATTGGCCGCGCTCAACCGTCATCTTGACATCACGGCCCATGATCACCCTGGCAGCGACTGCTCCCAGGCAGCAAACGATCTGTGGTTTGATTATGTCAAGCTCACCGGCGCGCCAGATGGTGCATGCCTTTACCTCAGGCACAAGTGGAGCGCGGTTGGAGACCCGGCGTCCCTGTACCCTCGTGGGGCGGCACTTGACGGTATTTGTAATCCAAACTTCGTCACGCCTGATACCAGCTTCCTCAAGCAGAGAGTTCAGCATCTGGCCCGCTTTGCCATAAAAGGGGTGCCCCGACTTATCTTCCCCTTCGCCCGGTGCCTCACCGATTATCAAAAGGGTGGCAGTGGGCGAGCCTTCCCCAAAGACCACCTGCGTGCGAGTAGCGCATAGATCGCAGCGGCAGCAGCGCACTCCAGGCTCACGAAGCGCCGCCAGAGCTTCAGCTTTGCTCCCATGGTAGCCAGGCCCAGCCGCCTGGTCGGGGGTGTCAGCCAACATACTCTCATGAGGGTGTATGATTTCCTCAACGCTGGCGTGGGCGTGTGGCTGTGCGGCTTTTGACATGGCGTTACTCCTGATGGTCTGTATAATACAGACGAAGCAAGTGGTATGCCGTTGTGAGGTGAAGAGGACTGGTAGTGCGTATGAGTAGTGCGTAAGGGATTATGGGCAACGCATCTTTATCCCCAATTTACGCCCTACTCATCACCTTTCATGCTACAGGAGGTTTATGTGGCTATAGAACCGGAGGTAGAGCTCTCTCGCGAAACAGTATTTGACGGCAAACTGATCAAGGTGTTGAAGGAGATGGTGCGTCTGCCTGATGGCAATGTGCGCCCGCGAGAGATCGTGGTTCACCCTGGGGCGGTGGCCCTGGTGGTGGTTGACCAGGACGAGAAGCTGGTGCTGGTCAGGCAGTACAGGCGTGCTACTGATAAAGTACTGCTGGAGATACCCGCAGGCACAAGGGAAAGTGACGAGGACGCCGAGGCGTGCGCCAGGCGTGAAGTGCAGGAAGAGGTAGGCTATGCGGCGGGGAGAGTAGAGAGGCTGGGCGGCTTCTATTCTGCACCCGGCTTCTGTACCGAATACCTGGACTGCTACCTCCTGACCGACCTCAAGGAGAGTCGCCTGCAACCCGACGACGACGAAAAGATCGAGGTTGTGAAGCTAAGCTCAGAAGAAGCGCGCGACGCCATACAGCGTGGCGAGATTTGCGACGCGAAGTCAATCTGCGGCATTCTGCTGTGGTTGAGCAGCGTACGCAACTAGAAGCGCAAAGCACCAACGCACCGCGGAAGTAACGCCCTGTCTTTCTGTATGCCCCTCGTAATCTCCGCACTGCCTCTGCGGTGCGTTTCCCCTTTTCGGCCACCTCAAATCTGAACATTTACAGCCGTTCGTAACTGTTCAGATTTGAGGTGGAAGGGCGTCCCTCCCCTCACCCCATGCCCCTCTCCCACAAGGGGAGAGGGGGCTTTGCTCCTGCTAAGTGCACAGGGGCCCGCCCCTGACGGGGTTACAAGGGTGATTACAGCCCCCTCTCCCTTCATGGGAGAGGGGCATGGGGTGAGGGTGCGTGAGGGTGCGTGAGGGTGCGTGAGGGTGCGTGAGGGTACGCCTCCACAGCTACTCCTTCAAGATTGCTACACCCCAACTCTGAACCCTTACAGCCGTTGTAACTGTCCCACAGGAGGTAGGTTGACATAAGTGTGGGAAGAGTGCTTCGATTTTGGGGCGAAATTGACCCTCTGGTGGGGCGAGATACCTGATCTTGCACCCGATTTTGCACCTCTGGTGGGAATTAAAACTCGCCAACCGTCTGTGGGACAGTAACAGCCGTTCGCTCATTTGACAACCCCCCTCCTGTTAGGTATAGTCTAGAATTGTGCCACGATTTCCGGCGTACGAGAGGAAGATATTTTGAAGAACTTACTTGGGCGGCTGATGAGCAGGCCGTTCGATGAACTGAAAGTTATCTCTACCACCTGGGGCACCCTCACTAGAGACCCTAATCCCACGCAGAACGACCTTGCCATCGCCGCTTACCATACGATGGTAGACCCCTCGGCTGTACGTGGCGTCTGGGAAAACCTCGACCCCGAAGCGCGAGCCTTCATAGTTTGGCTCCTCAACCAGCGCAACATGCTCGCCCTTGTTGATGAGTTGTCCGCCAACCTCGACCGCCCACCCGAGGAGGTCGGTACACTCCTCGAAAGGAGCAGGAGAGCAGGGGTTGTTGACGTTGATGAGGTGCTGGTCAGGGGCAGCCGGGTTGTTTCATCGGGCGATAATCTCTACGCGTGGGCCGCTCGCAACCAGCCCGAAGCTGTACGTCGAAAGGTAGTATCCATAGCCACTGAACTTGCCAAAGTTTTGCGCGAGGTTATCGAAGAGGCAAAGCAGCCCGCGCTCTTTGAGGAATCCTTCGCGGATCTTATCGGCAAGTTGGACCAGGACGATGTGCAGAAGATCGCCCTCACATGGAAGCTCCCTGAGGCGGCACGCTACTACAAATCCGAGCTAATCGGCGTTATGGGCGAATTTCTCGCCACTGAGCAAGGCCGAGATCTTGTGGTGAAGAGCCTCCCTCAGCTCTCACAGAACGTCTACTCCTACCTCGAGGAAGAAGAGGGAAAGGCGACAGCCGCGCAGGTGCGTAACCACTTTAGGTGGGACGAGCGCGAGCTACGGGGCGCTATCCTTCCCCTGGTGCAACGCGCCTTGATCTGGGATAGGCTAAGCGGTGACCGTCGCTACCTTTTTATCGCACACGATTTGCTCAATGGCACGCAGGAAGGCACGCCGAAAATTGCAGCCTTCATGCAGCCCAAACTGGATACGGCAGCACCCCACACCATTGAAAGTAGGCTCTCTTATGAAATGGAGTGGGATTTGCTAACCCTCCTTGCCACAGCCGCGCAGGGTGAATTAAGCCTCACCTTGCAGAACAGCCGCATTACCAAACGCCTCGCCAAGAAGATCAACGATGCATTTCTGCACCCCGGTGACATGAAAACCGATACGGACTACATTGACATGGTGGTGCATGTGGCTTGCTCCCTCGGGCTCCTCGTGGAGAAGCCGGGGGAACAGCCTGCTCTTGTCCTCACCAACAAAGCAGAAGATTGGAGTAAACTATCGTTTGACGCACAGCGCCGCCGCATATTCGGTCTGTGGGAAGAAGACCGCAAGTGGGCCGAACCCGCCACCTATGGCACCATCTACTGGTGGAACAGCGACCTCACAGCAGCGCGCAAACGCCTGGTAAAACATCTGCTCGATTTGCCCACTATGCAGTGGATCAACCTGGATGCCTTCCTGCGCAAAATACACAGTGCGGAGCCATTTCTGATATGGAGCCAGGATGAGCTTGTCAAGCGCTTCGGGCTGCGCGCCCTGCAAGGCTTTCGCAGCCACTGGTTTGAGATCGAAGGGCGGATCATTGCCGATATGATCAAGACTATGCTCTTCTGGCTTGGGACCGTGGAGCTTGGCCGCGATAAGCCAAAGCGCTTTGTCTCCTTTCGCGTGTCAGAAGAAGGGAAGGACCTCTTCAACACGGAAATTGGTTTACGCAGCGGCGAGTCACAGCGCACAGGGCAAGGAGCGCTCGAAAAGAGCCTCCTTGTGCAGCCGAACTTCGAGGTACTGGTCCTCCACCCCGACAGCAGCGTACTCTGGACTTTACTGCGCATGGCTGAGCTGGTGCGGCACGACCGTGTGAGCGTCTATACCCTCAGCAAAGAGAGCATTCTCAGCGCGGTAGAAGGCGGACTGTCGCCTGCCGAGATGACTCGCTTCCTCGACTCGAACACAGGCAAGGCGCTGCCGCAGAATGTGGCGCATTCCATCACCGATTGGGCGTCACTCATCAAGAATGTAGATATACGCCGCGCCACTCTCATCGAGGTTGAAGATCCGTCAGTGCTCGATGAGCTGATTGCCTCGCGTAAAACCCGCCGCTACATCAACAGACGCCTCTCCCCTACTATCGCAGTGGCATGCCTTCCCGCCGTCGCCGAGTCCGCACGCGATGATGCCTGGCAAAAGCTTCTGAAAGAGCTTAAGGGCGGAGGCTATTTTCCGCGTTATGTCAATGAGGCTGCCGACGTTAGCGCGCATAGCAGCGAAGAGCCGGACAAAGGCGATACAGACAAGACGCCGAACAGCGCGCGCGCAGCCGCCTCACAGTCAACCACCCTCGGAGCCTCAAGGCCTGACCGCAAGGCAGGAGTCAGACCAGCCGCAAAAAAGACAGAGGCGAGCTAATCATGATAGCAGGGCTTGAAGGTCTACTCGCCTCGATAGCTGCCGACCACATCGTGTTGAATGTGGGCGGGGTCTTCTACAGGGTCTTTATGCCCGGCTCGACGATTGCTGCTCTAGGAGCGGTAGGCGACACAGCTCACGTCTACACCTACCTCTATGTGCGCGAAGATCAGCTTGCACTCTACGGCGCGCCTGAGGAGCGACAGCTAAAGCTCTTTGAGTCGCTTTTGGGTGTAACGGGCATCGGCCCGAAAGCCGCCCTCTCGATCCTGAGCACAATGCCCGTCGACTCCCTGGAGAACGCAATCGCCTCCGGCAACGTGGATATTCTCACACGCGTTCCCGGCATTGGGCGCAAAACAGCCTCGCGTCTTGTGCTCGAACTGAAGGGGAAGCTCGATATTCTTGCCGCAGCAGGCATCTCAGCCACCCCATCTGTAGCGAGCGAGGTGGTTGAGGCGCTGACAGGTCTCGGCTACAGCGCGGCCGAGATACAGTCTGCGCTCTCCAACCTGCCCAAAGAGAGCGAGCTAACCACTGAAGAGATGGTAATGTTCGCCCTCAAGAAGCTGGGTAGATAAGGCTAGCAGCCGGAGACACACCACGACTTTAGCTTGCAGTTGTGAGATTGTCTATGTACCAATATAAGGTCCTAGACAAGGCTAGATAAAACGCTCGAACGCCTCATTGCCGAGTAAGCGCCCGCGATCAGTCAGTTTCACATGGTCATTCATCGTAGACAGCAAACCTGCTTCCGTCAGCCCCTTTAGCTCATCAGGATATTGTTCTTCTAACTGAAGGCCGAAACGACGCCTGAAGTCGCTCTTGCATACGCCATCATTGAGGCGCAGGCCGAGGATCATAAACTCTCCCATCTCCTCCGCAACAGGCACATATGTGCGCTCGGCGATAACGCTTTGCCCTTGTGCGACGCGCTCTATGTAGTCGGCTGGCGAGAGGAGGGTGGTGTAGCGCATCTGATCCCAGTAGCCACTCGCGCCGGGGCCGAATGCCAGATAGCGCTGGTCGTGCCAGTAGATGAGATTATGGGCGCAAGGCTTGCTGCGGCTGAAGTTGGAAATCTCATATTGTATATACCCGGCCCCTGCAAGACGCTCCGAGATAAGCTCATACATATCAGCAACCTCGTCCTCGGCCGGTACCTTGATGAGGCCGCGCATCACGCCGATGTAAAGTGGAGTGTGCTCCTCCACAATGAGGGAGTAGCATGAAAGGTGCTCCGGCAGAGGCTTAACGGCGAGGAGCCTGTCAAGCATCATGCCCAGATGGGCAAGGTCCTGCCCCGGCAGGCCGTAAATGAAGTCGAGATTGATGTTATTGAAGCCTGCCTGTCGTGCCAAAGCGTATGATTCCAACGCGCCTTCGGCGGTGTGTATCCTGCCCAGCTTCTTGAGCATAGCGTCATCTAGCACCTGCACACCCATGCTGACTCTGTTTACGCCGGCTTGCAGGTATCCTGTAAACTTCTCAAGAGAGATAGTGCCCGGATTAGCTTCCATCGTTATTTCGGCGCCAGGCGCGATATTGTATCGCTGGTGGGCAGAGTGTAATATGCGAGCGATTTGAGTGGGCTGTAGCACAGTTGGCGTGCCGCCACCCATAAAGATTGTTGCAATCTCCGCGCCCGTGCAGTCATCAGCGCCGGGGAGGTCCCAGCCAACCCCACGACGCAAATCTTGGCAGATAGCCTCGACAAAGGGCGCGTACTTCTCCTCCAGATGCGCGTAGGAGTTGAAATCGCAGTATATGCACTTCGACTCGCAAAAAGGCACATGCAAATAAAGCCCCAAAGGCTCGTGCCGCCAATCATACGGCGCTGCTGCTCGTTCGCCTGTGATTTTCTCCGCCCGTGAAACCAAACGAAAAATCCTGCCTCTGAATTATGACGTACTATTTGTAGAAATAATCTGCTCTAAGTATACCCATCGTGGAGAGAGAAGAGCAAGGCGGAAAAGAGGGGAAAGATTGTGATAATCTTGACAATCTTCTCTCCAACTGATATACTCGTTTATGAAAGATTAATGGAGCCGACAGCACTTGCTCCTTCTGGTGAAGCCATGACCACTCCCGCAGCGTTTATAGTCCCAACCCTCCAGAGCATCCTCCAACCGGTTAGCGAAGACATCGGCAAGATCGACTATACACTGCGCTCAACGACCAACCTTGAATACCCTATTTTACAGCAGGGGGTGGAGGCAATTATCGCTGCGGGCGGCAAACGTCTCAGGCCCGCCGTCCTTTTCCTCTCTGCCAGGCTTCACCACTACGACCTGGACAAGCTTCTGCCTATGGCGGCTGCTATTGAGCTTCTGCATACAGCGTCGCTGGTCCACGACGATACCATTGATAAAGCATTGATACGGCGCGGCCTGCCAACGCTCAACTCGGTGGTGGACGCTGGAACAACGGTGCTAGTTGGGGACTATCTTTTCGCAAAGTCAGCCGTGCTGAGTACTATGGGCGGCAGCCAGCGTGCCACCAGGATCTTCGCCGAGTCGCTCGTTACCATCTCCGAAGGCGAGCTTGCGCAGAAAGTGGCTACACACCACGTTAACAGGTCGCCTGACCAGTATTACAGCCGCATCTACTCCAAAACTGCTGTGCTCTTCGCAGCGGCAGGAGAGATCGGCGCTGTGTTGTCGGATGCGCCTGAAGATGAGGTACAGTGCCTGCGTCATTACGGGCGGCAGGTAGGCATGGCTTTCCAGATAGTAGATGATATACTTGATCTACAATCTACCACCGAAAAACTGGGCAAGCCGACAGGCGGTGATCTGCGCCAGGGCACTGTAACGCTGCCCACAATGCTCTACCTCGACAGGGCCGATGAAGAAGGGCGAGAGGTGGTGCAGAGCGTCATAGAGGGGCACAACCGCAGCGACCGCCTGGTTGAAGAAGCGATCAACAGGATCAACTCTTCAGGGGCTGTGCAGGAAGCGGCGCAGGTGGCGCAGCGCTTCGTTGATGAAGCCAAAGCATCGCTGGCGGGCTTCGAGGATACAGATGCGCGTCAGTCGCTCGTCGCCCTGGCTGATTTCGTGGTGCGTAGAACCTTCTAGATCAGCCGGGCCAATGGCGGGCCACGTAGACCACAGGGTAGCTCTGCTCTCCCTGTGGCTTTTTATTGCCGTAGTTTACAATGAATATATAGCAAACGGCTGTCGGTGAAGAGAAGCTAGAACAGGCAACGACAAAGATGCACGATTACGATGTAGAACCCGATTTCCAGGGCAGCGGGCCAAAAATGCTCGTGGGGCTGAGACCTTACATGCCAGGCGACATAGAGGAACTCGTCCGCCTCATGTGGGAAGCAGAGGCGTGGCCCCCCGGCGTGCCCGCGCCTGTGGCGGGAGACGTTGTGGCGCGCTGGAAGCGCGGCGGCGTGCAGCCGGAAGTTGATGTTACTCTGCTGCCAGGTGAGGCAGGCGATTTTCTCGCCTACTCACAATCCACTTTTTATCACGACGGAGGTGGAAGGCTCGGTTTCGCGCTGGCGGTCCACCCCACAGCGCGGCGCAAGGGAATCGGCGCGGCTCTTTTCAGGCTGATAGAGGGACGTGCGCGGAGTCTCGGCGCGCGCTATATGAACACCCCGGTCTTCGTCGGATCAAGCGGTGTACAGCCGCAGTGCGTTCGCTTCCTTGAAGAGAAAGAGTTCAAGATTAACCATAGCTACTGGCAAATGCGCCTCGATGACATACGGAGTCATCTGCGTGGCTCCTCAGCCACCGGCATTACCATGCGCCGCTTTGACGGCACGCAGGCCGATGCTGCACGTTGGGCCGAGCTGATCAATCAGGCTTTTCTTGAGCCTGCGAGCGCGGCAGGCGTCATCTCGCAGCTTGGTGAGCCAGGCGTTAGCCCACGCGGCTACTTCTTTGCCGTAGACAGCACGACCGGGCGTGAAATCGGCACCAGTCGCGCTCGTATCGACGCGCAGGGCGGGAAGGAGGTCGGCTATATCGGCACTGTAGGAGTGCTGCCTGAATACAGGAGAAGGGGTGTAGCCGAAGCGCTCATAGAGGAAACGCTCAGTTATCTGGCAGAGGAGGGGGTGGAAAGCGCAACACTCTTCGTGGAAAACTCCAATCATAACGCCCGCCGCCTCTACGATAAGCTGGGCTGGCATCCCGTGTACCGCACGGATCATTACTGGAAGACACTGCACACACAGGGAGAGTAACCCGGCATGGACAACAGACATTCTACGCGCAAAGAAGATGTAGCTGAACAGACATATGTTTATCTGGTAAGGCACGGCGAAACGGAGTGGAACCGTAGCCACCGCTTCCAGGGGCAGTTGGACGTGCCGCTGAGTGAAGTGGGGAGAAAGCAAGCCGAGGCGGTGGCAGATTGGTTAGCACGGCAGTCGGTGAACTTTACCGCCATTTACACAAGCGACCTCAAGCGGGCGAGCCAAACGGCGCAGGCGATTGGCGACAGGCTTGGCATCACACCACAGCCCGCAAGGGCATTACGTGAGATCCATGTTGGCGAGTGGCAGGGGCTTTCTGTAGACGAAGTAGAGGCCGGCTATCCGGGGCAAATCAACGAATGGGCTGACCGGGTAGATAGCTTTACATTGCCGGGCGGCGAAAGCATACCACAGGTGCAGGAGCGTGTCTTTGCCTTTTACCGGAAGGTGACGCAGCAGCACGACGGCCAGGCCATAATTGTTGTCTCGCATGGCGCTGCATTGGCGGCGCTGATCGCTGCTATTCACAACTGGGAGCTTGTGGAGACGTGGCGCACCAGGCGAGCACGAATGGGCAACACAGGAGTTACAGCTATATCCATCGAGTGCGCTACAGGCAATCCCAATATCCTACTCCTTAACTCATCCGAGCACCTTCCTGCGCCGACAGGCATCGCCAGCGTACTCGACCGGCGGTCAGAGATTGAAGCACATTAGCTCCCTGCTCCTTCCGCGACAGCCCGCGACAGCACACCAGCTTGCACGGTTTGGAAGAAGCTATCTGGAAGAGGATCGCAGCGCAGGTGTGCATGGTTTATAATAGAGGAGGAGGCAGCTTGCAAAGCGCAGATGGGCCCCCAACAATCCTACTTGCGCGCCCATGTGCGCCGGCGAGCACGTCGTGACCACCCTGACAGCCAACAGCAACAGCATTCAAAGTGACGAGCCGAGGCAGACATTAGTCTTGAGCGGGCGCAGCGCAGCCAAAGAGTTGCGTAGCAACTACGCCCGGGAAATAGCCGAACTGAAGGCCCGCTACGGACTGCTCCCGGGCCTGGCGGTGGTGCGCGCTGGGGAAGACCCTGCATCTCTCAGCTACGCGGCGCGGATCACGCAGTCGTTCGAGGCAGCAGGGCTAAGTGTCACCCTGGTTGCCCTTGCAGATAGCGCCACGAGAGCGCTGCTGCAAGCCGAGATTAGCAGGCTCAATGTGCTGCCGGAGATCGCCGGGGTGATTGTGCAGATGCCCTTGCCGGAGCAGATCGGCCTGGAAGCAATTACAGATGTGCTTGACCCTGAGAAAGATGTAGATGGCCTGCACCCTGTAAATGCAGGCCGCCTGATGCTCGGCCTTGACTGCTATGTGCCTGCTACTCCTGCTGGGGGGATAGCGCTTCTCGACCACTACGGCATCCAGATTGAGGGCAAGAGGGCGCTAGTTGTAGGGCGCAGCAGCGTCGTGGGCAAGCCGCTGGCGCAGCTGTTACTGGCCCGAAACGCCACTGTAACGATGGCTCACTCGCACAGCCGCGACCTTTCCTTGTTGGTAGCCGAAGCCGACCTTGTCGCCTCCGCCACAGGCAAACCCGCTCTCATCAAGGGCAGCATGCTAAAGGAGGGTGCGATAGCGCTCGATTTTGGAGCCAGTGTAGTGGACGGCCAAATGGTCGGCGATATTGAATATGACGCCTCGCTGGGCCGCGCAAGGGCAATCACTCCCGTTCCCGGGGGCACAGGCCCGATGACAAATGCGATGCTGCTGAAAAACATGGTAAAAGCCGTAAGGCGGCACGTGGGGTGAGGAATCGTAGTACGCGGGCGATTGTGGGGGCTATATCTCCTGGCCCAAGCTGTCACACACTACATACTACGATTCCATACTTTGAAGGAAGAGTAAAAGAGAAATGACTAGCGATATTAGAAACGACCTGGCGCTTGCTCATGCCGCTAAACTTAGGCCGATAGAAGAGGTGGCGGAGATGATGGGGCTGAGGCGCGACGATATTGAGATGTATGGCGCGAACAAGGCCAAGATCAAGCTTGAAGTGATCGAGCGCGACAAGAATAAACCGAGCGCCAAGTACGTTGTAGTAACAGCTATCACCCCCACACCACTGGGGGAAGGCAAGACTACCACCTCAATTGGCCTCGCACAGGGAATGTACCATATCGGCAAGCGAGCCACAGTTGCCTTAAGGCAGCCTTCGCTGGGGCCTGTCTTTGGCATCAAGGGTGGAGGCTCGGGCGGCGGGCGGAGCCAGGTTGTGCCAATGGAGGATATGAACCTGCACCTGACAGGCGACATTCACGCTGTGGTCGCGGCACATAATTTGCTCAGCGCCTTTCTCGACGCATCCATCTTTCACGGTAATCCCCTCGATATTGACGTAAACCGCATAGACTTCAGGCACGTGCTAGACGTGCTTGACCGCTCGCTACGCGACATAATCCAGGGGCTAGGAGGCAAGAACAACGGCGTGCCGCGCCAGAGCGGATTCGATATAGCTGTGGCTTCTGAGGTGATGGCGGCGCTCGCCCTGTGCAAATCTATCTTCGATTTACGCGAGCGCCTCGGCAAGATCGTTGTTGGCCAAAATATGAGAGGCGATGCGGTTACCGCCGAAGCGCTCAAGGCTGCGGGGGCGATGACCGTGCTGCTGCGGGAAGCAATCAAGCCTAATCTTCTCCAGACGATTGAAGGCACACCTGCCCTTGTCCACTGCGGGCCTTTCGCCAATATAGCTCACGGCAACTCCTCGGTGCTTGCTGATTACGTTGGGATCAAAGGCACTGATTACCTCATCACCGAGGCCGGCTTCGGGGCAGACATGGGCTTCGAGAAGTTCTGCGATATAAAGTGCCGAGTGAGTGGGCTCAGACCGGCTGTGGCGGTGGTGGTTGCGACCGTGCGCGCACTCAAAATGCACTCAGGACGTTTCAAAATAGTGGCGGGCAAGCCGCTCGACCCGGGTCTCACAGAGGAGAATCTTGGGGCGCTTGAGGAGGGAGCCGCTAACCTGGTGGCGCAGATCGAGAATGTGCGGCGGCTGGGTGTACCGGCGGTGGTGGCAATCAACGCCTTCCCCACAGATACAGAGGCCGAGTGGGCTTACCTGGAGCAAGTGTCGAAGGAAGCGGGGGCGGTTGCTGCTGTGCCTGCGACGCACTTCGTAAACGGCGGCGCAGGGGCAGCAGACCTGGCGGGTGCGGTGGTGAGAGCTGCCGAGGAGCCATCCGAGTTCCACTTCCTCTACCCGCTTGAGCAGAGCATAAAGGCCAAGATAGAGACAATTGCCACGCAGTTCTACGGCGCAAAAGATGTGGAGTATAGCGACGAGGCCAATCAGAAGATTTCCACCTACACGCGGCTTGGTTACAGCGGATTACCTATCTGCATGGCTAAAACCCACCTTTCGCTCTCACACGACCCCAAGCTAAAAGGACGGCCAACAGGCTTTACACTGCCCGTGCGCGACGTGAAGCTGTCGGCGGGGGCAGGCTTTATTTACCCCCTCTGCGGCGCTATGCTTACCATGCCTGGGCTGCCCTCAGATCCGGCGGGGGCGCAGATGGACATTGACGAAAAGGGCGAGGTAATCGGCCTGCATTAGATTGACACTCAGAAGTAAATCAGGTATCATAACCTGTACCTTTGCAGTGTCTTATGCTGTATAATGGCCTGGGCGTCTTACTGGTCCTTGCATATTACGATATCCCCGCAAATGCTTCGGTGCAGAAGGAGAATACGGTTTGATGCCGCGCCTCAACACCCCCAACCGCACGATGAGAAGTCTGCTGGTTTGTCTCGCCCTTTTTGGCCCGATATTGGCCTTTATCACGATTGGCATGGCTGGAGTAGGTGTAGCAGCCGACGCTCCAAAGGGAACAGCCAGCCCCAACGGCCTGGTGATCAACGAGATATATGACAGCCAGAGCCCGGCGAACGAGTACTTTGAGCTATACAATACCGGCGCTGTGCCGATCAACCTTTCCACGTACGTGATCTACAACAAGGACGATGAGACCCCCTTGTCGCTCCTCGCACCCGATAACCAGATCATTGGCGCAGGAGCATTTAAGGTAATCGGCCCAAGCCAGCTTGGGCGCCCCACTATAGTGGGCACAGGCCTGGGGCGCATAGATTTTCTCGGCCTTGTAAACACATCACCAAGCGACGCAATTATTGACGTGGTCAACTACAACGGCACTCCGAATCCTAACTCACATAACTTTGCTCGCTTCTCATCCTACTTTTTCACAACCGCGCCTACTCTGCCTGAAGACGGCCCCAAGTCAATTCAGCGCTACCCGGATGGGCTTGACACCGACCAGGGGAGCGATTTCGCCCTGCTGCCAACCTCGGCGGGCACCGCCTCGTGCGCTGACCCTTTCGAGCCTGATGACAGCGCCGCCACCGCGAGCGGCCAGGCAGTGGGGGCTTCCAGCCTGCATCGCCTCTGTCCGGCGGGCGATCAGGATTGGGTGTCAATGCAGTTATCCACCGGCTTCACATATACACTGCAAACAGGGGCACAAGGAGCGCGCGTTGACACTGTGCTACGTCTGTACGACAATTCGGGCAACTTGCTCGGCACAGACAACAACCCCGGCAGCCGCAGCAGCCTTATCAGGTTTCAACCTACTACGTCAGGCACCTTCAAGGCGCAGATCACCGACGCAAACAACGCCGGAGACAGAGGGGCCGACTTCCTCTACACTTTCACCGTCACCTCTATCTCAGCCGCTACAGCCACCCCCGCAACACCTGCCACAGCAACGCCTATAGGGTGCCAGGATGTATTTGAACCCGACAACAACATGGCGACAGCCAGGCCGATTGATCTGAACACCGAACAGGTTCGCACTCTCTGCCCAGCCGGTGACGAAGACTGGGTGATATTCACCGCCTCCGCCAACAAGATTTACTCGATGTACACAAGAGACCTTGCAGGCCCTGTAGATACCATCATTACGCTCTACGATGCACAGGGCAACTTCCTGGCCGAAAACGACGACTACCAGCCGGGGCAAAGCCTGGCTTCCCGAATAGACTTCACCTTCGCCCATACCTCCAACTACTATCTGCGTGTCAGAGACAAGAGAGGCAGCGGCGGCAGCGGCTATCAGTACACACTGGGCCTCTCCTCTACAGGAGGCCTACCGCCGACGGGCACCGCAACCGTTACGCCAACGCTGAACCCGAGCACGACGACCCCCACGCCTGGAGTATGCACCGACGCGTATGAGCCTGACGGTGTGCCCGCAAGCGCAAAGCTGATCCTGATCGGAGCTGTACAGCGCCACACGATTTGTCCCGCGACCGACGCTGATTGGGTGCGCTTCTACGCCAGAGCGGGCAAAGTCTACACAATACGCACAGGCAACCTGGGCGTTGGCCTCGACACGTACATGTACCTCTTCGACAGCGACGGGCAAAAGGTGCTGGCGCAAAACGATGATGGCGGTGACGGCTCTGTAGCGTCACGCATTGACTTCTATCCACAGCGCGATGACTACTACTTCGCCCAGGTGAAGAATGCAGGCGATATCGGCAGCCCTGACGAGACATATGACCTGAGCCTGGTGGTGGTGCCCGGAGCGCCCCAGCCGCCCAGCACAGCAACAGGTATAGCCCCACAGCCCCAGCCGACATCGCCGCCGGTGCCCACTACCGTCGTTCAGCCGACCAAGCCGCCCCTGCCCACACCGACGCAAGGGGCCATAAAGCCAACGCCCGCCGCGCAAGGCATCACCCCCTCAGTTCCGGGGCCCGTAGGTACTCAGGGAGCGGCAACAGTCGCACCCAGAGCCACTGTCACACAAATCCCTACCGGAGAAGCAACCCCCACCGAGGTCTTCATTGTGCCAGGGGTGACACCGCCTGGTGTGCCAAATACAGGAGCACCCGATTTGCCTGCGCAAATTGACACATCGAAGCTGAACTCTGCTCAGCCCGGGCCTGCGTTGAGTTATGCACCAATGCTCTTCAGGTTATACTATGATCGCAACAAGAACAACGCGTATGAACAAGGAGAGGGAATCAGGGGCATCAGGGTTTACTTTGTAGGAAGCGACGGTATTCTCTCACCATCTGCCAGCCTGGTAACGCCTGACAACGGCAGCGGCTCGCTCACCATTCCTGTGAATAGCGAGGAGAGAATATACATACCTTACCTGGGCATCAACATAAAGATCTCAAACTTCCCACAGCGCGCAACACATTCGCTCTGGCTGCCGCCTGTGCAATTGCCCAATCGCGTGCCCTGACACTTTATGGCACGTTGTTGCATAATAAAGAGGACTTTACGAGGCATTTAGGATGACAGACGATCAGCACAATACAACTTCAACACCACCCGATAGAGGGTCGGCAGGTGATGTCTCAACAACGGGCCACTCTACTCATGACGTGCAGGATACAGACGGTGGGCACGGCAGCGCTGTAGCCGACACCTCAGATGTCTCTACCCTTGTACCAACTACCTGGAAGCAGCTAATATTTCCCGCGCTGATACTGCTGGTGGTGCTCATCCTGGTCGCAGGGCCTGTCGCGAGCGCGTTCGCCCCAAGGCCCGCCGCGCCCACAGCCAGTACAGAGTCGCCCACTGCCGCGGTTGGTGAGCAAGGCGCAGGCGGCTCAGGGGGCGCAAACGCTGTGGCGGCAACCTCCACGGCTGCTACAGGGCAGAATACAACAGCGGCAACGCCTGACGCTCTCTCCACCGTAGAGCCTGGTGCCCCTAGTGCCCCTAGTGCCACTACTTTGCCACAAGCCAGCCCAACGACCGCCACCCAGAATCTCTCACTTTCGGCAACCCAAACCGCCGTGTGGCTCGCGGGGGAGAGTGGCGAAGTGGCGCGGATCCCGGTGCAGTTACAGTTCGAAGGGACGACCTACAGCGTCAACCCGGGTACAAGCCTGCTCCCCGACTGGAAGCAGTCGCAAGACCCGGGCACCGCCACCTGGATCGAAGGTACCGTCACCAACCACATCCTCTACCTGCCTTATACAGATCAGAACGCAGCTATTTTCAGCGCCGCCAAAGTGGGTGATGCCCTCAAGCTGAGGATGAACACTGGGCAGACATTCAGCTTTGACGTCACGAAGGCGCAACGGGCAGTGAACGGCCCGGCAACCACAGCAGGCCAGTTCACGGTGACTGCGGCGATGGCGCAAGACCACGCGGGCGTCACCCTCTTCCTCGTCGGCGACCCAGCCTCCGACCGAGCGGTGGTGCAAGCTGATTTCACAGGCACCATTCAATAGCTGAAAAGGTGCCACCCCAGGATTCCATAGGGCAACACTTCTCACCCGGCCAGACTGTACTCTTCCTGGGGGATCACACCGGCCCTGACAACCCCGGCTACGTGGCGGTCATGGGGCAGGTGCTTGCGCGATTCCACCCTGAGTTAAAGCTGAAGCTGTTGAGCGCAGGCTCCAAAGGGCAGACGGCGCAAGGGCTGAGGTCTCGGCTGCTGATGGAGATACTGGCATCGTCTCGTCCCGATTGGCTGGTAATCGGCGTGGGGCTGGGAGACGTGCTGCGCGAGCCGCAAGTGGGCAGGCTCCTGGTGCAATATCAGACGCGGCAGGCGGGGCGGAACGATCTCGCCGAGGCCATCTTCGGCCCGGAGCATCGACCGCACACAGGAGACCCTGGCCCTCGCGACGATGCAGGGCCTGAGCTTGAATCCCACCTGGAGAGGCTAACCACCTTCCGAGCAGACCTGGCGGCGGCTGTGGCCGAGCTAGCAGCTTCGGGCGTGCGCTCTATTCTACTGACCACTGTGCTGCTTGGCGACGATCTCGACTGCCCGGTCAATAACGCGCTGAAGCTTTACAGCAAAGCGATAAGGGAAGTGGCAAACGAAGAGGGCGCGGCGCTTGTAGACGTTGAACGCGCCTTCAGAGCCCTCCTGGACCGCGCATCGAGCTACAAGCAAAAGGTGACCCTCACCGGCGCGGACGGCACGCTCAACCCGCAGGGCGAGGCGCTGCTGGCGCGTACTTTCCTCAACAGCTTTGGCGCTCTCCCCAACCCTGGTTTCCGCCCATCGCTCTAAGGTACGTTTACTATGTAACTATGACGGGCATTTTACGGATACCAACCTGGGTATGCATACGGCATACGCCCTTATTCTCTCGCCTGTACTCTAGCACTCTATACGATCTTCGAGATAAAGACGAAGTATATCAGCAGCAGCACCACGACGAGCACTATGACAGGGAACCAGGAGAGGTGTCTTGAGCCTGGGCGATTTCTTCCGAGCAGATAAGGCACATTTACCACTACGGTGTTGGGGCGGAAAAGGAGAGCCGCCTTCAAGCGGAGCGCGCTCTGGTTGTGCAGCAGGTATTCCCAGGGCTTGGCTGGTATGAACTCAGGCACCACAATCGTCACCGTGTCGTCGGGGCTTTGCTGGTCGAGAGCGTCAATGTATGACATCAGAGGCCCCATGAGCGAGCGGTAGGGCGACTCGATGACCACGAGGGGTACATCGCTGTCGGGCATCAGCTTATGGAACTCCGCAGTGAAGCGCTCAGCCTCCGTCGGATCCTCACCCTCCACAATATGCACAGCTGTAACATTATTGGAAAGAGAGCGCGCGTATGCAAGGGCGCTCAAGGCGACAGGGCTAAGGCTAGCCACGGGTACGATGAAAGTATGCTTATAGTTCTGAGGGGAGAGCGGCGTAGTAGCTTCCACCTCGGTAGTGAGGCGTTTATAGTGCCTGTTAATCGCAAGGAAGAGGAAAATCAGGATAGGAATAAGGGCGATGACAATCCAGGCTCCATAGACGAACTTAGTGTAGATGGAGATAACGAGGACGATAAAAGTGGCGAGAGCGCCCAGTAAGTTGATCAGCATGCTGCGCCGCCACCCTGGCGTGCGCAAGCGCCACCAGCGGCGAACCATGCCCGCTTGAGAGAGGGTGAAGGAGTTGAAGACGCCTACCGTATAGAGGGGTATCAGAGCGGTAGTGTCCCCATTGAAGGCGATGATAAGTATGCAGGCGAGTATAGCCAGTGTAACTATTCCCCAGGAGTAAGCCAGCCGGTCGCCCCGAAATGCATACTGGTGAGGCATGAAGCGGTCGCGGGCAAGGAAGTAGGAGAGGCGTGGAAAGTCAGAGAAAGCGGTGTTGGCGGCGAGCACCAGAATAAGGGCTGTGACAATGTTTATGAAGAACCACGCCGGGTTGAGGAGAGGATTGGACTGTGGGTCACCACTGCCGAATGATGGGAAGACAGTACGGGCCACCTGCGAAAGCACAGTCTCTTGCGCGCTCGGCAATATCTGGAGTCGGCTAGCGAGGAAGGTTATGCCTGCAAACATAGAGATCGCCAGCACAGCCATCCAGAGGAGAGTGGCGCGTGCGTTGGACGACTCCGGCGGTTTGAAAGCGGGCACGCCGTCGGAGATAGCCTCCACCCCTGTGAGTGCGGTGCAGCCTTGAGTGAATGCCCGCAGCACAAGAAGCAGAGAGACGCCTTCCACGCCGGAGATTACAGTGGCGGGAGGGGGAGTGTAGACCATCGGGCCGCCAATGCCTGTGACCAGGCGCAGCACGCCCAGGCCGATCATTGCCAGTATGCCGACAACGAACAAATAGGTGGGAACGGCGAATATGTTGCCTGCTTCGCGGACGCCGCGCAGGTTGGCTATCGTCACCAGCACAACTACTGCTATGCAGATCTCGACTGTGTACGGTTTCAGCAGTGGAAAGAGCGAGTAAATAGCGGCTATGCCTGCTGATATGCTCACCGCCACGGTCATGGTATAGTCAATGAGGATAGAAGCGGCTGCGATCAGACCCCAGGTGGTGCCCAGGTTATCTTTAGCCACGATGTATGAGCCGCCGCCGCGTGGATAGGCGGCAATTGTCTGGCGGTAAGATGTGGCGACGATAGCCAGCAGCAGCATGACGGCGAAGCCGACGGGCAGCGTGAACGATAAAGCGCCTGCCACGCTCGCGATTACCAGCACGCGCAGGATTTCTTCTGTAGCGTAGGCTACGGATGAGAGCGCATCGGAGGAGAGGACAGCGAGCGCCTTCACTTTGGTCAGCCGCTCGTGTATCGACTGCTCGCTGCTGATAGGTGCCCCAATCAGCACTCGCTTGACACGATTGAAGGCTTTGCCAAAGCCGCTGCGGGCCTGATCGGTCTCAATCGAGGCAGCGAGAAGGCCGCCGCTTTTACGGCGGAAAGGGCCTACGTTGCGCTCATAGCGAACATACTTGTCGCCTGGGTGGCTCCCCTTGACCGTCGCTTCACGCCGCAAATCGGGGTTGCTCTTACGCGGGGTGGGAGGGCCGGACGAAGTACGGCCTGTCATCGCCTGCGGCTCTTGAGGCGTTCTATCAGGCGCAAGGGGCCTGTTGTTATCCAAATCGCCAGGCTCAGCCATTATTTTGACGCTACGACGTGGCGCGCCCCCCGATGGCAGGTCAGCATCCGCCAGCACCTTTCCGTTAGCGGGGGCATTCGGGTCAGCCGCGCCCTCCGACCCTTTGTCCTGATTATCTTCTTGCGAATCTTGCATCGTTGTTAGGCCTTGCTTCGTTAGCTTTTGATCAAGTTGCCCAGGACAAAGACGACGTTAGCTGGGCGCTCGGCCAGGCGGCGCATAAAGTATGCATACCACTCCTGGCCGTATGGAACGTAGACACGCATATTGTACCCCTGGCGCACGAGATCTACTTGTAGCTCACGGCGAACCCCGTAAAGCATTTGAAACTCAAACTTCTCCGTGCCTATCCTTTCCTTAGCGGCAAAGCGTTTGGTGTACTCAATAAGGCGCTCGTCGTGCGTGGCGATCCCCGGATAATTGCCTTCCTTCAAGAGGAGGCGCATCAACTTTGCGTAGTTGGCGTCCACGTCGGCTTTTTTCGGGAAAGCCACTTCAGCAGGTTCGTTGTATGCACCCTTGCAGAGTCGCACTCTTGCACCGATCGAATTCATTTCGCGCACATCTTTTTCGGTGCGGTATAGATAAGCTTGCAAAACCACGCCCACGTTGCGATAGCCAGACTCGTGCCACAATTTGCGGAACATCGCGAGTGTGCGCTCTGTATAAGCCGAACTTTCCATGTCGAGGCGCACGAAAATGTCAAGCTCACGCGCTCGCGAAGAGATAGCCAGCATATTTTTCAGACAGAGCTCTTCATCAACATCAAGCCCCATCTGTGTTAGCTTCAGCGAGATGTTGGATTTAATACCGGTCCGAGCAATCGTCTCCAGCACATCTACATACGCAGCAGCGGCGGCGGTGGCGGCGGCGGCGGTGGTGATGTTTTCGCCGAGATGGTCAAAGGTGGCCGTGATGCCCTTGCGGTTTAGATCAACTATGGCGCGCACCGCCTGTTGCAGCGTCTCGCCCGCCACGAAGCGAAGCGCAAACTTGCGGGCTGCCCGATTGTGCAGGGCGACGTTTTGTAGTTCTCGGCTGTTAGACATTGTGAGGAATGATTGTCTGAGCATCGTTGCTTTATCTCCTGTTGCGTAATTAAACAAAATAGCGCCCGGCCACTCTGGGATGGCCGGGCGCAAAGCAAGCTTAAGGAGCCTTCGCTGCGGGGTCCTTATCCGTCCAAACGCTATCAGGGAAGACTTCGTAATTGGCGGCGCTGCCGTTGAAGCCGCCGCCGACGTTGGTCGCATACACCTCTATGATAGTGGATTGCCCTGGGTCGAGATTGACCACGCTGCCGAGACCGCCCCCAACAATCTTCTTTGAAGGGTCAGAGGCTGGGCGATCATAAAAGAGGACCTTGATCCCACCGTTCAGCACCTTTGCGGGGCCGGCGGTAGGCGTGGCGGCGTTGGGTGTTGGCGTGCCAACCAGCTGTCCTGGCTGCATCACGTTGTTTGTTACCTTTACGCGTACAATCCACTGGCTGCCCTGCTTGACAGGAGGCCCCGCTTTTTCGACCTTGAGGCCGAGGGCGTAAGGGGTAGTAGGTGTAACCGAGACGGTCACCTGGGGGGATAAGCTCTTCGGCGGCCAGATGCCCAGTAATGCTAGCACCATCACACCAATACTCAGTAGCGCGATGAGGCCGGCGACGACAAAAGTGAGGGGCCGAAGACCACGCCTGATGCGGCGCTTCATCGCTGTGCTTGTCCCGGCACCCTTCGGACGTTGGTTTACAGCCTGACCAGATGCTGTCTGCAAAGTAACCCCTCCTCAACAACCGGATGGCTTTCGCCCATACCGCCAACTTGCTGATGGCCCGTCGAATCCGGCTGCACTACAAAGAGATGTCGCAGCCGTTTATTCGGCGTGACGCCTCGCCCTATTATAGCACCGGAAAGAGGGGCGGGCAAGCATGCAGAAGGAGGCAAGCGTTCAGATTTAGGGTGGAGCAATCTTCTTGGGGTATCCGTGGAGGCGCACCCTCACCCCATGCCCCTCTCCCTTCATGGGAGAGGGGCATGGGGTGAGGGGAAGGACGCCCCTGCACCCCTACTCTTATGAAAACGAGAAGGGTAGTAGTATAGAGGGGTGCTAAATCACTCGTATTTTCATTCGTAATGGTGACCCATAGGGTCATGGCTTACTCTGAACACTTACAGAAGGAGAGAAATGGCGAGTGGTGGTCGATGGTCGGGCCCAGTTGTAAGTGATTTTGTGAAGCTAACTTGAAGAACGTGGCGAGTATCGCGAGCCTGGGCAGGGCGCTTGTATATCTGAGAAAAGAGGGCGCTATGAGGCTTCGGAGTGGCGCGGGGCGCCCGCCAGGGTGTGCAAGCGAGCTATCACGCGCTGCGCCCTGGCTTCCGTAAGCTCCGAAAGGTCGAGCACCCCGAGGCTGTCGCAAAGCTCTTCAACAGTGCGCCCGGCCTGCAATGCGGCGCGTGTAATCTCCTCTACCTGGCGAGTTGTGCAGAGGCTGTTCGAAACGTCAAGCTGGCGAATGGCAGGGGCACTGTCTACGACACGTGGACGCTCACGCTTTTGTGCCTGTGGCTTCTCAGGAGGCATCTCTACCTCATCTGGGCGGTCCCTCCCATAGAGGTCTAACCCTATACCTAGCAGTGAGGCGCACTTCTTGAGGGCGTCACTACCTGCGGCCTTGTAGTCGTCAGCTATGGAGAGTGGGCGGCCACTCCTCGGCCCTGATGCGTGCCTCTTTATCTCAGCTCCGCCGAACTGAGTTTTGACGATTGTCTGGCCGCCAGGCGTGCGCACCGTTAGCCGCGCTTCGACAATTACCTCGTCCTCTAGCATTTGCTTGTCGAAAATATCGAAGTCCCAGTTGAAGCCGAAAACCAGGTTGAGGCGTTCAGTGACGTAGCCGTGCTCCACGTATGCAAAGTGCATACCGCCGCGACCCTGCCTCATTTTTATCTCCTGCTTGGGAGTGCGCTGTAAAAGGAAATCCACCTGCGCCTCGGTCAAAGTCTGCACAAGCAGGTCGTTCCTGTCAGGGACGGCCTGCACGATGCCCGAAGGCTCCAGCCGCGCTAATTCTCTCTGGCTTACTATGTCAATGTCGTCTTTGCTCATCACCATTCTCACTTTCTAAGCTACAGGTATAGCATATATTAGCACATAAGTTCTGCGATTGCAATAGCTTGAATGAATCGGAATGGCACCAACATGGGTACTCTGGACAGTGAAGAAGTGGGCTACTTGCTTTTCGTTCGCTTTACTTTCTTGCCTTCGAGGGTAGTCTTGCGTGCGGCCTCCCACGCGGCGAGCGACTCGCCCGCCCGCAGAGTGTTGTAGCGCACGCCCTGGAACTTTGCCTGACGAGCTTTGCGGCGGTGCTCGTCGCGTCTTTTTGCTTTGTCAATGGTCGGCATCTCCGCACCCTCCTTCTTGTTCTTTCAATCGGGGGCAGGTAAACTGTGCCTGTGTTATCAACAAAGTACAGTATACATCTGCTGCGCTCCCTTATCATCAATGTTATAACGGCAGGGGTGGCGCTGGGGCTGGCGCTCAATAGGCGCAACAACCGTGAGATCGAAGAGCGGGCGTGGCCGTCTGGTAGACGTGCTCCTTTTGTGCAAGTAATAGCGCCCGCGCGCAACGAAGCAGAGAACGTAGGGCCGCTGCTCAAATCACTGCTGGCCCAGAGCTACCCCCAGGATAGCTGGGGAGTAACGTTGGTGAACGATGGCTCCGAAGATGCAACCGAGCAAATTGCCCAGGCTGTTGCGGCAAGAGTTGCACGCCTGGAGGTAGTGGACGCAGCCCCCCTGCCACCGGGGTGGACAGGCAAGAACCACGCTATGTACACAGGCTTTCGCGCCGCGCCCAGCGAGGCTGAGTGGCTTTTATTTGTTGATGCGGATACACGGCACAAGGGCGACATGCTGTCGTCTGTGGTCGCCAGGGCTATGGAGACAGAAGCCGATCTCCTCAGTCTCATTATCACTGTTGAGATGAAGTCGTTCTGGGAGTGCGTGATAGTGCCCCAGGTGGGTGAGCTATATACACTGCTCGTGGGAACGATGGATCAGGTGAACAACAGGGGTGGAAGGGCGGCTGCCAACGGCCAGTTTATCCTCATCAGGCGAGAGGTCTATGCAGAGGTGTGTGCGTTGGAGAGCGTCAGGTCTGATGTGGCGGAGGACAGGGCGATTGCGGAGGCATGCAAAGTGCGCGGGTATAATGTGCGGCTGGAATATGGCTGTAATCTGGTAAATGCAAGAGTTTACTCCTCTTTGAGGGATATGTGGTTCGGTTACACAAAGACGCTCTTCTGGGCGAGCGGGCAGCGTCTGGGCAAGGCTCTGATAGTTGCGTTTGCACTGGCGCTGTATGCGCTTGTGCCTCAGTTGGCGCTCGGTTATGCGCTGTTGAAGCGCGATTATCCGGCCAGGCGAGCCGCGCTTGCCAATGCGCCTGTGCAGCTAATACCGATGCTGATGTTGAGAGCGCGCGTCTGTAAGCAGATGGGCATTAGCCCACTCTACGCATTTACGTACCCACTGGGGGTGGTAGTGGGAGACGCCATGCTCCTCTTCTCGGCCTATCGTATGGTCTCAGGTAAGGGAGTTCGGTGGAAAGGGCGGACCTACAGGTAATAGGGGCAAGTGGGACGACGGGCAAACCCTCAGGAAATCGTGCACACAGTTGCCCATGAGCCGTCTTGGTGTGTGAAGCACCTGGGGGCATCTTGGAGGAGGCAGGGAGGCGCATGGCGCTTCATCAACCGTGATGCCGAGGGAAACGAGTACGCCTTTCACCGATTCTATCACCCGATCGCTTCACCGAAGTGTGTCGTGCAAACCTTTGAATACGAAGGGGAGCCTGGTTGTATCTCCCTCGAAACGTCTCAGTTAGAAGAGCAGAGTGGCAAGACTCTGATGACGAAGATAGCCCCTTGCCAGTCAGTTGAGGACCGCGACGCAATGATCCAATCAGGAATGGAATGGAAGGAAAGAAGGCACACATGAGCTTATGGACCACCTAGCAGAACTCGTAGAAAAATCCTGCATCTGAACAGTTACAAAGAAGCTCTATCTGTTGGGGCATATCTCATCAGATAGAGCTTCTTTCCATATCGCTAGATCGGGCGCTAGCGTTGCGCCACTTCTCAAGCTGGCCTAGGCCGAGCTCAGAGCTTTACCGCAGCTCGCGTGTATTGCACTCCGGCAAGAAAGTATTGCTTACGATCTTTGAGGTCTGACCTCTTGTCACATTGTTGAAGGGCCGGAAGTAGGGCCTGTTCGAGGGTGGCACGCATGGCTCACCCGCCAAGCCGCAATTGTAGCCGCCCATCGCGCCCCTGCGCGTTAGCCGGTTGATCCATATATAGAAGGGATTATCGGTGGCTACATCTTCAAAGAGCTGTGCACCAGGATCATCAGAAATGTTGGCGGTGTTGCTCACGATCTTTGCCAGTTGACCGCGTGTGGCGGTGGCAAATGGCCGGAAGTAGGGGCGATTTTCGGGCAAGATGCATGGCTCTGCGGTATTTTGCCCGCAGGGGTACCCGCCCATCGCACCCCTATCAGTTAGGCGATTAACGTAGCTGTAGAAGGGGTTAGCAGGGGTGACATCCTGGTAGATTTGCTGCCCCGGGTCTTCCATGAAGCCCGCGGCGTTTGCCACGATCTTGGCAATTTGCGACCGCGTAACGTTGTTGTTTGGCCTGAAGTAAGGGTCGTTGTTTGTATCGCAAGGCTCAGCCGGGCCACCGCACTCGTAGCCTGAGATGATGCCGCGACAGGCCAGGCACTCCACATATGGATAGAAGACGTTAGACTGAGGTACGTCCTCGAAGACTATCAGGCAGACTGTGCCTGTGGGTGTGGAGGTCAGGGTTACGGTTTCGCCTGCGGTGGGCGTGGCCTGGATAGCTGTGCCGGTCGGCGACTCGGTCGCGTGCGCTGTGGGAGTTGCAGCAGGAGGCGTAGTAGCCGTCGTGGTTGCCGTCCCGGCCGCGCCAACGGTGGCCGTTTCTGTTGCTGTGCCCGTTGCTGTGCCTGTAGAAGTGATAGTGCTGGTCACCTGCGTGGTGGTGGTGGCGATTGCCGTCAGGGTAGAGGTAGGAAGGGTGGTGACTGTACTTTGCGTGGTAGAAGTTAATGTGGCAGTCTCTGTAGCGGTGCTCACTGCGGTGTGAGTGCTCGTGGGGAGCGCCGCCGTCGCTGTAGCGGTCGGAGGAAGCGGCGTCACGCTCGCGGTGCCGGTCAATGTGGCGGTGGGTGGGGTGGTTGCGGTAGAGGTTGATGTGGGCGCTTGAATGGTGGCCGTGTCGGTCGGTGGCTGGAGAGTAGGGCTAGCTGTGAACGTAGCTGTGCTTGTTGCGGTGCCTGTTTGTGTGGCACTCGCCGTGCTCGTCAGGGTCACGGTGGGGCTTGGTGGCGGGAGAGTAGGGCTAGCTGTGGGCGTAGCTGTTTGCGTCGCGCTTGGCGTTGCGCTAGAGGTGGCTGTGGGGGTACCTGTGCTGGTCGATGTGCCTGTTTGGGTTGCGCTTGCTGTTGCGCTTGCTGTTGCGGTGGAAGTAGCTGAGAGCGCGGTCGTGGTCATGGTTGGGCTATTGGTTGGCGTGCGTGTGACAGTGGCAGTATTGGTTTGCGTTGGGGTGTTAGAAGGTGTCAGGGTAACCGTGGCTGTTGCCGAGGGGGTGTTAGAAGGTGTGGGAGGGGCTGTTGAGGTGCTGGTTAGTGTAGGCACGGCTGTTTGCGTGGGTGTGTTCGTTGGCGTTGAGGTGAGAGTGGCTGTAGCTGTTGGGGTTTGAGTTTGCGTATTACTGGGCGTTTGAGTGGGGCTGCTGGTAGCGGTAGAGGTGCTCGTGTTTGTTGGAATGGCTGTACTCGTCAGGGTAGGAGTGGATGTTGCTGTCTGCGTCGGCGTCTCCGAGGGGAGTTGAGTGGGTGTGTTAGTAGGCGGCACCGGAGTGTAAGTATCCGTGACAGTAGATGAAGGCGTTTCGGTGGGCACCGAGGTGTCGGTTGGGCCTGCGGTAGCGGTTTCGGTAGGAGTATCAGAGGCTGTGCTCGTCGCGGTGGGGGTATATACGGTGGGGCAGGCCAGTACAAGGTCATCGAAGCGGATAGTGGAGGCGACAGCGGTGGCGTTATAAAAGATGAGGCGGTAGCGAGCGGCCACAGCATCGGCGGGGGCGTTGACGCTTCCGCTGAAGAACTGCCAACCTGCCACGCCACGATTGCCGGCAAAGACGTCACTTGTGCTCTCTTGAGAGCAGGCAAAATCCGGGCAGTTATACCATGCGACGCGAACGCGCGCGGACTGGATGTTGTTGTCGGGCCTGTAGACGTAACCCTGAACGAGGTAGGCCTGCCCGCCGACTATACCTGTTATGGCCTGCTGAATACCCTGTGAGCCGCCACCGGTTGCTGTAAAGCTATGGGTGATCGCCACCGAGTAGTCACCGTTGTGCGGGAGGGTGTCGTCGATGGTGGCGACGACTCCTGGGGTGGTGGTTACCCAGGGCGCAAGCTGGCCCGTCTCGAAGTCGCCATTCACAAGCGCATTGCAACTTGGGGTAGGCACTGAGGTATTTGTGGCGGTGGCAGTGGGTGGAGTACCTGTTGCGGTAAGGGTCGGTGTAGATGTTGGGCCGCCAGGCGTAACTGTGGCGGTAGCAGTGGCTGAACCGCAAGGGATATACCCCGTGTTCCAGTCGGCGTCAAAGACGTCCTTGAAATATCCATAGCC
>DAHVFG010000189.1:0-2810 GCA_027317125.1 Chloroflexota bacterium | reverse complement strand
GGGAAGAGGGGCATGGGGTGGGGGTAGTTGGGGGCACGCCGCCGCGTATACCCCTTGAGGATTGCTCCACCCTTAGTCTGAACATTTACACTTACGCGTAAGAGTTCAGACTAAGGGTGGAGGGGCTAGCTTAGCCCCCTCTCCCTTCATGGGAGATATACTCCCCAGATAAAGCCCCCTCTCCCTTCATGGGAGAGGGGGTTTGGGGGTGAGGGTAGGTGAGCGCGGGTGGCGGGCCGCAATCACAGACACCCCTTGAGGATTGCTCCACCCTTACTCTGAACATTTACACTTACGCACGTAGTTGATTTTGGCGGTGACAAGACATATACTTAGCTCTGGAAAGGGGGCAAAAGGCGCATAGCGATGTTTAAAAGGTTCAACACCAACTACATAGCGCTGCTGGTGCTGATTGACAGCGCGCTTGTGCAACTCGCTTTGCTCGTGGCAATGGCGTTGCGCTACAAGGTGCCGATCATCGGCATCGTGTGGCCGCAAGCCGAAGTGCAAAACCTCAGACTCGAGTTGCACATCGGTGTGGGGCTTCTTGCCATCGCCTGCTTCGCCAGCATGTCTGTCTATAGCGCCCGGCGTGTGATCCGCTGGATAGATGAGCTTCAGCACGTGGTCATGGGCACAGTGCTGCTTTCCCTGCTGTTGACGGGCGTGCTCTACCTGATCAACCTGAATCTGCCGAGGCTCGCCTTTCTCTACTTCTTTCTCATCTCCACTTCCCTCCTGGTGGGTTATCGCTGGCTGTTGCGTGTGTGGCACAAAACGCGTGAGCACCACCCGGACACTATCTCCCGCATTTTGATTGTGGGAGCCACCAAGCTTGGCACAGATATAGTTCGGGAGTTCAGGCAGCGCAGGTGGCCGGGGATGCAGCTCGTAGGCTTCCTCGACGACGATCCGAATGTGCAAGGCAAGCAGATAGAAGGGCTGCCTGTGCTTGGTGCGCTCAAAGAGACGGCTGAGGCGGTCGCAAAGTACGATGTGGATGAGGTGCTGATCGCCCTTCCCTTGCACGCACAGCACCAGCTTGTCAACCTGGTGGCGATGCTCTACGAACAGCCTGTGCGGATACGTGTAGTACCTGACCTTATTGATCTGGCCTTCCATAATGCCAGCGTGGAGAGTGTAGGGGGAATACTCCTTATAGGTCTGCGAGACCCTGCGATTGACGGCGTGCAGCGCCTGGCGAAGAGGTTGATGGATATGCTTATATCTACCCTCGCCCTGATTATAATGTCGCCTGTACTGGTTGCCACCGCGATAGCTATAAAGCTGGAGGATGGCGGGCCTGTGCTCTACAAAGCGCAGCGGGTGGGCGAGAACGGCAAGCTCTTCTGGATGTGGAAGTTTCGCTCGATGGTAGTCAACGCCGACCAGATGCAGCACGCCGTAGTGCGCTTAGATGACAAAGGCGACCTCATCCACAAAACGCCGGAGGATCCGCGTGTTACGCGTGTTGGCCGCTTTATCAGGCACACCAGCATTGACGAGCTTCCCCAGCTGTTCAACGTGCTTACCGGGCGGATGAGCATGGTAGGGCCGCGACCTGAGCTGCCCTGGATGGTAGCGCTGTATGAGCCCTACCAGCGCAAGCGCTTCGCCGTGCCGCAGGGTATAACCGGCTGGTGGCAGGTCAACGGGCGCAGCGATGTGCCGATGCATCTCAACACCGAGCAAGACCTCTATTACATACAGAACTATTCGCTCTGGCTCGACCTACGCATCCTCTGGAAGACAATCGCTGTAGTAGTGTCAGGCAAAGGCGCTTATTAGTCTCCGTTGTTGCTTTTGAGCCAATGTTTGCAGATGGCCTTTGTTGTTATTTACCGATGGAGCGACTACCCGTCTATGACCCGGCCCGCATCTCAACTCAAAGCAGCCATGAGCCGCCAGGGCCGTAGCATCTCGTGACCACAATCGCCCTCGATGGGCATATGATCGGCACGCGCGAGACGGGTAACGAGACCTATATTGTCGAGCTTGGCGCGGCTCTGGGGAGGCTCGGTGGCTACGAATATCGCCTTTACACACCACACCCCGAAGCCGTTGCGGGCGCGCTCAAATCCGCACCTGGCATTTCTACTCGCCCTTTCGCCGATGTGCCTTCTTTTGTGCGCATTCCCCGGCTCTACCCGCGCCTCGTTCGGGAGGATAACGTGAGCCTGCTACACATGACATATATAGCCTCTCCTCGCGCCTCCTGCCCGGTTGTTTTGTCAGTTCACGATGTTTCTTATCGTATCTTCCCTGAGTTCTTCTCACCGAGGGTGCGCCTCATACTCAGGTTACTTGTGGGGCCTAGCGTTCGCCATGCGGCACGCGTGATAACACTCTCTGAGTGCGCACGTAGAGATGTTATCGGCTTCTACCGTGTGCCTCCTGAGCGTGTTACAGTAACTCCGGCGGCTGCCGGGCCGCAGTACACGCCTCAACCCCAAAGTGAGGTTACGAGAGTACGTGCTGCTTATAACCTGCCTGAGAGATATGTGCTGGCTGTGGGAAATGTCCAACCGCGCAAGAACCTGCCCCGGCTTATAGAGGCGTTCAGCGCGTCGGCTGAAGAAGCTGAGACGGTGCTTGCTATAGTAGGCCGCAGCACATGGCGCGGCTCGGAGGTTGAAGCAACTGTAAAGAGGCTCGGCCTCCAGGAGCGCGTTCGCTTCACAGGCTACGTACCCGACAGCGATTTGCCCGCACTCTACACAGGCGCTACTCTTTTTTGTTATCCTTCCCTTTATGAAGGATTCGGGCTGCCTCCTCTGGAGGCGATGTCCTGCGGCACACCCACCATAACC
>DAHVFG010000188.1:0-2851 GCA_027317125.1 Chloroflexota bacterium | reverse complement strand
ACCATCGGGTCGTAGGTTGTAACACCTGGGGCAGTAGTACCTTTACCAGATAGCCCACAAGTTTCAGTACCCTCACCATCGGGTCGTAGGTTGTAACGTTGGCAGTAGAGGATGTCGCTTGCGCTATGCGGGAGGTTTCAGTACCCTCACCATCGGGTCGTAGGTTGTAACCTGTCGTGTCCGGATGCTGTTTCAGCAACGCCTTTACCGGTTTCAGTACCCTCACCATCGGGTCGTAGGTTGTAACCCCGAATGACATACAGCTAGCTATCCCTACGGTGTGGTTTCAGTACCCTCACCATCGGGTCGTAGGTTGTAACTGGCGGGCTCCATTACTGATAGGTCGTAACTCCCCAGATAGGTTTCAGTACCCTCACCATCGGGTCGTAGGTTGTAACCTGGGACCAGGCAGGGCGTGGCGGTCCGCCGGAGCCCGGTTTCAGTACCCTCACCATCGGGTCGTAGGTTGTAACCGTGCCGATCTCCCGCAGCGCCCAGTCGCGCCACTTGGTTTCAGTACCCTCACCATCGGGTCGTAGGTTGTAACCTGGCCCGGGCACGGGCGGGTTCTCGCTCCGGAATAGGTTTCAGTACCCTCACCATCGGGTCGTAGGTTGTAACCTGCGGCCAGGAGCCAGGCGATAAGACTTATGGGTGAGGTTTCAGTACCCTCACCATCGGGTCGTAGGTTGTAACCCCGAACTCGTCGCTCTTCGGCGGTGTGCCTGGCGGCGTTTCAGTACCCTCACCATCGGGTCGTAGGTTGTAACCGTCTTTATCGATTCGCACGGCTGTGGCGATACCCGTAGGTTTCAGTACCCTCACCATCGGGTCGTAGGTTGTAACAATCGCGCCCCCTCTGGCGTGAGACCTTCATACGGAGTTTCAGTACCCTCACCATCGGGTCGTAGGTTGTAACGAGTGGGAGTTATCAGTCCTGCATCGTTATCTCGACGGTTTCAGTACCCTCACCATCGGGTCGTAGGTTGTAACTGCTGCACTAGTCACTGCGCTAACAAACACTATGATCGAGGTTTCAGTACCCTCACCATCGGGTCGTAGGTTGTAACCCGTTGAGTGTGCTGGTAGTATTATTCACCTTGATAGGTTTCAGTACCCTCACCATCGGGTCGTAGGTTGTAACATCATCGTATATATCCCCCGACCTGACCTCGGCTGTGTTTCAGTACCCTCACCATCGGGTCGTAGGTTGTAACGGTAAGTACGCGATACTCGGTCCTGCTATGGACAATTGTTTCAGTACCCTCACCATCGGGTCGTAGGTTGTAACATGGTCGTGGTACCTAGAATAGTACGGAGGTATGAATAGAAGTTTCAGTACCCTCACCATCGGGTCGTAGGTTGTAACAAGAACTTGCTCAATACCCTCTCGACGCAAGGCCTGTCGTTTCAGTACCCTCACCATCGGGTCGTAGGTTGTAACAGCAGCAGGCCAAGGTGGTGCAGGCAGCGGACGCGGGTTTCAGTACCCTCACCATCGGGTCGTAGGTTGTAACTTCCAGTAAGCAGGGTCGTCGTTGCCTGCTGTATTGGTTTCAGTACCCTCACCATCGGGTCGTAGGTTGTAACCCATTGAATATACAAGGGGGATACAGTAATACCCCAGTTTCAGTACCCTCACCATCGGGTCGTAGGTTGTAACATAGCTGTTTATACACTATCACCCCGCGCTAGTCAATGTTTCAGTACCCTCACCATCGGGTCGTAGGTTGTAACGGCCGCAGCATAGGCGGCATCACAGGCCGCAGCATAGGGTTTCAGTACCCTCACCATCGGGTCGTAGGTTGTAACCATGGGACTTTCAAAGATGATCCGCGACGAGCAAGGTTTCAGTACCCTCACCATCGGGTCGTAGGTTGTAACCAGCGAAGGCCGCCTTCCCGCCGTCGTCACGATACTCAAAGTTTCAGTACCCTCACCATCGGGTCGTAGGTTGTAACTGAAAGGCAAAAGCAGGAGGTAGAGGCATGATTGAGCGTTTCAGTACCCTCACCATCGGGTCGTAGGTTGTAACTCCAATCGCATCTGGGTCGAGGCTGTCCCAGCTAAACTGTTTCAGTACCCTCACCATCGGGTCGTAGGTTGTAACCTGTTAGGTCTGCCAACGTCTTGATTGACCGCTCCGGTTTCAGTACCCTCACCATCGGGTCGTAGGTTGTAACGCAGGTGCTTGGAGCCAAGGCGAACACCCTCAAAGGTTTCAGTACCCTCACCATCGGGTCGTAGGTTGTAACCGCCACCGAAAACGAGTGGGTCGCACGCCGCCACGATATGTTTCAGTACCCTCACCATCGGGTCGTAGGTTGTAACGGAGGGGCCGACGTGCCCGATGCGGCACCTGGGCCACCAGGTTTCAGTACCCTCACCATCGGGTCGTAGGTTGTAACGGGTACCGGTAGAGGGTGACTCTATTGAGTCAGGGTTTGTTTCAGTACCCTCACCATCGGGTCGTAGGTTGTAACAACTGTGGCAGCCCAAAACCGTCGCGGGCCAGCACAGTTTCAGTACCCTCACCATCGGGTCGTAGGTTGTAACGTTGGGATATTCAATGCCCTGTGGGGGGCAGTATCAGTTTCAGTACCCTCACCATCGGGTCGTAGGTTGTAACACCCTGCTATGCTGCAACGCTACACACGCAAGCAGGCGTTTCAGTACCCTCACCATCGGGTCGTAGGTTGTAACCCCCCAAAGCGAAAGGCACGCTGCTTCACGGCCGCAAGTTTCAGTACCCTCACCATCGGGTCGTAGGTTGTAACATCTGCATGAGGTGAGCTATGAGGCGGCGGTAAGGTCGTTTCAGTACCCTCACCATCGGGTCGTAGGTTGTAAC
>DAHVFG010000187.1:0-2980 GCA_027317125.1 Chloroflexota bacterium | reverse complement strand
TGTTCGCACATCGTGGGCTACAGGATCGCCCGACAGTAAAGGCCCAAGCAGTGCCGTGTTGACCATGCCACCTATGGTGCGCGCTGCTATAGCGGAGGCCACTTCGCCGCTCTGGTGGCCCCCCATGCCATCGGCTATCACAAAGAGAGCCACAGGCAAGTTGCCTTCGTGCTCAAGCACAGTGCCTTCGAGGGTGAGCAGGCTGTCTTCGTTGATCTTGCGCACGCGACCCAGGTTGGTGGCGCGCCCGCTCCAGAGCAGCAGATTGTTGAGCGGCTTGCTCGACTCGTATAGCTCGCGCAGCGCGGCGGCAAAGCTCTCCGCCTCCGGGTATGCCCCTTCTTTGGCTTTCGAGAGAAGCCTTGCCGGGTTCAGCGCTGTACCCAAAGGCCCGGTTACTTCGTCGGCCCCCACCATCAGGGCACTGTCGTTGAGCGGGCGCGACTCGGTTGACATCACAGCGGCGCTATCTTCTTTGCGCACTGCCAGGAACCACTCCTCAAGCTGCCCCGCGAGGTTACGCACCTCGGCGGCTCGTGCTGTCTGCTCTGCGTTTCCTTCTCTGCTCGATCCCTCGCGGCAAGCGGAAGGATCAATCATCACCAGGCGGTCGCCGGGCTGCACCAGCAAATTGTCCAGCTCGAGATTGCATCCTGAAAGCCCTTCTTTGTGCACTTTTTCGAGCAATTCGGCGGCTTGCGTCAGCCACGACAGACACTGCTCCTCGGAAGGCTCCTCCGCGATAGCAAGGTGCCCCGACTGTGTGCCACCCATACCCGATGTTAGCTCAGGCGGCGGTGCGCCGGGCAGCCACGACGAGAGGGGGCGCCCGTACACTTCTTCCCAGACTACGTATGCGCGCTCTATCTCCGGGGACTGAAAGGTGTCGTAGACATGGGCTACGCTCGGCAGCTCGTTATCGAGGATTATAAAAGGGATGGGAGGCAGTACGCTCTGCCCCGCCTGATCCACTGAGGTAGCGAACTCTTGCAGGCGATAGTAGCGGCCCGTCAGCTGTGCGCCGCACTCCACGCAGTAAGTGTCACCGGGCATAGAGCTGGACGACCCGCAGGCCCAGCACCGCCTGTAGCCTTCGTGGTCAATCACCCGGTAGCTGTTGGCGTCGCGCTGGTTGCTGAGGAGAGTAACGACCTCATAGCGGCTATTTACCATCGTGCCCTCAGGCAGCACAGCGAGTAGTTGGCCGCCCAGCTCCGGTAAAGGGATTGTGCTGGACCCCGACTTGGTGACGACGGTATCCTGAGGCTCGGCGCGGAGAGCGCCAGGTTGCGCTTCGACCTCGCCTTCTGAGCTATCAATCTGCGCCTGCGGGCTGGGTTCTTCGGAGTGATTGGAAGCTGGGTCTATCGACATTGTTGCGGTGCCTCACCCACTTTTGCACAAAGCATATTAGCAGGCTGTAAGATAGGCTAAATATAGCACAAAGGCTCCGGCAGCCGCAACTGCACGTACTGGGGTAAATGTTCAGAGTTGGGGTAGAGCAATCTTCAAGAGGTATCTGCGGTGGGCCCGTGCGCCGATGCGCCAGTGCGCCCTCACCCCAGCCCCTCTCCCTTCATGGGAGAGTGGGCCTTTCCGCCTTGTGAGTATCAGGGGACACCCCTGCACCCCCTCAGGGGCAAGGCCCCTGCACCCCTACCCTGAACACTTACGTACTGGGTAACTGGGTAACTGTTCATCCCTTGGCGGCCTGGCTATCCCAGGCCAGCCAGGCCGCCAAGGGATGACGATAGAGAGATAAGGAGTGGGCTGCTAACATCATAACCTTCCTTAGCAGCTTACATCCTGTAAGGCAGCTGCAAGTAATACCGCTCTGATGCCCTGGAACTCACCGGTGCTTGTGCTAAGGTAAGAAGAGGTGGTAGGCAGCAGCTTGCTGCCTGAGAGATTAATAAGGGAGCAAGTGGGAGATTATTCGGGTACCGCTTCATACGACCCCAACAGCAAAGTCCGTCACGGTATAAGCCTCTTGCCCGCCGCCTGGGCGTATCGAACCTGTTGCCGGGCCCACGCTAGCTGGGTTGGATAGCCCCGCCCCATACGTGAGGGTAAATATCTCGATGCCAACTCTATGCAGCAGTAAGCAAGCAAGAATTGGTGACTATGACTGTGAATATCGCCTCCGCAGCAAGGTTGCGCTCGACGCGGTTTTATGCGAGCGACGACTGGCGGCAGGTAGACACCTTGATGACTATCGAGTAGGGCAGTTCGTCGCCATCTTGGGGCCGTCAGGCTCCAGCAAGAGCACGCTGCTATTAACCAGCTTACCTCGGGCAACCTGCAAGTAAACGTGGCAAGCCTTCGGACCTTGTGCGACGGCAAGCTGGTGATCCTGAAGAGACGAAACCGCGTTTGAGCGCCCATGATCGATGAATGCACAGAGAACTGCCGGGGCGCTCCTAGCTTGCCATTCCTCGCCTTCCATTGCTGCTTCAATATTAGATGTAATCCCCTGCTGACAATCTGCGAACCCGTTGACAAACGCCTGATAGAGGTCTATAATAAGCCCACTTGGCTCCTGCACCCGAGACGCATACTTTTGTACGCTCCAACTGCCTCGGCGCGCGCAGAGTGCAGGCCAACATATCGCACTTCCTGAATTTACCTGATTCTTATAAAGGCCTCGAAACGGTCTGAGAGGAGGTGGTACGGAGTTACGGGCGATACTCCCCGCAAGTGGCCATAAGCGGCCAATATCTGGTTCCCATGTCACTGACTGACTTCATAATCTCGACGTAATGCAAGCTCCTGCCACCGGGCTGGATAGCTTTGCGTGACCGAGATAAACCGATTTAAGGGGGTCATTAGACTATGCGGGGCAACCGAACGATGTTGAGCAAGGCAACAGTATCAGAAAGGAAGGAGACATAATGTCGAGACGTAGATGGCTTTTAATCGCTGCTGTGGTTTTCTCCATAGCAGCCCTGGGGGGACTGGGAAGCGCGGCCAGCGCATACTT